>JAKONK010000006.1 GCA_022701985.1 Actinomycetales bacterium
TGCCGCGCTGCTTCTCCTCGGGCGCCTTGTCGATCTGGTCGAACGGCGTGAAGGGGTTCAGGTCGGGGTACTTGTCGTGCAGCACCTTGGAGATCGCCGCGGTCAGCGTCGTCTTCCCGTGGTCGATGTGACCGATGGTGCCGATGTTGACGTGGGGCTTCGTCCGCTCGAACTTGGCCTTGGCCACTGGGTCCTCCTGGGTAGTCAGGTGCTCTGGTCTGTGATGGTCTGTCCGGCCCGGGCGGCGGGTGGGCTCACCACCCACCACCCGGGCCGTCGTGCGTCGAGATCAGCCCCGGGGGGCCGACGTCACTCGCCGCGGGTCTTCTTGACGATCTCCTCGGCCACGTTGCGCGGGACCTCGGCGTAGCTGTCGAACGTCATCGTGTACACGGCGCGGCCCTGGGTCTTCGACCGCAGGTCGCCCACGTACCCGAACATCTCCGACAGGGGGACGGAGGCGCGCACGATCTTCGCACCGCTGATGTCCTCCATGGCCTGGATCTGGCCACGGCGAGCGTTCAGGTCGCCGATGACCTCACCCATGTAGTCCTCGGGGGTGCGGACCTCGACGGCCATCACGGGCTCCAGGAGCACCGGGTCGGCCTTCTTGACGCCCTCCTTCAGGACCATCGAGCCAGCGACCTTGAAGGCCATCTCCGAGGAGTCGACCTCGTGGTACGCGCCGTCCAGCAGCGTGGCCTTGATGCCCACCAGCGGGTAGCCGGCGACCACGCCGAGCTGCATGGCGTCCTGGATCCCGGCGTCGACGCTGGGGATGTACTCGCGAGGCACGCGACCACCGGTCACGGCGTTCTTGAACTCGTACATCTGCCCGTCGGAGGTGTCCAGGGGCTCGAACTTCATCTGGACCTTCGCGTACTGGCCCGAACCACCGGTCTGCTTCTTGTGGACGTAGTCCAGCTTCTCGACCGTGCGGCGGATCGTCTCGCGGTAGGCCACCTGGGGCTTGCCGACGCTGGCCTCGACGTTGAACTCGCGGCGCATGCGGTCGACCAGGATGTCGAGGTGGAGCTCGCCCATCCCCTTGATGATGGTCTGGCCGGTCTCCTCGTCGAGCTGGACCTGGAAGGTCGGGTCCTCCTCGGCGAGCTTCTGGATCGCGGTGCCCAGCTTCTCCTGGTCGGCCTTCGTCTTCGGCTCGATCGCCACCGAGATGACGGGCTCGGGGAAGGTCATCGACTCCAGGACGATCGGCGCCGACGGGTCGGACAGCGTCTCCCCCGTGGTCGTGTCCTTCAGGCCGATGACGGCGTAGATGTGACCCGCCGCGGCCTCGTCGACCGGGTTCTCCTTGTTGGAGTGCATCTGGAAGATCTTCCCGATGCGCTCCTTCTTGCCCTTGGTCGAGTTGACGACCTGCGAGCCGGAGGCGATCCGCCCGGAGTACACGCGGATGTAGGTCAGCTTGCCGAAGAACGGGTGCGTCGAGATCTTGAAGGCGAGGGCCGAGAAGGGCTCCTCGTACTTCGCCGCGCGCGTGAGGATCGTCTCCTCGTCGTTGGGCTTGTGGCCCTCGACGCTGGGGACGTCCAGCGGGGTCGGCAGGTAGTCGACGACGGCGTCGAGCATGGGCTGGACGCCCTTGTTCTTGAACGCCGAGCCGCACAGCACCGGGTACAGCGACGACGAGATCGTCAGCTTGCGGATGGCGCCCTTGATCTCCTCGATCGTGAGCTCCTCACCGCCCAGGTACTTCTCGAGCAGCGCCTCGTCGGACTCGGCCACCGTCTCGATGAGCTGGTGGCGGTACTCCGCGGCCTGCTCGGCGAGGTCCTCGGGGATCTCCTCCTCGGAGTACGCGGCGCCCTTGTCGACCTCGCCGCGCCACACGAGCGCCTTGTTCTTCACCAGGTCGACGCAGCCGATGAAGGAGCTCTCGGAGCCGATCGGGATCTGGATCACCAGGGGGGTGGCGCCCAGGCGGTCCTTGATGGTCTGGACGGTGAAGTAGAAGTCCGCGCCCAGCTTGTCCATCTTGTTGACGAAGCAGATGCGGGGGACGTCGTACTTGTCCGCCTGGCGCCACACCGTCTCCGACTGGGGCTCGACGCCCTCCTTGCCGTCGAACACCGCGACGGCGCCGTCGAGGACGCGCAGGTTGCGCTCGACCTCGACGGTGAAGTCCACGTGCCCGGGCGTGTCGATGATGTTGAGCTGGGTGCCGTTCCAGAAGCACGTCGTCGCGGCGGACGTGATGGTGATGCCGCGCTCCTGCTCCTGCTCCATCCAGTCCATCGTGGCGGCGCCGTCGTGGACCTCGCCGATCTTGTAGTTGATCCCCGTGTAGAAGAGGATCCGCTCCGTCGTCGTGGTCTTGCCGGCGTCGATGTGGGCCATGATGCCGAAGTTGCGGACCTTCGTGAGGTCCGTCAGCACGTCGAGTGCCACGCTGTGGTCCCGCCTGTCCGGCCCCGAGGGGCCTGTGGATCGAGTGGTGTGGGTCAGGTGCAGGTGCGCCGCCGCCGGAGCGGCGGCGCGCCGTGGGTCACCAGCGGTAGTGCGCGAACGCCTTGTTCGACTCGGCCATCTTGTGGGTGTCCTCGCGGCGCTTGACCGCAGCCCCCAGGCCGTTGCTGGCGTCGATGATCTCGTTCATCAGGCGCTCGGTCATGGTCTTCTCGCGGCGCGAGCGCGCGTAGCTGGTGAGCCAGCGCAGCGCGAGCGTGGTGGAGCGGCCCGCGCGGACCTCGATCGGCACCTGGTAGGTGGCGCCGCCGACGCGGCGCGACTTGACCTCGAGAGCGGGACGGACGTTGTCCATCGCCTTCTTCAGGGCCACGACCGGGTCGCCCCCGGTCTTCTCACGGGCGCCCTCGAGCGCTCCGTAGACGATCCGCTCGGCCGTCGACTTCTTGCCGTCGACCAGGATCTTGTTGACCAGCTGGGTGACCAGCGGGGACCCGTAGACCGGGTCGACGACGAGCGGCCGCTTCGGGGCCGGTCCCTTGCGAGGCATCAGTTACCCTTCTTCGCGCCGTAGCGGCTGCGGGCCTGCTTGCGGTTCTTGACCGCCTGGGTGTCGAGGGCGCCGCGCACGATCTTGTAGCGGACGCCGGGGAGGTCCTTCACGCGGCCGCCGCGCACGAGCACGATGGAGTGCTCCTGGAGGTTGTGGCCCTCACCGGGGATGTAGGCGGTGACCTCGACCTGGCTGGAGAGGCGGACGCGGGCGACCTTGCGGAGCGCCGAGTTCGGCTTCTTCGGGGTGGTCGTGTACACGCGGGTGCACACGCCGCGGCGCTGCGGGCTCCCCTTGAGCGCAGGCGTCTTGGTCTTGCTCGCCTTGTCCTGGCGGCCCTTGCGGACCAACTGCTGGATGGTGGGCACTGAGTCTCCGTGGGTCGTGACGTGCGTCTGTCTGTGTCGGGCTGCCGTCTCCCGGAGCTGGCTCCGTTCGACCCTCGTACTGCCTGGCCCCCGTGGTCGGGCACGTCCGACTGCCCGGCGGATCTCCCGCCGGACCCGGCCCGGACGCCCACCCCTCGATGGAGGCGGACCGGTCCTGGCGCACGGAGGCCCGGGCGCGCCCGGGCTTCTGTCGAGGGTACGCGGTGCGCGATACACCAGTCAAAACGCCCCCGGCGACCGGGGTGTTCCCGGTCGCCGAGGGCGTCAGGTGCGTGCGCCGCGCCGCTGGTCAGCGGCGCGGCACGCGCTCAGCGGCCGTAGCCGCCGATGTCGTACTCCTCCAGGGGCACGGCCTGGCCGGAGCCGGAGCCGAAGTAGCCCTCGTAGTCGGAGTCGTCGTAGCTCGGGATCGCGTACATCGCGGCCTTCGCCTCCTCCGTCGGCTCGACCTTGACGTCGCGGTAGCGCGCCAGGCCGGTGCCGGCCGGGATCAGCTTGCCCAGGATCACGTTCTCCTTGAGGCCGAGCAGCGGGTCGCTGCGCCCGTTGAGGGCGGCCTCGGTGAGCACGCGGGTGGTCTCCTGGAAGGAGGCCGCCGACAGCCACGACTCCGTCGCGAGCGACGCCTTCGTGATGCCCATGAGCTCCGGGCGACCGGCGGCGGGGGTGCCGCCCTCGGCCACGACGCGGCGGTTCTCCGACTCGAAGCGGCCGCGCTCGGCGAGCTCGCCGGGCAGCAGGTGCGCGTCCCCGGAGTCGATGATCGTCACGCGGCGCAGCATCTGCCGCACGATGACCTCGATGTGCTTGTCGTGGATGCCCACGCCCTGGCTGCGGTAGACCGACTGGACCTCGTCGACCAGGTGCTTCTGCACCGCGCGGGGGCCGAGGATGCGCAGCACCTGCTTGGGGTCGACCGACCCCTGCACGAGCTGCTGCCCGACCTCGACGCGCTGGCCGTCCGAGACCAGCAGGCGCGCGCGCTTGCTGACCAGGTGCGAGACCTCCTCGGACCCGTCGTCCGGGGTCACCGTGATGCGGCGCGTGCGCTCCGCGTCCTCGATGGACACCTTGCCGACGGCCTCCACGATGGGCGCCTGGCCCTTCGGGGTGCGCGCCTCGAACAGCTCCTGCACGCGCGGGAGGCCGTGCGTGATGTCACCGCCCTCGGACGCGACGCCGCCGACGTGGAAGGTGCGCATGGTCAGCTGCGTGCCGGGCTCGCCGATCGACTGGGCGGCGATGATGCCGACCGCCTCGCCGATGTCCACGAGCTTGCCCGAGGCCAGCGAGCGGCCGTAGCAGAGCGCGCATGTCCCGACCTTGGACTCGCAGGTCAGCACCGAGCGGATCTTGACCTCCTCGACGCCGCGCTCGACGAGCGCGTCGATGAGGACGTCACCGACGTCGGCGCCGGCGTCGGCCAGCACCTCGCCGTCCACCACGACCGGGGTCGCGAGGGTGCGGGCGTAGACGCTGGTCTCCACGGTGTCGAGCAGGCGGAGCTCGCCGTCCTGGCCGCGGACGCCGATGGGGAGCGTGAGCCCCTTGCTGGTGCCGCAGTCGTCCTCGCGGACGATGACGTCCTGCGAGACGTCCACCAGACGACGGGTCAGGTAGCCCGAGTCGGCGGTGCGCAGCGCGGTGTCCGCGAGGCCCTTGCGGGCGCCGTGGGTCGAGATGAAGAACTCCAGCACCGACAGGCCCTCGCGGAAGGAGGACTTCACCGGGCGGGGGATGATCTCGCCCTTCGGGTTGGCGACCAGGCCCTTCATGCCGCCGATCTGGCGCATCTGCATCCAGTTGCCTCGCGCGCCCGAGGTGACCATCCGGAAGATGGTGTTCTTCGGGTCGATCGAGGACTCGAGGTCCTCCGCGACGCGGTTGGTGCCGACGGTCCAGATCTCGATGAGCTCCTGGCGGCGCTCGTCGTTGGTGATCAGGCCGGCCTCGTACTGCTGCTGGACCTTCTCGGCGCGCGCCTCGTGCTCCTCGAGGATCGCCTGCTTGTTGTCCGGCGAGACCAGGTCGGAGATGGCGATCGTCGTGCCCGAGCGCGTGGCCCAGTGGAAGCCGGCCGCCTTGAGGGCGTCCAGCGTCGCGGCGACCTGCACCTTGGGGTAGCGCTCGGCGAGGTCGTTGACGATGGTCGACAGCTGCTTCTTGTCGACGACCGCGTCGACGAACCGGTAGTCCGTCGGCAGGGCCTCGTTGAACAGCGCCCGGCCCAGGGTGGTCTCGACCAGGAGCGGCTGCCCCTGCTCCCACCCGTCGGGCGTGGCGGCACCGGCCGGCGGGACGACGCCCTCCAGGCGGATGCGCACCACGGAGCCGAGGTCGAGGGACTTGGCGTCGAACGCCATGATCGCCTCGGAGACCGAGCCGAACGTGCGCCCCGTCCCCGGGCCGTCCTCGACGACCGAGGTCAGGTGGAACAGGCCGATGACCATGTCCTGGGTGGGCATCGTCACCGGGCGGCCGTCCGCCGGCTTGAGGATGTTGTTGCTCGACAGCATCAGCACGCGCGCCTCGGCCTGGGCCTCGGCGCTCAGCGGCAGGTGGACGGCCATCTGGTCACCGTCGAAGTCGGCGTTGAACGCGCCGCAGACGAGCGGGTGCAGGTGGATCGCCTTGCCCTCGACCAGCTGGGGCTCGAAGGCCTGGATGCCGAGGCGGTGCAGCGTGGGTGCGCGGTTCAGCAGCACCGGGTGCTCGGTGATGACCTCCTCGAGCACGTCCCACACCACGGGGCGGGCGCGCTCGACCATGCGCTTGGCCGACTTGATGTTCTGCGCGTGGTTGAGGTCGACGAGCCGCTTCATCACGAAGGGCTTGAAGAGCTCGAGCGCCATCGGCTTGGGCAGGCCGCACTGGTGCAGCTTGAGCTGCGGGCCGACCACGATGACCGAGCGGCCCGAGTAGTCGACGCGCTTGCCGAGCAGGTTCTGGCGGAACCGGCCCTGCTTGCCCTTGAGCATGTCGGACAGCGACTTCAGGGGGCGGTTGCCCGGGCCGGTGACCGGGCGGCCGCGGCGGCCGTTGTCGAACAGCGCGTCGACGGCCTCCTGCAGCATCCGCTTCTCGTTGTTCACGATGATCTCGGGCGCGCCGAGGTCGAGGAGCCGCTTGAGGCGGTTGTTGCGGTTGATCACGCGGCGGTACAGGTCGTTCAGGTCGGAGGTGGCGAAGCGGCCACCGTCGAGCTGGACCATCGGGCGCAGGTCCGGCGGGATGACCGGGACCGCGTCGAGCACCATGCCGAGCGGGGAGTTGGTCGTCGTCAGGAACGCCGACACGACCTTGAGGCGCTTGAGGGCGCGGGTCTTGCGCTGGCCCTTGCCCGTGGCGATGGTCTCGCGCAGGGACTCGGCCTCGGCCTGGAGGTCGAAGGACGCGAGGCGCTTCTGGATCGCCGCAGCGCCCATGCCGCCCTCGAAGTAGAGGCCGTACCGGTCGCGCAGCTCGCGGTAGAGCACCTCGTCACCCTCGAGGTCGGCGACCTTGAGCTTGGCGAAGCGGTCCCACACCTGGGTCAGGCGGTCGACCTCGGCGTCCGCGCGGCGCCGGATGGAGTTCATCTCGCGCTCGGCGGACTCGCGGACGCGGCGGCGCGCGTCGCCCTTGGCGCCCTCGGCCTCGAGCTCGGCCAGGTCGGCCTCGAGCTTCTGGGCGCGGGCCTCCACGTCGCTGTCGCGGCGGTCGGCGACCTGCTTCTTCTCGACGTCCATCTGCGCCTGCAGGGAGGGCAGGTCGCGGGAGCGCGACTCGTCGTCGACCCACGTGATCATGTAGGCCGCGAAGTAGATGACCTTCTCGAGGTCCTTGGGGGCGAGGTCGAGCAGGTAGCCGAGACGGCTGGGGACGCCCTTGAAGTACCAGATGTGCGTCACGGGGGCGGCGAGCTCGATGTGGCCCATCCGCTCGCGGCGCACCTTGGCGCGCGTCACCTCGACGCCGCAGCGCTCGCAGATGATGCCCTTGAAGCGGACGCGCTTGTACTTCCCGCAGTAGCACTCCCAGTCCCGGGTGGGACCGAAGATCTTCTCGCAGAAGAGCCCGTCCTTCTCCGGCTTGAGCGTGCGGTAGTTGATGGTCTCGGGCTTCTTGACCTCGCCGTGGCTCCAGGCGCGGATCGAGTCGGCGGTGGCCAGGCCGATGCGGATCTCGTCGAAGAAGTTGACGTCGAGCACTGGTGTCCTCTCGGTGGTGCTCAGGGGCGCTCAGTCTGCTGAGCGCGGGGTGCTGGGAGAGGGGTGCGTCGCCCGGGCCCCCCAGCGGGGGCCCGGGCGACGGGAGGTCAGACCTCCTCGACGCTGGACGGCTCGCGGCGGGAGAGGTCGATGCCCAGCTCCTCCGCAGCGCGGAAGACGTCGTCGTCGGTCTCCCGCATCTCGATGCTCGTGCCGTCGCTGGAGAGGATCTCCACGTTCAGGCAGAGCGACTGCATCTCCTTGATGAGCACCTTGAAGGACTCGGGGATGCCCGGCTCGGGGATGTTCTCGCCCTTGACGACGGCCTCGTAGACCTTCACGCGGCCCAGGACGTCGTCGGACTTGATGGTGAGCAGCTCCTGCAGCGCGTAGGCCGCGCCGTACGCCTCGAGGGCCCACACCTCCATCTCGCCGAACCGCTGGCCGCCGAACTGGGCCTTACCACCCAGGGGCTGCTGCGTGATCATCGAGTAGGGGCCGGTCGAACGGGCGTGGATCTTGTCGTCGACCAGGTGGTGGAGCTTGAGGATGTACATGTAGCCGACCGACACCGGGTGCGGGAACGGCTCGCCGGAGCGGCCGTCGAACAGCCGCGCCTTGCCGGACTCGTCCACCAGGCGCTCGCCGTCGCGGGTGAGCGTCGTGCAGCCGAGCAGCCCGGTGATCTCGTTCTCCGACACGCCGTCGAAGACCGGGGAGGCCACGGGCGTGTTCGGGGCGACCTCGCGGGCCACCTCCGGGATGCGAGCGGCCCACTCGGGGTTCCCCTCGATCTTCCAGCCCTGCTTGGCGATCCAGCCGAGGTGCAGCTCGAGGACCTGGCCGACGTTCATGCGGCCGGGCACGCCCAGCGGGTTCAGCACGATGTCGACCGGGGTGCCGTCCTCGAGGAACGGCATGTCCTCGACGGGCAGGATCTTGGAGATGACGCCCTTGTTGCCGTGGCGGCCGGCGAGCTTGTCACCACCGGTGATCTTGCGCTTCTGCGCCACGTAGACGCGGACCAGCTGGTTCACGCCCGGGGGCAGCTCGTCGCCGTCCTCGCGGTCGAAGACCTTGACGCCGATGACGGTGCCGGACTCGCCGTGGGGCACCTTCAGCGAGGTGTCGCGCACCTCGCGCGCCTTCTCGCCGAAGATGGCGCGCAGCAGGCGCTCCTCGGGGGTGAGCTCGGTCTCGCCCTTGGGCGTGACCTTGCCGACGAGGATGTCGCCGGGGACGACCTCGGCGCCGATGCGGATGATGCCGCGCTCGTCGAGGTCCGCGAGGACCTCCTCCGCGACGTTGGGGATGTCCCGGGTGATCTCCTCCGGGCCCAGCTTCGTGTCGCGGGCGTCGACCTCGTGCTCCTCGATGTGGATCGAGCTCAGGACGTCGTCCTGGACGATCCGCTGGGAGAGGATGATCGCGTCCTCGTAGTTGTGGCCCTCCCACGGCATGAACGCCACGAGGAGGTTGCGGCCCAGCGCCAGCTCGCCCTGGTCGGTCGACGGGCCGTCGGCGAGGACGGTGCCGCGCTCGACGTGGGTGCCCTCGACCGCCAGCACGCGCTGGTTGTACGCGGTCCCCTGGTTCGACCGGCGGAACTTGGCCAGGCGGTACGTCGACGTCGTGCCGTCGTCGTTGGCGACGGTGACGATGTCGGCGCTGACCGCCGTGACGGCGCCCGGCTTCTCGGCCACGACCACGTCACCGGCGTCGACAGCGGCGTGCAGCTCCATGCCGGTGCCCACGAGGGGGGCCTCGGCGCGGACCAGCGGCACGGCCTGGCGCTGCATGTTGGAGCCCATGAGCGCGCGGTTGGCGTCGTCGTGCTCGAGGAACGGGATCATCGCGGTGGCCACGGAGACCATCTGGCGCGGCGAGACGTCCATGTAGTCGACGTCGGCGGCCGGGACGAACTCGGCCTCGCCGCCCTTGGCGCGCACCAGCACGCGGGCCTCGGTGAACTCCTGGCGCTCGCCCAGGGGGGCGTTCGCCTGGGCGATGACGTGCTCGTCCTCCTCGTCGGCGGTGAGGTAGTGCACCTCGTCGCTGACGACGCCGTCCTCGACGCGGCGGTACGGCGTCTCCACGAAGCCGAACGGGTTGATGCGCCCGTAGCTCGACAGCGACCCGATCAGGCCGATGTTCGGGCCCTCCGGGGTCTCGATCGGGCACATGCGGCCGTAGTGGGAGGGGTGGACGTCGCGGACGTCCATGCCGGCGCGGTCGCGGCTCAGACCGCCCGGGCCCAGGGCGCTCAGGCGGCGCTTGTGGGTCAGGCCCGCCAGCGGGTTGGTCTGGTCCATGAACTGGCTCAGCTGGCTCGTCCCGAAGAACTCCTTGATGGAGGCCACGACGGGACGGATGTTGATGAGCGTCTGCGGCGTGATGGCCTCGACGTCCTGCGTCGTCATGCGCTCGCGCACGACGCGCTCCATCCGGCTCAGGCCCGTGCGGACCTGGTTCTGGATGAGCTCGCCGACGGCGCGCAGGCGGCGGTTGCCGAAGTGGTCGATGTCGTCGACCTCGACGCGGATGTCGACCTCCTGGCCGTTCCGCACGCCCTTCATCGTGCTCTGGCCCGCGTGCAGCGTGACCAGGAGCTTGATGGTGGCGACGACGTCCTCGACCCGCAGCGTCCCGGCGCTCAGCGGCTCCTCGAGCCCGAGCTTGCGGTTCAGCTTGTAGCGGCCGACCTTCGCGAGGTCGTAGCGCTTCGGGTTGAAGTAGAGGTTGTCCAGCAGCGTCTGGGCGGCCTCCTTGGTCGGCGGCTCGCCCGGGCGCAGCTTGCGGTAGATGTCCAGGAGCGCCTCGTCCTGGCTCGCGGTCGAGTCCTTCTCCAGCGTCGCGCGCATGGACTCGAACTGGCCGAACTCCTCGAGGATCTGCGCGTCGGTCCAGCCGAGCGCCTTGAGGAGGACCGTCACCGACTGCTTGCGCTTGCGGTCGACGCGGACGCCGACCATGTCGCGCTTGTCGATCTCGAACTCCAGCCAGGCGCCGCGGCTGGGGATGATCTTGGTGGAGTAGACGTCCTTGTCGGAGGTCTTGTCGATCGTGCGCTCGAAGTACACGCCCGGGGAGCGGACCAGCTGCGACACGACGACGCGCTCGGTGCCGTTGATCACGAAGGTGCCGCGCGGGGTCATGAGCGGGAAGTCGCCCATGAAGACCGTCTGGCTCTTGATCTCACCCGTGGTGGCGTTCATGAACTCGGCGGTCACGAACAGCGGTGCCGCGTAGGTCATGTCCCGCTCCTTGCACTCCTCCAGGGAGTACTTGGGCGGCTCGAAGCGGTGGTCGCGGAAGCTCAGCGACATGGAGCCGGAGAAGTCCTCGATCGGGGAGATCTCCTCGAAGATGTCCTCCAGGCCCGAGGTGTCGGGGACCTCGCCCTCCGCCTGGGCGGCGGCGACGCGCTCGCGCCAGCGCTCGTTGCCGAGGAGCCAGTCGAAGCTCTCCGTCTGCAGCGCGAGGAGGTCGGGGACGTCGAGGGGCTCGCGGATCTTGGCGAACGACACACGACGGGCGGTCGAGGTGGAACCGTTGGAGCTGGGGCGGAGCGAGGTGCGCGAGGCGACCAAGAGGAGTCCTTCCACGGGCCTGCGGACGGTGCGGGCGCATGCTTGCGACCCCTGGCCGACTATCGTCGGTTCGGGGCATGCATGAGTGTGCGCAAGGGGCTACCGTACGCCCGCAGAGCGCACAAGTCCAGCCGGGGTCACCCGCGGGCCCGGAGCCCGCGTCACTCGAGCAGACGACGCCGTCGTCGTCGCTCTCCGGAGTCCGGAGCCCCCTGGAGCACCCCGGCCCGTCGAGGATGCCCCCGGTCTCCCGCCCCGTCAAGCAGAACGCGCAGGCCGGGGGCCGCCATCCGGCCCGGGACGCGCGTCGGCGCCGGCCCCCGAGGGGACCGGCGCCGACGACGTGGTGCTGGTGGTGCTGCTCAGACGCGGTCTGCGCCGCGCGCGAGCAGCACCGGTCTCACTTGACGGAGACGGTGGCGCCAGCGCCCTCGAGCTGGGCCTTGGCCTTCTCGGCGGCGTCCTTGGCGACCTTCTCGAGGACGGGCTTGGGAGCGCCGTCGACGAGGTCCTTGGCCTCCTTCAGGCCGAGGGAGGTCAGGGCGCGCACCTCCTTGATGACCTGGATCTTCTTGTCACCGGCGGCCTCGAGGATGACGTCGAACTCGGACTGCTCCTCGGCCTCCTCGGCGGCGGCGCCACCGGCGGCGCCACCAGCGGCGGCGACGGCGACGGGGGCAGCGGCGGTGACCTCGAAGACCTCCTCGAACTTCTTCACGAAGTCCGACAGCTCGATGAGCGTCATGTCCTTGAAGGCGTCGAGCAGCTCGTCAGTGGACAGCTTGGCCATGGTGGCTCTCCTCGTGTCTCGTGTGGTGCGTGTCTGGGGTGGTGAGGCTCAGGCCTCGTCGGCCGCGGCGGCAGCCGGGGCCTCGTCGGTCGCGGCGGGAGCCGCGGCCTCGTCGCTCGGCGCAGGGGCCGGCGCGCCGGCCTCGACCTTGGCGCGCAGGGCGTCGACGGTGCGGGCGGCCTTCGACAGCGGCGCGTTGAAGACGTACGCGGCGCGGTTGAGGGAGCCCTTGAGCGCACCGGCCATCTTGGCCAGCAGGACCTCGCGGGGCTCGAGGTCGGCGAGCGCCTGGACCTCCGCCGCGGTCAGCGGCTTGCCCTCGAGGAAGCCGGACTTGATGACCAGCTGCGGGTTGCCCTTGGCGAACGCGCGCAGGCCCTTGGCGGCCTCCACCGGGTCACCGGTGATGAACGCGATGGCCGTGGGGCCGGACAGCTGGCCCTCGAACGCGTCGACGCCGGCGTTCTTGGCGGCGATCGCGGTGAGGGTGTTCTTGACGACGTTGTAGCTGCCGTTGTCGCCGATCGCGCGGCGGAGCTCCTTGAGCTGCGCGACGGTCAGGCCGCGGTACTCGGTGAGCACACCGGCGTTCGCGCCGCGGAAGAGCTCGGTGAGCTCGGCGACGGCTGCTTCCTTCTCAGCAGTGGGCACGATCCTCCTTCCGGGTCTGTCACGTGCTGCAGACCGCTCCCGCGAGGGAGCGACCCGGCCGACGGCGGTCCGGGCCCGACACGACGAGAGCCCCGGCGCCAGGCGCACGGGGCTCGCAGGCAGCGGTCCGCCGGACGCTCTCGCGCTCGGGGTGCTGCTGGGTCTCGCTCACCTGCGCTGGGCGCTCCGTCGTGGCGGAGCCTTCGTCCGTCCTCCCCGGGGGGCGGGCGGAGACCGGCGGTCTTCGGTGGGCCCACTCTACACGGCTGCGGGGGTGGGCCGGACCGTCCTGGAGGGCCACCGGCGCGCGGAGGCGGTGCGGGGACGGCGCAGGCCCCCGCCCCCGGTGCGTCCGGGGGCGGGGGCCTGCAGGGGTCCTGCGGAGACCGTCAGGCGGCGCCGGTCTCGAGGAGGTCGCGGGTGCGCGACGGGTCCAGCGGGATGCCGGGGCCCATGGTGGTGGCCATGGTCGCCTTGGAGATGTAGCGGCCCTTGGCGGCGGCCGGCTTGAGGCGGAGCACCTCGTCGAGCGCGGCGGCGTAGTTCTCCACCAGGGCGGTCTCCGAGAAGGAGGACTTGCCGATGATGAAGTGCAGGTTCGAGTGCTTGTCGACGCGGAACTCGATCTTGCCGCCCTTGATGTCGGTGACGGCCTTGGCCACGTCCATCGTCACGGTGCCGGTCTTCGGGTTCGGCATGAGGCCGCGGGGGCCGAGCACGCGGCCCAGGCGACCCACCTTGCCCATGAGGTCGGGGGTGGCGACCGCGGCGTCGAAGTCGAGGAAGCCCCCGGCGACGCGCTCGATCAGCTCGTCGCCGCCGACGATGTCGGCACCGGCGGCCTCAGCGGCCGCGGCGCGCGGGCCGACGGCGAACACGAGGACGCGCGCGGTCTTGCCGGTGCCGTGGGGCAGGTTCACGGTGCCGCGGACCATCTGGTCGGCCTTGCGCGGGTCGACGCCCAGGCAGAAGGCGACCTCGACGGTGGCGTCGTACTTCGTGACCGAGGTGTCCTTGGCCAGCTTCACGGCCTCGAGGGGGCTGTAGAGGGCGGCGCGGTCGATCTTCTCCGCTGCGGCGCGGTAGGCCTTGCTGTGCTTCACGGGTGTTCCTCTCGGTGGTCAGGCGGACCGGTGCTGGACCGGCCCTCCCACGGGTGTGCGGTGCTGGCGGCGCGGGGCGCCGCCGGGGGGCCTCAGGCCTGGACGGTGATGCCCATGGAGCGCGCGGTGCCGGCGATGATCTTCATCGCGGCGTCGACGTCGTTCGCGTTGAGGTCCTGCATCTTGTGCTCGGCGATGGCGCGCACCTGGTCCTGGGTCAGCTGGGCGACCTTGGTGGTGTGCGGCGTCGGGGAGCCCTTGGCCACGCCGGCGGCCTTCTTGATGAGCTCGGCGGCCGGCGGCGTCTTGAGGATGAACGTGAACGAGCGGTCCTCGTACACGGTGATCTCGACGGGGACGACGTTGCCGCGCTGCGACTCGGTCGCGGCGTTGTACGCCTTGCAGAACTCCATGATGTTGACGCCGTGCTGGCCCAGCGCGGGGCCGATCGGCGGGGCCGGGGTGGCCGCGCCGGCGTTGATCTGGAGCTTGATGAGTCCGGAGACCCGCTTCTTGGGGGGCATGGCTCTTCTCTACCTCGTGGTCTTCCTCGCGAGCGAGTGCTGGAGGAGCAGCCGGTCAGATCTTGGCGACCTGGCCGAACGACAGCTCGACCGGCGTCTCCCGGCCGAAGATGGAGACCAGCACCTGCACCGTGCGGCGGTCGGCGTTGATCTCCGAGATGGTGGCCGGCATGGTCTCGAAGGGGCCCTCCATGACCGTGACCGACTCGCCGACCTCGAAGTCGACCTCGGTGGCGGGAGCGCTCTTCGGGGCCGCCTTGGCGCCCTCCTTGGGCTCCAGCGCCGGGGCCAGCATGGAGAACACCTCGTCGGTGCTCAGCGGCACCGGCTGGTGGGTGTTGCCGACGAACCCGGTGACGCCGGGCGTGTGCCGCACCGCGCCCCAGGACTCGTTGGTCAGGTCCATGCGCACCAGCACGTAGCCCGGGATGCGCACGCGGCGCACGAGCTTCGGCTGGCCGTTCTTGATCTCGCGGACCTCTTCCATGGGCACCTCGACCTGGAAGATGTAGTCCTCCATGTTGAGGCTGCCGATGCGGTTCTCGAGGTTGCTCTTCACGCGGTTCTCGTAGCCCGCGTAGGAGTGGATGACGAACCAGTCGCCGGGGGCCCGGCGCAGCTGCGTCTTGAACTCCTCGACGGGGTCGACCTCGGCCTCGGCCTCGGCGGACCCCTCGGCCTCGCCCGCCACGTCGTCGCCGTCGGCGGCCGCGTCGTCGTCAGCAGCCGGCGCAGCGCTGTCCGCGGCGTCGACGTCGTCGCCGTCCACCGCGACGTCCTGGGCGGCGTCGACCTCGACGGCCTCGGCGTCGAGGGGCTCGGAGGCGTCGTACTGCGGCTGGGACACGATGGGGGGGCCTGCTTCCTGGTCTGCGGGTGCTGCGGGTGGCCTTGCGGGCTGCCGGTCGTCTCGGCGGGGCGGGTGGCGGCTCAGCTGCCGCCGAGCACCCAGAGCACGAGGCGCCCGAACCCGAGGTCCAGCAGGGACACGTACGTCATGACGACGGCGACGAAGACGAGGACGACCGTGGTGTAGGTGACCAGCTCGTCGCGGGTGGGGTAGACGACCTTCTTCAGCTCGCCGACCACCTGGCGCAGGAACACGAGCAGGCGGGCGATGGGGCCGCCGCGGCTCGCGGTCGTCGTGCCGGAGGGGCTGCCCGGGTCGGTCTCGGTCACGTCGCTCGCACCTCCTCGCACCGGTGCGCCGGCGCTGCTCCCCGGACTGCTCGTCCGGCTGGTCGTCCTTCGGGTCGTGCTGCTCGCGGACGCCGGGTCCGCTTCGCAGGGCAGGCGGGACTCGAACCCGCAACCGCCGGTTTTGGAGACCGGTGCGCTACCAATTGCGCCACTGCCCTTCGGTGGTCCGACCGCCGGGCTCTCGCCCCGCGGCGCCGCTCTCGGCCGGGACGCTGGACGCCCGGACGGGGGCAGCGCACGACCACCGGTCGGCCAGCATACGCGTTGTCGGCGGCCGGGGTGACCGACCGCTGCGCCGTGCGGGATGATCGGGGGGTGAGCGCAGGTCCTGCCGCCGGTCCCAGCACCCCTCCCGTGAGCGAGCGCCGCGTGTCGGCGCGGCTCGCGGCCATCGCCGAGTCGGCCACGCTGGCCGTCGACGCGAAGGCGAAGGCGCTCAAGGCGCAGGGCAGGCCGGTGATCGGCTTCGGCGCCGGTGAGCCCGACTTCCCGACGCCCGCCGACGTCGTGGAGGTCGCCGCCGCGGCGTGCCGCGACCCCAGGAACCACCGGTACACGCCCGCCGGGGGCCTGCCGGAGATGAAGGCGGCCGTCGTCGCCAAGACGGCGCGCGACTCGGGCTACGAGGTCTCCCCCGACCAGGTGCTGGTCACCAACGGGGGCAAGCAGGCCGTGTACACGGCGTTCGCGGCGCTGTGCGACCCGGGCGACGAGGTCATCCTCCCCGCGCCGTACTGGACCACCTACCCCGAGGCGGTGCGCCTGGCGGGGGGCGTGCCCGTCGAGGTCTTCGCCGGTGAGGACCAGGGCTACCTGGTGACCGTGGAGCAGCTCGAGGCCGCGCGGACCCCGCGCACCAAGGTGCTGCTGTTCTGCTCCCCCTCCAACCCCACCGGGGCCGTCTACGACGAGGCGCAGGTCCGCGCCATCGGCGAGTGGGCGCTCGAGCACGGGGTGTGGGTGGTCACCGACGAGATCTACGAGCACCTCCTCTACGACGGCGCCACGGCGCCCTCGGTGCCGGTGGTCGTGCCCGAGCTGGCCGACCGCACCCTCGTCCTCAACGGCGTCGCCAAGACCTACGCCATGACCGGCTGGCGCGTGGGGTGGCTCATCGGCCCGCGCGACGTGGTCAGGGCCGGCACGAACCTCCAGAGCCACCTGACCAGCAACGTCGCCGACGTCTCGCAGCGCGCCGCGGTCGCCGCGCTGGAGGGCTCCCTCGACGCCGTCGCGCACATGCGCGAGGCCTTCGACCGCCGTCGCCGCACGATGGTCGAGATGCTGTCCGCCATCGACGGCGTCGAATGCCCCACCCCGCGGGGCGCCTTCTACGCCTACCCGTCGGTGAAGGCGCTGATGGGCCGGACCATCCGGGGGCGGGTGCCCACCACCAGCGCGGAGCTCGCGACGCTGCTGCTGGAGGAGGCCGAGGTGGCCGTGGTCCCGGGCGAGGCGTTCGGGCCGACCGGCTACCTGCGCCTGAGCTACGCCCTCGGCGACGACGACCTGGTCGAGGGCGTCACCCGGATCCAGCGGGTGCTCGGCGAGGCGCGCTGACCCTCACGCCCCCCTCGTCGCGGCGGGCCGCCGCAGGCCCGCCGCGACGAGACCGGCGCACACCAGCGCCAGCGCGAGGACGGCGAGCAGGCGCACGGGCTCGCCGGCCAGCGGTGCCGACACCGACAGCGCCTCCGGGAGCAGGAAGCCCAGGTAGGTGGCGCTGTAGTACCACCCGGTGAGGGCTCCCAGGTCGCGCGGCGTCGCCAGCGCCTGGACCTCGACCAGACCCGCCACGAGCACCACGCCGTACACCAGGCCCAGCACCGCCGCGACGACGAGGGCGAGCGGCACCGACGGCCGCGCCGCCAGGAGGGCCACCAGCCCCGCCCCGAGCACGGCGGCCCCCATGCCGACCACCAGCTGCCGGCCACCGGTCAGCCGGGCCAGGGCGGGGACCCAGGGCTGGACGAGGGCACCCACCCCGAGGCCCACCACGCACAGGAGCGCGGCGGTGGCGACGGCCAGGTCGCCGACCCTACTGACCACCAGCGAGGGCGCCACGGCGTACGCCAGCGCGGCGGACCCGAACACCCACGGCGCCGCCGGCAGGACCACCCCGGCGAAGCGGCGGCGCACGGGCCGCGGCACGCGCAGGTCGGCCAGCACCTCGGCGGCCAGCGCGGCGGCCCGGGCCCGACCCGCCGGCCCGTCCGGGAGGGCCGGGTCGCGGGGGCGCGTCTCGGGCGCCGTCAGCAGCGGCACCAGCGCGGCGAGCGCGAGCAGCGACTGCACGGCGTAGGGCAGGACCGTGGGCACCGGGCCCCACTGGGCGAGCGCCCCGCTCACCCCGGCCCCGAGCCCGAAGCCCGCCGTGAGGACGAGGGCCGCGCGCCGCGCGCGGCGGGGCGGGTCGACGTCGTCCCACGGGGCGGAGGAGAGCTCCTTGACCCAGCTGGTGCCGACCACCATGGCCGTCGCGACGCTCAGCCCCGCGAGGAAGCGGCCGGCGCACATGAGGACCACCCCACCGGCCCCGGCGGCCAGGACGGCGCTGGCGGCCATCCCCAGCACCACGGCGACGACGACGGGCCGCTTGCGGCCGAGCCGGTCGGACAGGGGGCCCGCCAGCAGGAAGCCGGGGACGACGCCGAGCACGTAGACCCCGAAGAAGAGGTCGACGACGACGGCCGAGTAGCCCTCCACCTGCCGGTACAGCAGCAGCAGCGGGGTGAAGTGGTTGCCGCCCCACGCGCAGGCGAACAGCGCCGGCGCCACCCGCCGCCAGGGCTGCGCCGAGGGGGACGGCGCGGACGGCCCGGGCGCGCTCAGAGGGAGCAGCCGACGAGCTCGGGCTCGGGGACGAGCTCGACCCCGAAGCGCTCGCGCACGCCGTCGCGCACCGCGCGGGCCACGGCGAGGACGTCGGCCGCGGTGGCGGTGCCGCGGTTCGTCACCGCCAGGGTGTGCTTGGACGACAGGGCGGCCGGTGAGGACTCCCCCGCCAGCCCGAAGCCGCGGGGGAAGCCGGCGCGCTCGACCAGCCACGCGGCGGACGTCTTGACGCGGCCCTCGCCGCCGTCGTGGCGCGGCGCGTCCGGCGGCAGCGCGTCCGCCTGCTCGGCGGTGAGCAGCGGGTTGGTGAAGAACGACCCGGTGGACCAGGTGTCGTGGTCGGTCTCGTCGAGCACCATGCCCTTGCGCCGGCGCAGCGCGAGGACCGCGTCGCGGACCTCGGCCAGCGGACGCCGCTCCCCCGGCTCGGCCCCCATCTGCGCCGCCAGCTCGGCGTACCGCACCGGTGCGGCCAGGTCGTTGATGGGCAGCTGCAGGACGACCTCGAGGATGACGTAGCGGCCGGGCTCGTCCTTGAACAGCGAGTCGCGGTAGCGCAGGTGGCAGTTGAAGGCCGGGATGGTGCGCAGGCGCCCGTCCTTCCGGTCCCAGGTCTGGACGCTGGCGAGGACGTCGGACAGCTGCTGGCCGTAGGCGCCCACGTTCTGCACCGGCGTCGCGCCGACCGTGCCGGGGATCCCGGACAGGCACTCGACGCCCGACCAGCCGTTCGCGACGGCGCGGGCCACGAGGGCGTCCCAGTCCTCCCCCGCGTCGACGTGCAGGAAGGCCCCGCCGCACCAGTCGCCGCTCTCCAGCTCGACGCCCCTCGTGCGCACCACGACGACGGTGCCGTCGAAGCCCCCGTCGCCGACGACGAGGTTGGAGCCGCCGCCGACGACGAGCACCGGCTCACCCGAGGCGTCGGCAGCGCTGACGGCGTCGACCACCTGCTGACGGGTGGTGGCGACCACCGTGCGGGCGGCCGGCCCGCCGACGCGCAGCGTGGTGAGCTCCGCGAGGGTCGCGGCCTGGTGCTGGGCGGTGCTGGTCACCGCTGAAGGCTAGGCCGTGCGCGCCGCGGCGTCGTGCCGCTCCCCGGCCGACCCGGCGCGCGGCTGGGCCACCCTGCTGACCAGGAGCGAGGGCACCGCGACCAGCGCCACCACGAGGAGGGCGTCGAGGGCGCCGACGTGCTCGCCGAGGAAGCCCAGCAGCGGGGGGCCCGCGAGGAACGCCGTGTAGCCGATGGTGGTGACCACGCTGACCCGCACGGCGGCGCGGCGCGGGTCGTCGGCGGCGGCGGAGATCCCGACGGGGAAGCCCAGGGCGGCGCCCGCGCCCCACAGGACCGCCCCGACGACGGCGAGCGGCAGCCAGGTGCCGAAGACGACCAGCAGGGCGCCGACCGCCCCGAGCGCGGTGGTGGCGCGCAGCACGGGCACGCGGCCCCAGCGGTCGAGCGCCCACTGCCCGCCGAGCCGCGCGGCGGTCATGGCGGAGAGGAAGACGGCGAAGCCGACGGCTCCGACGGCGGCCGAGGCCCCGTAGCCGTCGACCAGGGCGATCGCCAGCCAGTCGTTCGCGGTGCCCTCGGTGAACGCCGCCGACAGGACCAGGACGCCGATGAGGAGCGTGCGGGGCTCGCGCCAGGCGCCCAGCGCCGTCAGGCGGGCGGGCGCCACCGCCGCAGGGGCGCCGGTCGTGCCCGGGTCCGCCGCGGTGGCCACCGCGGCGCCGTGCGCGCCGGCCGCGTGACCGCCCTCGGGGAGGAACCTCCCGCTGGCCCACCACAGCAGCGCGACGGAGACGACGGCGACGGCCCCCGCGTGCCCCCAGACGGGGACGTCACCCCAGGCCATGAAGGCGCCGAGCCCCGCCGCCAGGACCGTGCCGCCGCTGAACCCCGCGTGGAAGGCGGGCATGATCGCCCGGCCGAGGTGCTGCTCCACGAGCGCGCCCTCGAGGTTCATGCCGACGTCCCAGGCGCCGATGCCGACGCCCATGAGGACCAGGCCGAGCACGGTGAGCGGCACCGAGTGCAGCGCCGTCGCGGCGAAGGACGCCCAGGCCACGCCCCCGAGCCCGAGGACGGTCGCGAGCCGCACCAGCCTCGTGGTGCCGACGCGGGCCGCCAGGGGTCCCGCAGTGGGCAGCGCTGCCACCGACCCGACGGCGATGCACAGCAGCAGCAGCCCGAGCTGGGCCTGGGAGAGGCCGAGCTCGTCGCGGGTGGTGGGCAGGCGCGAGGCCCAGGTGGCGAAGGCGATGCCGTTGAGGGCGAAGACCGCGAACACCGCGTTCCGGGCGGCGCGGACCTGCGGCACCGGCAGGGCGGTGGCCGCGGTGTCGGACGGAGTGGACACGGGTGGCTCCAGCAGCGAGGGGCGGTGCGATCGGCGCCCACGGCCCCGCCCACCACGATCGAATCGATTCGACGGCTAGGCTCGCACCCGTGCCCTCCCCCGGTCAAGACGGATCGCCGGCCCCCCGGACGCCCTCCCCGGCGGCAGGGCGCCCGGTGCTCAGGGACGTCGCCGCACGCGCCGGGGTGTCGACGTCGACCGCCTCGCTCGCCTTCGCCGGCGACCGGCGGGTCCTCGAGGCGACCCGCACCCGGGTCCTCGCCGCCGCCGCCGAGCTCGGGTACGCCGGGCCCGACCCCCTGGCGCGCTCCCTGCGCCGGGGGCGCTCGCGCGTCGTCGGCGTCGTCGTCGGCGACCGCCTCGGCTACGCGTTCGCCGACCCGCTGGCCGTGGTGCAGCTCGACGCGCTGGCCGACGAGGTCGGGGCCCTGGGGGCCGGCCTGCTCCTCATCGGCGGGGTCGAGGACGACCCGGCCCGCCTGGCCGTGGTGGAGCAGTCGCCCGTGGACGCCGTGGTCTTCGCCACTTGCGGGGGCGACGACGACCCGGCCCTGGACCTGCTGCTGCGGCGCCGGGTGCCGGTCGTCGGCATCGAGGGCCCGTACCGCGACGGCGTGCACCTGGTGGAGCTGGACAACCGCGGCGCGGCGCGGCGCGTCGCCCAGCACCTGGCGGACCTCGGCCACCAGCGGGCCGCCGTCGTCACGCTGCCGTGGGGGCCGCACCGCCGCTCGGGCCGGCTCGAGGGACCCCGGCGGGCGGCGCGGGCGTACAACGACGCGTGGGAGCGCCTGGAGGGCACCGAGGACGTCCTGGGCGCCGGCGCGGGACTGCCCCCCCTCCCCGCCTGGGAGAGCGGGGCGAACTCGCGCGACGAGGGCGAGGCAGCCGCCAGGGCGCTGCTGTGCGACGACGGCGGGCGCCTCCTGCCCGCCGCGCGCCGACCCACGGCCGTCGTGGCGCAGTCCGACCTGCTCGCGGTGGGGGTCGTCACGGCCGCCCGCGCCCTGGGGCTGGAGGTCCCCGCAGACCTCTCCGTCACCGGCTACGACGGGGTGGAGACGCCGTGGCTCGGCGAGGACCGACTGACCACCGCGCGCCAGGACGCGGCCGCCCGCGGCCGGGAGGCCGGTCGCCTGGTGGCCGCGCTCCTCGCCGGGGAGCACCCCGAGCGCGTGGAGCTCCCCGTCGAGCTGGTGGTCGGCACCACCACGGCGGCGCCCCGCAGGGCCCGCTGAGGCCTCAGGCGGGCAGGCGCACCACGGCGCGGGCGCGGCCGAGCACCCGGGTGCCGCCGCAGGTGGCGGTGATGTCGACGCGGGCCGTGCCCGCCTCGGCGTCGAGGGCGCCGACGACGGCGCTCACCTCGAGGTCGGCGCCGGGCTCGGGCGCGTCGTCGGCGCCGACCGGCACCTGGCCGGTGAAGCGCGTGCCGTAGTCGACGACGGCGGACGGGTCACCGCACCAGTCGACGACGACGCGGACCGCGACGCCCATCGTCAGCATGCCGTGGGCGATGACGCCCGGCAGGCCCACGGAGCGGGCGGCCTCGTCAGAGGCGTGGATCGGGTTCTGGTCGCCGCTGGCGTCCGCGTAGCGCACGAGGTCGGCGCGGGTGAGGTGCGCGGTGGCCGAGCCGACGGCGTCACCGACGGACAGCTCCGAGAGCCTGGGCACGCTCACTCCCCCCGCACCACGAGCATCGAGGTGGAGGTGCAGACCGGCTCGCCGTCGACGGTCGTGATCTCGTTGCGCGTGGTCACGAGGTCGTTGCCGGCCATGCGGCGCACCGACTGCACGGTCAGGGCCGCCACGAGCCGGTCACCGGCGACCGCGGGGCGGTGGTGGGTGAAGCGCTGCTCGCCGTGCACGACGCGGGAGAAGTCCACGCCGGAGGACGGGTCCTCCACGAAGCGCGCGTCGCTCGCCTGGGCGAGGCCCACCAGGAACGTGGGCGGGGCCACGACGTCGGCGTGCCCGAGCGAGCGGGCCACCTCGGGGTCGGTGTGGGCGGGGTGCACCGGCCCGCCCCCGGCCGTGGCGGCGGCGAACGCAGCGATGGCCGCCCGGGTCACCTCGAAGGGCTCCCCCGGCGGCCACGTGCGGCCTGCCTGGCCTGCGTCGACGGGCACCGCTCGCCTCGCCCCAGCTCGACGTCGAGCGTCAGCGGGTCTCGCGGTGCGCGGTGTGGCGGCCGTCGCGCGGGCAGTACTTCTTCATCTCCAGGCGGTCCGGGTCGTTGCGCCGGTTCTTCTTGGTGATGTAGTTGCGCTCCTTGCACTCCGTGCACGCGAGCGTGATCTTCGGCCGGACGTCGGTCGACTTGCTGGCCACGGCGGGGCCCACCTCTCACATCGGTCTCGCCGACCGCGGTTCAGCGGCGGGTCGGCGGTGGAGTCTACGCGTAGCGGGAGAGGGACTCGAACCCTCGACCTCACGATTATGAGTCGTGCGCTCTCGCCAACTGAGCTACCCCGCCAGGGGGCTGGGGCGGCGCTCTCGCGCCGCCCCAGCAGTGGAGCCCCGATAGGGAATCGAACCCTAGACCTTCTCCTTACCATGGAGACGCTCTGCCGACTGAGCTATCGGGGCCGGCGTCCGCGAGCCTACACGGCCCCGTGGAGGGGGCCGCGCAGACCCGCGGATTCGCGTGGCAGGTGCAGGATTCGAACCTGCGAAGGCATCGCCGGCTGATTTACAGTCAGCTCCCATTGGCCGCTCGGGCAACCTGCCGCGGGTCCATACGATAGCAAGCCCGAGGGCCCGGCGCGGCACCCCCCGCCGCAGCGCCCGGAGCGCCCGCCCCTCGCCCCTTCCGCCCCGCACGAGGAGACCAGACCGTGGCCAGCGAGTCGTCGTTCGACGTCGTCAGCAAGCTCGACCGCCAGGAGGTCGACAACGCCCTGAACCAGGCCCAGAAGGAGCTGGCCCAGCGCTACGACTTCAAGGGCACCGGCGCGTCGGTGGACTGGAGCGGCACCGAGGCCATCGCCATGAGCGCCAACAGCGAGGAGCGGGTCAAGGCCGTCCTGGACGTGCTGCAGACCAAGCTCATCAAGCGCGGGGTGTCGCTGAAGGCCCTCGACGCGGGCGAGCCGCGCCTGTCGGGCAAGGAGTACAAGCTCGACGCCTCCCTCAAGGAGGGGCTGAGCCAGGAGGACGCCAAGAAGATCGGCAAGATCGTCCGCGACGACGGTCCCAAGGGCGTCAAGACCCAGGTCACCGGTGACGAGCTGCGCGTCTCGGCCAAGAGCCGCGACGACCTGCAGGCCGTCATCGCCCTGCTGAAGGCGGCCGACCTCGACGTCGCCCTGCAGTTCGTCAACTACCGCTGACCCGGCCGACCGGCTGACCGGCGCGCGCCCGGGGCCCCCGGCGGTCCCGGGCGCCTCAGGCGTCGCGGCGCGCGAAGCGCGCGCCCGCCCCCGCGGCGACGGCGCCGACGACGAGCGCCAGGGCCAGCCCGGCGGCCAGCGGGCCCACGAGCCCCGCGGCGCCGGAGGCCACGGGGGGCAGCGCCACCAGCCGCACGGCCGCGGCGGCGGGCAGGAGCCCCTCGACGGCCTGCGCCCAGGCGGCGCGCGGCAGCGCCAGGCGGAGCAGCGGCTCCAGGACCAGCGGCCAGGCGACCACGAGGCCCACGGCCAGCGGGGCGCTCCGCATCAGGGAGGCGAGCGCGCAGCCCGCGAGGCCGTGGAGGGCGACGAGGGCGACGAAGCCCGCCAGGGGCACCGCCAGCACCGCCAGCCGCGGGGAGTCGCCCCACAGGGGCTCCCCCGGCCAGGCGGCGACGACGGCGGTGGCCGCCACCAGGGACGCCCCGGCGAGGACCGCGGACCACGAGGAGACGACGACGGCGCGGGCGACCAGCAGCGCCCCGCGCCGGGGCACCAGCACCAGCGCGGTCCGCGCCGCCCCGTGCCGGTGGTCGGAGGAGGAGGCCAGGGCCCCCGCGGCCGCGGCGAGCACCCCGGTCAGCGACAGCCCGACGGCGCTCCCGGCCGTGAGCGCCTCGAGCAGCCCCGAGCGCCCCAGGTCGGTGCGGGCCCCGAGCGCGCAGAAGCCCGCGGCCCCCAGGGCCCCCACGAGGACCGCCGCGGCCAGCAGCACCACCGTCGAGCGGAGCGTGCGCAGCCGGGCGACCTCCATCCGCACGGCGGCGGCGAGGGCTGCGCCCGGGCTCACGCGGACACCGCCGGGGACCCGAGGAGGTCGGTGGCGGGCAGCTCCACCTCGGCGGGAGCGGCCAGCGCCGCGTCCAGGTCCGCCTCGCGGCGGGTGAGCTCGTGCACGGCCACGCCCTCGGCGCGGGCGACCTCGCCGACGGCGGCGATGTCCAGGCCCGTCACCACGAGCCCGCCGTCGGGCAGGGGCTCCACCCCTCCGCCCCAGCGCAGGACCGCCGCGGTGAGGAGGCCGGCGTCGCTCGACCGGACCAGCACCGACGCAGCGGCGCCGGCCACCAGCTCCCCGGCCGGTCCCTGGGCCGCGAGGCGGCCGCGCCGCAGGACGACGAGGGCGTCGACCAGGGGGGCGAGGTCCGCGGCGCGGCTGCCGGTGAGGAGCACCGAGCCGCCGCCGTCGGCGTGCTCGCGGACCAGGGACGCCAGCCAGGTGCGGCCGTCGGGGTCGAGGGCCGGGAGGGGGTCGTCGAGCAGGAGCGCGCGGGGGCGCCCCAGCAGCGCCCCGGCGACGGCGAGCCTCGCCGCCGCACCGCGCCAGAAGACGCCCGGGCGCCGGTGCTCGACCCCGGTCAGCCCGGTCTGCTCGAGCACCTCGTCGACGCGGCGGCGCGGCACGCCGGCGCCCGCGGCGAGGACCCGCAGGTGGCCCCGGGCGGTGCGCCCGGGGTGCATCGCGCCGGCGTCGAGGGCGAGGCCCACCGCAGCCGCGGGGCGGGCGCAGCGGGCCAGGGGCGCACCGTCGAAGAGCACCTCGCCCTCGCCGCGGTCGAGGCCCGCGGCGAGGCGGAGCACCGTCGACTTGCCCGCCCCGGCCGCACCCAGCAGCCCGGTCGCGGTCCCGTCGGGGACGGTGAAGGTGAGGTCGTCGACGGCGAGCCTGCTGCCGTGCCGCTTGGTCAGCGAGAGGGCCTCGATCACCGCTCAACGGTGACACAGGAGGGGCCCGCCAGGAGGGCGTTCGCCTCCCTCCGCCGCGTCATCCGCGGGGGTCGCCCCCACGGGGCGGCGAGCCGACGGGCCAGCCGGCTGACCGGCTGGCCGGGACTGTCAGCGCTGGCGGTAGCCGTAGGCCATGGCCTCGAGGCGTGCGATGCGCTCCGCCATGGGCGGGTGGGTGGCGAACAGGCTCTTCACGTCGGACGCGCGGAACGGGTTGGCGATGAACAGGTGCGAGGAGTTCTGCAGCTGCTGCTCGGGGGCCAGCGGCCGGGCCTGGACGCCGCGCTCCAGCTTGCTGAGCGCCGAGGCGAGGGCGAGGGGGTCACCGGTGAGCTGGGCGCCGTCCTCGTCGGCGTCGTACTCGCGGGTGCGGCTGATCGCCATCTGCACCAGGCCGGCGGCCACCGGGCCGAGGAAGAGGATGAGCATCGCGGCGAGCGGGTTGGGGCGCTCGCGGTCGCCGCCGCCGAAGAACATCGCGATGTAGGCCAGGTAGGTGATGACCGAGGCCATGGCCGCCGCGATGGAGCTGGTGAGGATGTCGCGGTTGTAGACGTGCATCAGCTCGTGGCCGAGGACGCCGCGCAGCTCGCGCTCGTCGAGGATGTCGAGGATGCCCTGGGTGGCGCAGACCTTGGCGTTCCTGGGGTTGCGGCCGGTGGCGAAGGCGTTGGGCGCGGAGGTCGGCGAGACGTAGAGCTGGGGCATGGGCTGCCCGGCGCGCTCGCTGAGCTCGCGGACGATGCGGTGCATGGCCGGCTGCTCGGCCTCGGTGACCGGGCGGGCGCGCATGGCGCGGACGGCCACGGAGCCGGAGGTCCAGTAGGCGATGCCGTTGACCACGAGCGCGATGAGGAGCCCGACGAGCAGACCCCCCTGGCTGCCGCCGAACAGCAGCCAGCTCGCCAGGAGCACGACGCCGCCCAGCAGGCCGAAGAGCATCGCGGTCTTGACGCCGTTGAAGTGGCCGTGGCCCATGGGGTCCTCTCAGTCCTCTTTACCTCTGCATGACCTGCAACAGATCGTGGCCCACCGCCCTTCCCGGGCGCACCCCCGGCGGGGCCGTCCGGAGGAGGTCCGCACCGACCTCCCAGCCACCTCACAGCGGAGCGCCCCGGACCGACGCACGTAGCATCGACACACGTGAGCACCGTGCCCGACCCCCAGCGGTCGCCCGAGCAGCCCGCCCACCGGGTCGACAAGCAGGTGGAGGTCCTCGAGCGCGTCGTCATCCGCTTCGCGGGAGACTCCGGTGACGGCATGCAGCTCACCGGTGACCGCTTCACCGCGGAGACCGCGAGCCTCGGCAACGACCTGGCCACGCTGCCGAACTTCCCCGCCGAGATCCGGGCCCCCGCCGGCACGCTGCCGGGCGTCTCGAGCTTCCAGCTGCACTTCGCCGACCACGACGTCACCACCCCGGGCGACGCCCCCGACGTGCTGGTCGCGATGAACCCGGCGGCGCTGCGCGCGAACGTCCACGACGTGCGCCCCGGCGGCACCCTGATCATCGACACCGACGACTTCACGCCCCGCAACCTCGCGAAGGTGGGCTACGCCACCAGCCCGCTGGACGACGGGAGCCTCGAGGGCTACCGGGTGCACGCGCTGCCGATGCAGTCGATGACGGTCGAGGCGCTCAAGGACCTGGGCCTGAGCCGCAAGGACGCCGAGCGCAGCAAGAACATGTTCGCCCTCGGCCTGCTGAGCTGGCTGTACGAGCGGCCGACGGCGCAGACCGAGCGGTTCCTCACGGCCAAGTTCGCCAAGCGCGCCGCCGTCCTCGAGGCCAACCTGCGCTCCTTCCGCGCCGGCTGGGCCTTCGGGGAGACCACCGAGGCCTTCCCGGTGCGCTTCCACGTCCCCCCCGCCCCGGCCGAGAGGGGCACGTACCGCAACATCACGGGCAACGCCGCGCTCGCCTACGGCCTGGTGGCCGCGGCGCACCGCGCCGGGCTGCCCCTGGTGCTGGGCTCCTACCCGATCACGCCGGCCTCCGACATCCTCCACACCCTCTCCGGCCTGAAGCGCTTCGACGTGACGTCGCTGCAGGTGGAGGACGAGATCGCGGCCGTCGGCGCCGCGCTGGGCGCCTCGTTCGGCGGCGCGCTCGGCGTCACGACGACGAGCGGGCCCGGCCTCGCCCTGAAGAGCGAGACGATCGGCCTGGCGGTGGCGCTCGAGCTCCCGCTGGTCGTCGTCGACGTCCAGCGCGGCGGGCCCTCCACCGGGCTGCCCACCAAGACCGAGCAGTCCGACCTGCTGCAGGCGATGTACGGCCGCAACGGCGAGTCGCCGGTGCCGGTGGTGGCCCCCTCGACCCCGGCCGACTGCTTCGACGCCGCCGTCGACGCGGTGCGCATCGCCGTGAAGTACCGCACGCCGGTGCTGCTGCTGTCCGACGGCTACCTGGGCAACGGCGCGGAGCCGTGGCGGGTGCCGGCGGTCCACGACGTGCACGCCGTGGACCCCGACATCTCCACCGACCCGAACTCCACGGCCGACGACGGCATGACCCCGCAGTTCCGGCCCTTCCTGCGCGACCCGGACACCCTGGCCCGCCCCTGGGCCGTGCCCGGCACCGCGGGCCTGGAGCACCGCGTGGGCGGCCTGGAGAAGGCCGACGTCACCGGGGAGATCTCCTACGACCCGGCCAACCACGACCGCATGGTCAGGCTGCGCCGCGCCAAGGTGAAGGGCATCGAGGTGCCCGACGTCACCGTCGACCACGGCGGCCAGGAGCACGCCGACAGCGACCTGCTGGTCCTCGGCTGGGGCTCCACCCGCGGCCCCATCACGGCCGCCGTGCGCGAGGCCCGCCGCCGCGGCGTGCGCGTGGCCCAGGCGCACCTGCGCCACCTGAACCCCCTGCCCGCCAACCTGGGCGAGGTGCTGCTGGCCCACGAGCGCGTGCTGGTCCCCGAGATGAACCTCGGGCAGCTGGCGCTGCTCCTGCGCGGCCGCTACCTCGTCGACGTCATCAGCTGCAACCAGGTGCGCGGCCTGCCGTTCACGTCGACCGAGATCGTCGAGGCGATCGAGGACGTCGTGGCCGGCCGGGTCCGCCCCACCCCCCGGAGGGACGCTCGATGAGCACACCGCTCGGCCTGCCCACCCTGCGCAGCGGGACGGCGGACGTCCCGTCGCTGCCCGACGGCGTGCGCCTGGGCAAGAAGGACTTCACCTCCGGCTCGGAGGTGCGCTGGTGCCCCGGGTGCGGCGACTACGCGGTGCTCGCGGCCGTGCAGGGCTTCCTGCCCGAGCTGGGCCTGCGCAAGGAGAACGTCGTCTTCATCTCGGGGATCGGCTGCTCCTCGCGCTTCCCGTACTACCTCGACACCTACGGCATGCACTCGATCCACGGTCGCGCCCCGGCGATCGCCACGGGCCTGGTGGCCTCGCGGCCCGACCTGTCGGTGTTCGTGGTGACCGGCGACGGCGACGCGCTCAGCATCGGCGGCAACCACCTCATCCACGCGATGCGCCGCAACGTCAACATGACGGTCCTGCTGTTCAACAACCGGATCTACGGCCTCACCAAGGGCCAGTACTCCCCCACCTCCGAGGTCGGCAAGGTCACCAAGTCGACCCCGTCGGGCTCCCTCGACGCGCCGTTCAACCCGGTGTCGCTGGCGCTGGGGGCCGAGGCGAGCTTCGTGGCGCGGACCCTGGACACCGACCGCAAGCACCTCACGCAGGTGCTGAAGGCGGCCGCCGAGCACCGCGGCACGTCGCTGGTGGAGATCTACCAGGGCTGCCCGATCTTCAACGACGGCGCGTTCGACGTGCTGAAGGACCGCGAGGAGTCCGTGGCGCGCCTGGTGCGCCTGGAGCACGGCCAGGAGGTCGTCTTCGGCGCCGAGGGCTCCCAGAAGGCCGTCGTGCGCTCGGCGTCGGGGTTCGGCGTCGAGGTGGTGGGCCTCGAGGAGGCCCGGGCCGCCGGCCGCGAGCCCGTGGTCCACGACACCCGGACCGCCGACCCCTCGCTGGCGTTCGCGCTGTCGCGCCTCGACGAGCCGACCATGGCGCACGTCCCCGTCGGCGTGTTCCGGGCCCACAGCCGGCCCACCTACGACGACGGCGTGCGCTCCCAGCTCGACGCGGCGCGCGAGGCGTCCGGCGGAACGGGCTGGCGCGCCGGCGACGACGACCTCGAGGCGCTGCTGCGCGGCGGCGACTCCTGGACCGTGGAGTGACGCACCGATGAGCACCACCCCCGTGACCCGGGGGTGAGCGGCACCTCCGAGCGCCGCGGCACCCTGCTCGGCCTCTCCGCGTACCTGCTGTGGGGCCTGTTCCCGCTCTACTTCCCGCTGCTCGCCCCGGCGGGCGCCGTGGAGGTCCTGGTCCACCGGGTGCTGTGGACGGCGGTGCTGTGCTGCGTGCTGCTGCTCGCGCTGCGCCGGTGGCGACCCCTGCTGGCGCTCGCCCGCCAGGGCCGCGTGGTGGCGCTCCTGGCGCTCGCCGCGGCCGTCATCGCGGTCAACTGGGGCGTCTACATCTACGCCACCCAGCAGGCCCACGTCATCGAGGCGTCGCTGGGCTACTTCATCAACCCCGTCGTCACGGTGGGGCTCGCGGTGCTGCTGCTGCGCGAGCGGCTGCGGCCGCTGCAGTGGGCGGCCGTGGGCGTCGGCGTGGTGGCGGTCGTCGTCATCACCCTCGACTACGGCAGGCCGCCGTGGATCGCCCTGGTGCTGGCGGTGAGCTTCGGCACGTACTCCCTGGTGAAGAAGCAGGTGGGGTCCACCGGCCCCGGGGGCCGCGGGGTCAGCGCCCTCACGAGCCTCTCGGCGGAGACGCTGCTGCTCACCCCGCTCGCCGTCGTCGCGCTGGTGGGCATCGAGGCGAGCGGCCGCGGCACGCTGACCGCCGACCCGCCGTGGCACCTGGTGCTGCTGGCGTCCACCGGCGTCGTCACCGCCGTGCCCCTGCTGCTCTTCGCCGCCGGGGCCGCCCGGGTGCCGCTCACCACGACGGGGCTGCTGCAGTACGTCACGCCCGTGATGCAGCTGGTCATCGGCGTCGCGGTGCTGGGCGAGCGGATGCCGCTGTCGCGGTGGGTGGGGTTCGCCCTCGTCTGGGTGGCGCTGGTCCTGCTGACCACCGACATGCTGCGCACCGCCCGCCGGGGACGCCGCGCCTCGTCCGCCGCGGTGCAGGCGGCGGGACCGGCCGGGGGTTCCGTCACGGCGCCGTGACGAAATGCGGACGCACCGGACAGTTCACCTCGGGGCCACCTGGGGTCCACGGACGCGCCGCACCCCCGGGTGAGCGTCGACCTCGGACCTGGGACGCCCCGGATCCGGACGCCCCGGACCGGTCACCCCGTCGAGCACCCCCACCGAGGAGCCCGCGATGACCCTCACCCCCTCCCGCCCGCTGCTGCCGATGACGGGCCACACCCGCGGCAGCCGCTCCGCGGCCACCTGCCACTTCAAGTGCGGCGACGCCTGCCTCAGGGCCGAGGGCAGCACGTCGACGTCGCCGTCCTTCGCCGCCGTCGCCGAGGCGTCGCTCTCGCGGCGCAACCTGCTCCTGGGCCTGGGCGTCGTCGCCGCGGCCGCCGGCAGCGGCGCCGTGACGGCGCAGCCCGCCGCCGCCGCGCCCGGGAAGGGCGGCCCCGCCGGCGGTCCTGCTGCCGGGGCCGGCACGGTCGGCCCGAAGGGGCTGGCGTTCACCCCGATCGCCCCCGTCGCCAGCACCGTCGACCAGATGACCGTGCCGGCCGGCTACGCCTGGAAGCCCATCATCAGCTGGGGCGACCCGGTGGTGCAGGGCGCGCCGGCGTTCGACCTCGACCGGCAGAGCGCCGAGGCCCAGGAGAAGCAGTTCGGCTACAACAACGACTACCTCGCGATCCTGCCCAAGGGCCGGAACAGGGCGCTGCTCGTGTCCAACCACGAGTACACCAACGAGAACCTCATGTACCCCGGGTTCACGTCGGAGGAGGCGCTGACCGTCGAGCAGCTGCGCACCTCGATCGCCGCGCACGGCCTGTCGGT
>JAKONK010000022.1 GCA_022701985.1 Actinomycetales bacterium
CGGCCGGGTCGTCCCAGGTGGTGAGGGTCGCCCAGTGACCGGGGTCGGCGTCGCGGGGGGTGAAGGTGCGCCCGTCACCGGTGCCCAGCAGCTTCCAGAAGCGGGCGGGGCTCGTGCGCAGGTGCCGGCGGTCGAGAGCCATCCGCGCGACGGCGAGCGGGACGGTGCGCGGTGACACGCCCCACACGTGGAGCACCACGACGGCGGGGACGGGCTCGGGCCGGGGGAGGGCGGCCGGGACGGCGGGAGCGGTGTCGGCCACGCCAGCACGGTAGCCGCCGGGTGGCGGCGGGCGCCCGGCGCGCCCGGGCCGGTCCGCGGGTCGACCCCGGACCGACCACGGCCGGACACCCGGACGTCACCGCAGGTGGGAGGGCGTTGTCAGTGGTCGGTGGCAGCGTCCTCGCCATGAGCAGCGGGTTGACGGCGGGAGTGGTGAGCGCTTCACTACCCGTGTCGAACACGCGTTCGACACAGGCGGCCGCGGTCGCCGGGGAGGGGAAGCCCCGGGGCCGCGCCGCCGCCACTCCCGGAGGAGGAGACGTGGGGCGGGTCGTCGACGAGGTGGTGCACGTCAAGGTGGGCGCCGCGGGGGCGCCGGAGGCGTTCGTCCGGCGCGGCCAGCTGTACGTGGTCCGCGAGGTGCTGGCCAGCTGGAGCGCCCGCCTGCCGTGGTGGCAGGGGGTGGCGGCGCGCGCCCTGCGCGGAGACGCCGTCGAGGTCGCGGGCACCAGCGCCCTGGCGCCCCGCCCGAGGGCCGGTGCCGACGCCGCCCGCGGGCCCGCGGTCGACGAGCAGGTCTGGCGGGTGGTCGCCAGCCGCGGCTTCGCCGCCGAGCCCGGCACGTTCGAGCTGGCGGTGACCCCGGGGGTCTCGGGGCCTCCGGGGTCACCGGGGGCCGGCGAGGGGGCGTGGCGCCTCGTCCGGGTGGTGGACTGACGTGGCCGGCTCCCGCGCCACCTCTCGCGCCGCCGCGCCGGCGGCCCTGCCCGCTCCCGTGCCCCAGGCCGCCCTGGAGCTGGTCGGGCGCGCGTGCACCGGCCTCGTCGAGGCCTCGGCTGCGAGCGACCCGTCCGAGCGGTTCGTGCTCGCCCACCTCGCCGCGCTGCGCGCCGGCGCCGCCGTCGTGGCCACCCGCGAGGTGCCGCGCGCCCGGCGCCGCGGCCCGGTGAGCGTGTGGGACGCGCTGCTCGTCCTCGCGCCCGAGCTGGAGGGGTGGGCGCGCGTGTTCGCCAGCGCCGCGGAGCGCCGCGCCGCCGTCGAGGCCGGGCGCGGGGCGCCCGTGGGGCCCCGCGAGGCCGATGACCACCTCGACCGCGCCGAGGTGTTCGCCTCCGCCGTCGCCGACCTCCTCGGGGCGCGTCCGCCGGAGCGCGTCCTCCCGCTCGCCGCCTCCTGAGGCCCACCCGCTCACCGGTTGGTCCGGGTGGGTGGATCCGCCCCCCTCCCTCGCCGCCTCCGCGGCGGGGCGGTAGCGTCGACACCAGTCGAACACCAGTTCGACCGGGTGACCTCCCCCACCCGCCGGACCCGGGTGCCTCCGGGTGGCAGGAGGGGGCGGCGCTGTGGGCGGACCGTCATCGAGCTCGTCCAGCAGGGCGTTCACGCACCTGCACGTGGCCTCGGGGTGGTCGCTGCAGCACGGCACCGACACCCCCGCGGCCCTCGTCGAGAGGGCCGCCGCCGACGGCCAGCGAGCCCTCGCCCTCACCGACCGCGACGGGCTGCGGGGTGCGGTCAAGCACGTCGTCGCCTGCGCCCAGGCGGGGCTGGTCCCGCTCCTCGGCGCGGACCTCGCCGTCGACCTCCCCGCCGACCCGTCCACCGGGCTCGCAGGCCCGGGTGCTCGCGGCGCCCGGACCCCGGTCCGCGGGGGAGCGGAGGTCGACGCCCGGCTGCCCCGCGTCGTCGTCCTGGCCCACGGCAGCACCGCGGCCCGGGCCGCGGGCTGGTCGCCGGAGCCGGGGGAGGAGGCTCCGCCGCCCGGTGCCGGCTGGTCGCGGCTGTGCCGGCTGTCCACCGCGGCGCACACCCGCGGGGAGGCCCCCGGATCGCCCACCGCCGTCGGCGGGCGCCGCGGCACCCCCGTCGCCACCCTCGCCGAGATCGCCGAGCACGCGGTCGACCCGGCCAGCGGCGCCCCGGCGCTCACCGTGCTGCTCGGCCCCGACAGCGACGTCGGCCGCGCGCTGCTGGCCCGCCGCCCCGACACCGCCCGCGCGCTGCTGGCCCGCTGGTACTCCGCGCTGCCCCTGGGCTGCCTGGCCGTGGAGGTGGTCTGCCACCTCGGGCCGGAGGGCGCCCCCGGCAGCCTCGGCCACGCCGCCCGGACCCTGGCGCTGGCCCGCGAGGCCGGCGTCCCCGCCGTGCTCACCAACGCCGTGCGCCACGCCGGCCCCGAGGGCGCCGCGGTCGCCGACGTCCTCGACGCCGCCCGCCGCCTGGTGCCGCTCGGCCACCGCCACCTCGACAGGACCACCGGCCACGGCTGGCTCAAGCCCGCCGCCGCGATGCGCGACATCGCCGAGCGCGTCGCCGCCGCCGCCGGCGCCCCGCGCGCCCACGAGGCCGGTGGCGCCGCCGAGCTGCTGGCCGCCACCGAGCGCCTCGCCGCCCGCTGCCACCTCGACCCCCGCGCCGACCTCGGCATCGGGGCCGTGCACCTGCCCGAGCCGTGGCTGGTGGCCGGCCCCGCCGTCCGCACCGTCGCCGACGCCGGCGCGGTGCTGCGCGCCCGCTGCGAGGGCGCCGTCCACACCCGCTACCCCGGTGCGTCGCTCGCGCACCTGCAGCGCGTGCGGCAGCGGATGGACGCCGAGCTGGCCACCATCGACGCCCTGGGGTTCCCCACCTACTTCCTCACCGTCGCCGAGGTCTGCGACCTCACCCGCCGCCTCGGGGTGCGCGTGGCCGCCCGCGGCTCGGGCGCCGGCAGCCTGGTCAACCACCTGATCGGCATCTCCGGCGTCGAGCCGCTCGCCCACGGGCTGCTCATGGAGCGCTTCCTCACCACCGCCCGGGTGGAGCTGCCCGACATCGACGTCGACGTCGAGTCGGCCCGCCGCACCGAGGTGTACGACGCCGTGCTGGAGCGCTTCGGCGCCGACCGCGTCGCCGCCGTCGCCATGACCGACACCTACCGGGTGCGCCACGCCGTCCGCGACGTCGGCGCCGCCCTCGGCATGCCGCCCGGCGAGGTCGACGCCATCGCCAAGGCCTTCCCCCACCTGCGCGCCCGCGACGTGCGCGCAGCCCTGCGCGACCTGCCCGAGCTGCGCGCCTCCGGCCTGGCCGACGCCCGCCTCGACCTGCTCTACGACCTGGTGGAGGGCCTCGACGGGCTGCCCCGCCACACCGCGCTGCACCCCTGCGGGGTGCTGCTGTCCGACGCGACCCTGCTCGACCGGACGCCGGTGCAGCCCAGCGCCACGAGCTTCCCCATGAGCTCCTTCGACAAGGACGACGTCGAGGTGATGGGCCTGCTCAAGCTCGACGTGCTCGGCATCCGGATGCAGTCGGCGTTCGCGCACGCCACCCGCGAGGTGGAGCGCACCACGGGGGAGCGCGTCGACCTCGACGCCCTGCCGCTCGACGACGAGGACGCCTTCCGCCTGGTCCGCTCCACCCGCACCCTCGGCTGCTTCCAGATCGAGTCGCCCGGGCAGCGCGAGCTGGTGGGCAAGTTCGCCCCGCAGGACTTCGCCGACCTCGTCATCGACATCTCCCTGTTCCGGCCCGGGCCGGTGAAGTCCGACATGGTCACCCCGTTCCTGCGCGCCCGGCAGGGCTGGGCCGCCCCCGACCTGCTGCACCCGCGGCTGCGCGACGCGCTCGAGGAGACGTGCGGCGTCGTCGTCTTCCACGAGCAGGTGCTGAAGATCGTCGCCGAGACCGCCGGGGTGAGCCTCACCCAGGCCGACGAGGTGCGCCGCGCCCTGGGCACCCGCGACGGGCAGGCCGAGGTGCGCGAGTGGTGGCGCCCCCAGGCGCTGGCCGCGGGGTTCACCCCCGCCGACGTCGACAGGATCTGGGACGTCCTCGCCGCGTTCGCCTCGTTCGGGTTCTGCAAGGCCCACGCCGCCGCGTTCGCGCTGCCCACCTACCAGTCGGCCTGGTTCAAGGCCCACTGGCCGGCGCACTTCCTGGCCGGGGTGCTGACCCACGACCCGGGCATGTACCCCAAGCGCCTGATCCTCGACGACGCCCGCACCCTCGGCATCGCCGTCCTGCCGCTCGACGTCAACGCCTCGACGGGGGAGTACCGGGTGGAGCGGGTCGACCCCGACGGCGGCTGGGGCGGCGAGCGGGCCGGGTCGTCAGGGGTCCCGGCGGCGCGGCGGGCGGTGGGCGCCGTCCACTCGCGGGTGCCCGACCCCGCCTACCGCGTCGACGCGGCCGTGCCCGACGGCAGCGCCTGGGGCATCCGCCTGTCGCTGGCCGAGGTGAAGGGCATCAGCGACGCCGAGGTCGCCCGCGTCGTGGCCGGCCAGCCGTACCACTCCCTGGCCGACCTGTGGCACCGCGCGCGGCCCTCCCGCCCGGTGCTGGAGCGGCTCGTGCTCACCGGCGCGCTCGACGAGACCTGCGGACTCGGGGTGGTCGGCCGCGCCGGGGGGACTGCGCGGCGCGGCGCCCTCACCCGCCGCGACCTGCTGCTGCAGGTCGCCGACCTCGACCGCCACACCCGGGCCCTGGAGCGCGGCGTCCCCCGCTCCGCCCGCCGCCCCTCCCCGCGCCCCTCCCGCCGTGATCATGGGCGACCGGCCACGCCGCCCGACGTCCAGCTCGCCCTCGACCTCGGCGACGCCCCCGACGAGGTGGAGCCGTCGGGCCTGCCCGAGATGACCGCCGCCGAGCGGGTGCGCACCGAGCTGGAGGTCCTGGGGCTCGACGCCAGCCAGCACGTCATCACCGCCTACGCGCCGATGCTCGACGCGGTCGGCGTCGTCAGGTCCGCCGACCTGCGCACCCGGCGGGCGCCCTCGGAGCTGCTGGTGGCCGGGGTCAAGGTGGCCACCCAGACCCCGCCCATCAGGTCCGGGCGGCGCGTCGTCTTCCTCACCCTGGACGACTCCACCGGCCCCGTCGACGCCACCTTCTTCGAGGACGCCCAGGGCCCGTACGCCTCCACCGTGTTCGGCTCGTGGCTGCTCGTGGTGCGCGGCGAGCTGCGGCGCACCGGCCCGCGCGGGGTGTCGCTGCGGGCCACCGGCGCGTGGGCGGTGCCGGCGCTGTGGCGGGTCTGGTCCGAGCACGGCGTCGAGGGCGTGCACCGCGTCATGGCCGGCCAGCCTGCTGCGGGCTACGGCTCCGCGGCGGTGGCGGGTGCTGCGGCGTCGCGCTCCAGCCGGCCCGTCATGGCCCCGCCGCCGGTCGGTGTGGTCGGGCAGGGCCGCGACGACGGCGCGGTGCCGGGGATCGACGCCGGGCGCTCCGGCCCCGGGCAGCGCGACGAGCGGTCCGCGGGGGCCGCGTCGCGGCAGGCCGCGGCCCAGGAGTCTGCGCACACCGCAGCGGCCTCGGCGGGCCTGCCCGTGGGAGACCGACCCGAGCTGCCCGGCCGCTCCGGCGGCATGGGAGGGGGCTCGCCGCGGCGGGTGTTCGTGCACGCCAGCGGGTTCCTGCTCTCTCCCTACGCCGACATCGCCCCGCCGGGCGGTGACACCCGCAACACCCGGACCTCGGCCGCGGGTGCCGCGGAGGAGTCCGAGCGGGAGCTGGAGCGCTCCGCCGACGACGCCCTCGGGGACCTCCTCGACGCCGAGCGCTCCGCGGGCGCCTCCGGCCGCGGGGCTCCGCGCAAGCTGTGGCACTCCAGCTCCGGGAGCGCCGGGTGGTGACCCCCTCCCCCCGCGCAGCCGGGCGCCTGGTTGCGGTTCGGAGGGGGGCCGGAGTCGCAGCCGGGCGCCTGGTTGCGGTTCGGAGCGGAGGGGGCTCGTGAGCCGCAGCCAGCTGGCCCGGGCCGACCTCGACCCCGCGGTCGCCGCCTCCGTCGCCGGCCTGCGCTCGCACACCCCCGGTGACGCGAGCGCGGGCTGCACCGTCCTCCACGTCGACATGGACGCCTTCTACGCCTCCGTCTCCCTGCTCGACCGCCCCGACCTGCGCGGGAAGCCGGTGGTCGTGGGCGGCGGGTCCAGCCGCGGGGTCGTCCTGTCCGCGACGTACGAGGCCCGCCGCTCCGGCGTCCACTCCGCCATGCCCATGGCCCGGGCCCGGCGGCTCTGCCCCGACGCCGTCGTCCTGCCCCCCGACCCCGACCGCTACGCCGAGGTCTCGGCCGCCGTCGTCGCCCTGCTCACCTCGGTGACGCCGGTGGTCGAGCAGCTCGGCATGGACGAGGCCTTCCTCGACGTCTCCGGTGCCGTCCGCCGCTCCGGCTCCCCGCTGCAGATCGCCACCGACCTGCGCGACAGGGTCGCCGACGAGCAGGGCGTCACCTGCTCGGTCGGGCTGGCGACCACGAAGTCCGTCGCCAAGCTCGCCTCCGGCCGCGCCAAGCCCGACGGCACCCTCGTGGTGCCCGCCCGGGAGGTCGTGGCCTTCCTCCACCCGCTGCCGGTCAGCGCCCTGTGGGGCGTGGGGGAGCGCACCGAGGAGGCGCTGGTCCGCCTGGGCCTGCGCACCGTCGGGCAGGTGGCCCACACCCCCGTCGCCGCCCTGCGCCGCGCCCTCGGCGACGCGCTCGGCACCTCCCTGCACGACCTGGCCTGGGGCCGCGACCCCCGTCCGGTGGTGACCAGCACCGCCGTCGCCGAGCGCTCCACGGGCGCCCAGGAGACCTTCGCCGTCGACGTCGACGACCCCGAGGTGGTGCTGCGCGAGGTGCTCCGCATGTCCGAGCGGGTCGCCCGGCACCTGCGCCGCGACGGCAGCGTCGGGCGCACCGTCGTCCTCGTGGTCCGCTTCGCCGACTTCACCACCGTCACGCGCTCGCGGACCCTGCGGGAGGCCACCGACTCCGGGCGCGAGGTGCATGCCGCCGCGGCGGCGCTGTGGACGGCCATGGGCCTGCAGCGGGCGCGGATCCGGATGGTGGGGGTGCGCGTCGAGGGCCTCGTGGACGCCGAGCGGGTGCCCCGGCAGCTGCGCCTGGACGAGCCGGAGCGCGGCTGGCGCGAGGCGACGGCCGCCGCCGACGCGGCGGGGCGCCGTTTCGGCAGCGGGGTGGTGGGGCCCGCCTCGCTGCTGCTCCCGCGCCCGGGGACGCGGCACGGGCCGTGATGCAGCACACACCTGGACGAGGTGGTGCAGATGGGACTGAAGGTGCAGGTGGGGCGCTTTCTCGTGCTCCGGACGCCCCTGCGGAGCCACGCGGTGGACTGGCTTTCCCCACCTCGTGGCGGGACCTATCCTGGGTGCTTCACCAGGGTTGACCGCAGGAGGTCGCAGTGCCGCTGTCCGAGCACGAGCAGCGTCTGCTGGAGCAGATGGAACAGCAGCTGCTGTCCGATGACCCCCGCTTCGCCTCGACCATGCGGGGGCCGCGTCGCCCCGGCGGTGGCCGGCGCAACCTGGCCGTCGGCGCCTGCGTCGCGGCGGGCGGTCTCGCGCTGCTCGTCTCCGCCGTGACCCTCGTCCCGCAGGACCAGCGCTCCTGGGCCATCGCGCTCGGCGTGCTCGCCTTCCTGGTGATGCTGGGCGGCATCCTCTTCGCCGTCTCCGGCGGCGGGCCGTCCGGAGAGGCCGTCCAGGGCGGCCAGCACGGGCCCTCGGGCCAGGGCGGGCCCACCGGGGTCGTCCGACCTGACGGCCGCACCGCTCCGCGAGCCGCGGCCAAGCCCCGGCGCTCCGGCGGTGGCAGCTTCATGCAGCGCCTCGAGCAGCGGTGGGACCGCCGCCGCGACGACCGCTGGAGCTGAGCCTCCGGCTCACCCCGCACCTCACGACAGAGGGCCCGCACGCCGAGCGTGCGGGCCCTCTGCCGTCCTGCGCCTGCGCGGCTGGCCCCATCGCTGCGCGGTCGGCCCCATCAGCAGGCGCGATGGGGCCAGATCGGCGTCGATGGGGCCGGAGCTGCGCGCAAGGGGCCGGCGGTGCAGCGGCGGGGCGTCGGTCGCGCGAGCCCCGGCCGCCCGCTCGGGCCGCAGCGGCGCTCCGGTGCGTGGTCCCGGCGCGGGAGGGGGTCAGCGGTGGCGCAGGAGCGAGGACGCCCACCGGCGCAGGTGCGCCACCCCGGAGGGCGGCAGCGCCCGCCAGCGCCAGGTCGCCGAGCGCGGTCGCTGCGCCACCACCGCGCCCACCACGGTGCGGACGTCGTCGGCGAGGGCCGTCCCCCCGCGTCCGCCTCCGGCAGCCCCGTACCGGGCGCCCTCCACGGCGTCGACCAGCCGCTCCACGGCGGGTCCGCGCTCACCGGCGCCGTCGTCGTCACCGCCGGAGAAGCCCGCCACCAGGCGGCGCCCCACCTGCCGCGGGGTCTCCGAGGGAGGCACCCGCACCCCCAGGTCGCCGACCTGCTCGAGCAGGTCGGCCCAGGCCGCCTCCGCGCGGGCCGCGGACCCCTCGGCGCGGCGCCAGCGGCGACGGCGCACGAGCGACCGGGTCGCCAGGGGCGCCGCCAGCAGGCCCACCACGACCGCGAGCACCACGAGCAGCGGCCAGGGCGTCCCGCTCCGGGCCGCGGTGCTCTGCGGGGTCGCCGTCGTGGCGCTCGCGCTGGGGGCCGCTGAGGAGCTGGCGCTCGCCGACGGCGCGGCGGCGGTGGCCCCGCCCGGAGCGGTGCTGGGCGTCACCGCCTCCACGGGCGGCACGGTCCAGGAGGGGGCGGTGCCGGTGCGGGTGCTCGGCGTCGGCTCGAAGCGCACCCAGCCGGCGCCCTCGAAGTACAGCTCGGGCCAGGCGTGCGCGTCCTGCAGGGTCACCTGCCAGCTGCCGTCGCCCAGGGCCGACCCGGGCAGGAAGCCCACCGCCACCCGCGCGGGGATGCCGAGCGTGCGCGCCATGACGGCCATCGCCGAGGCGTAGTGCACGCAGTACCCGGTGCGGTCGGCGAGGAAGTCGACCAGGGCGTTCGCGGTCTCCGGCTCGGGGGCCTCGAGGGAGTAGGTGAAGCCCCCGGTGCTGCGGAACCACTCCTGCAGCGCCGCGGCCTGCAGGTACTTCGAGGTCTCGCCGCCGACCACCTCGCGGGCCTGCGCCGCCAGCTCGGGGGGCAGGTCGGTGGGGAGCTGCGTGTACCGCTCCTGCACGTCGGCGGGGGCGTCGGGGGCGTCGCGCAGCACCGCCGGGTCGGGGTCGACGGCGCGCTGGACCACCCGGTAGTCCTGCCCCTCGACGGTCGAGGTGCGCCCCTGGCCCTGGATGTTGAGCGTGCTGGTGTCGACCACCCAGTCGCCGGGGACGTCGACCGAGACCGCCGGGTAGGGGGTCGGCAGCCACCGCTGGCGCAGGGCCTCGACGGTGACGTCGTACTGGACGTCGGTGTACGGGGTGCCCTCGGCGAGCCCGGGCGGGCTGGGCAGCGCGCCGTCGAGGGGCTGGCTGGTGCCGGACTGCAGCTCGGAGGGCTGCCACACGTCGCCGTCGAAGGCGTCGACCGTGACGATCCGCAGGGGGGAGGGGGCCGTCGCGGTGGTGCGGTAGCGCAGCACCTCGGCCGTGCCCTGGCTGTCGAGGTCGGAGCGCAGGTCGAGCAGGGGGTTGACCGAGTTGGCCGCCGCGCCGCCGATGCCGCTGCCCGTGCCGGCGGTCAGGAAGACCGAGGAGGTGCCCGGCACGAGCGGGGGGACGACGACGGCAGCCACCACCGCGCCCAGGGCCGTCAGCGCCGCCGCGGCCAGCGGCGCGCCGGAGCGCCCGGAGGCGCCGCCACCGCTGGAGCCCCCCGAGGACCGGGCGCCGCGCTGCTGCACGCGCCGCCCCCAGGCCAGCGCGCGGGCGTCGGCGTCGGCGGCGAGCAGCAGCAGCCAGGCGCCCACCGCGAGGGCGAACCACCCCCACGGCAGCCCGCCGGGGGCGAACACGACGGCGACGGCGTGCACCGCGAGGAGCACCGGGCCGGTGAGGGCCGGGGTGCGGGCGCCCGCGGCCAGCACGTCGACGACCACCGCCACCAGCCCGGCGCCCGCGGTGGTGACCAGGCGCAGGCCCGGCTCGGCGACCACGGGTGCCGCCTGGCTGTTGACGGTCTCGCGTCCCTCGCGCACGAGGTCGGACAGGGCTCCCAGCGCCTGCGGCCCGGGCAGCAGGCCCAGCACCGCCTGCCCCGGCACGAAGAGCACGCACAGCACCACGAGCAGGGCCGCGACCTGGGCGACCGCGCCGACCCACACGGGGAGGCGCAGCGCCGTGGCGCCGGCGCCGGCGGCCACGACCACCACGACGGCGACCACCGCCTGGACGAACCAGGCCCAGCCGTCGACCACGGTGGAGAGCCCGGCGGTGGTGGCCAGCACCGCCACCGCGCCGGCCAGCCGCAGGCGCGCCTGCCCGCTCACCGGGCACCCGCCGCGACGCGGCCGGGGCGGTCGGACCGGCCGGTGCGGTCAGCGGCGCGGCGCCAGGCGTCGGCCAGCGGCTCGCCCTCGGACAGGTCCAGGACCGACCACCCCGCGCCGACCAGGACCTCCACGGCTCCGGTGCCGGCCGGCTCGCCGAGCACCACCAGCGCCGCCGTGCGGCGGCGGCCGGTCCGCGGGCGGGCCACCCCGGCGAGCGCCTCGGCCTCGTCGCGGGTCAGGCGGCCCGCGACCACGGCGAGCAGCCCCGGCCCGGCGCCGGACTCGCCGCTGCCCCCGGTCACCGCGGCGCCCACGGCGCTGACCAGGACGTCGGGAGCGCTCGCCGCAGCCGGTGGGGCCGCACCGGCTGCGGCGAGCTCGGCGTCGGCGTCCCCGCCGGTCGCGGCGGCGGTGCCCACCACGGCGAGCGCCTCCAGGAGCGGGTCGCGGCCCAGGGGACCCGCCGGTGAGCGCTCCCCGCCCAGCTCCAGGCGCACCGCGGCGCCGGCGTCGTGCAGGGACACCGCGAGCGAGGCGGCGGCGGTGACCGCGCGCTCGAAGCCGTCGTCGGACCACGCGCCGGGGCGGCGGTCGAGCACGACGGCGCCGCGGCGCTGGTGGGGCTGCTCGTCCTGGCGGACCATCAGCTCGCCGCGGCGCGCCGTGGACCGCCAGTGCACGCGGCGCACGTCGTCGCCCGGGCGGTACTCGCGGGTGCCCATGCCCTGCTCACCGGCGGCGGAGCCGCTGCCGCTGGCCTCTCCCTCGCCGCGGTCGCCGAGCAGGGCCGCCGCCCCGGGGAGGTGCTCGACGGCGGGGAGCACCAGCACGTCGTCCTGCCCGCCGGTGCGCACCGGCAGCTCGCACAGCCCCAGGGGGTCGGTGACCAGCACCTGCAGCGGGCCCAGCCGGTGCCGGCCGCGGCGCGGCGGGGTGGCGGTGTAGGCCACGGCGGCCCGGCCGCCGGGCGGCAGGGGGTCGACGGCGAAGCGCGGGGCCCGCGGCCAGCCGGCCGGCAGGCGGTCCTGCGCCAGGAGCACCGGGGTGCCCAGGCGGCCGGGGTTGCGGAGGTCGAGGCGCACCCGGCAGGTCTGGCCGACGACGGCGCGCCGAGGGGAGGTGGTGCGCCGCACCGCGGTGCGCGCTCCCGTCAGCGCGGCCACCGCCAGGGCCACCAGCGGCAGGGCGAGCACCAGGACGGACACGCGCAGCAGCGACTCCTGCCCCTGCCACAGGCCCGCGGCGCCGAGCAGCGCCCCGACGACGACGAGCGCCCGGCCCCGCGGTGTCAGGCCGCGGGCCCGGCGCGTCCCGCGGGTGCCGTGGCCCCCGCGCCGGCCCGACGACCCTGCGGCCCCCCTGGCCATCCGGACCTCAGACCCTGCTCGCGGAGGGGACCGGGACCCTCTGCAGCAGCTCGGCGAGCACGTCCTCCGGGGTGCGCCTGACGGCGGCGGCCTCGGAGGAGAGCACCAGGCGGTGGGCGAGCACCGGCACCACGAGGCCCTGCACGTCGTCGGGGAGCACGTGGCCCCGGCCCTCGATGGCGGCGACCGCCCGGGCGGCCCGCAGCAGGTGCAGGCTCGCGCGCGGCGAGGCGCCGAGGGAGATCGCGGGGTGCGAGCGGGTGGCCGTGACCAGGTCGAGCAGGTACTGCTGCACCGCGGGCGAGGCGTGCACCGAGGCGGCCGCGGCGATGGCGCGGCGCAGCTCTCCCGGCTCGCTCACCGGCTCCAGGTCGGACAGCGGGTCGCGCGCGCCGTGGTTGGCGAGCATCGCCATCTCGCTGGCCGGGCTCGGGTACCCCATCGAGACGCGGGCCATGAACCTGTCGCGCTGGGCCTCGGGGAGGGGGTACGTCCCCTCCATCTCCGCCGGGTTCTGCGTGGCCACCACCATGAAGGGCCGCGCGAGGGTGTGCGTGGTGCCGTCGACGGTGACGGTGCGCTCGCCCATGCACTCCAGCAGCGCCGACTGCGTCTTGGGGGAGGCGCGGTTGATCTCGTCGCCCACGACGACGTGCGCGAACACCGGACCGGGCTTGAAGTCGAAGCGGCGGGCCTCGGCGTCGTAGATGCTCACGCCGGTCAGGTCGCTGGGCAGGAGGTCGGGTGTGAACTGCACCCGCCGCACGCTCACGCCCGTGGCCCGCGCCAGGGTCTTGGCCAGCATCGTCTTGCCGACGCCGGGAACGTCCTCGACGAGGAGGTGGCCCTCGGCGAGCAGGACGACGAGGGCGGTGCGGACGACGTCGTCCTTGCCCTCGACCACCCGCTCCACGGCCTCGCGGATGCGCCCGAGGGTCGCTGCGACGCCGTCTGCGCCGCCGTCGGCGCTCCTCGCGTCCCAGGGGGAGGGGATCGACACCAGCGAACCGTACGACACACCCCTGGCAGCCGCCCTGCGTGATCACGGCGGCCTCCCGGGCGGTGCCCGGCGGCCTGCTCCGGGCCCGGGGCCGGGGTGGGGCGACCCGGCCCTCTGGTGGAGCGGAGTGGAGTAGCGTGGAGGACATGGGGAGGGTGTGCACGGCGCGCCCTCGGACGGGGGGAGGTGGCGGCGCGTGTTCGTCGGCACCCACACCCCGAAGCTCGACGACAAGGGCCGCCTCGTCGTCCCGGCGCGCTACCGCGAGGCGCTGGCGGGCGGGTTCTTCCTCACCCGGGGGCAGGGGCCGTGCCTGCACGCCTACCCGCGGGCCGACTTCGAGCGCCGGTACGCGGAGCTGCGGGCCGCTGCGTCCGACCCGCGCAGCCGCGACTACCTGCGCGTGGTCCTGGCCGGTGCCTCCGAGGAGGAGCTGGACAAGCAGGGCCGCTTCACGGTGCCGCCGCACCTGCGCGTCTTCGCCGGCCTGGAGCGCGACTGCGCCGTGGTGGGTGCGGGCGACCGGCTCGAGGTCTGGGACGAGGCCTCCTGGGGGCGCCGGTTCGCCGAGGCGGAGGCCGCCTACGAGCGGGCCACCCTGGACGGCCTCCCCGGCCTGCTGTGAGGGCGAGCCGCGCCGCCCGGCTGACCGGGTGACCGCACGCCCAGGCCTCCAGCCGCTCCCCGCGTCCTGACGCACCTTCCCCGGTGTCAGGCAGCACGGGCCACTTCCCCGGCCCGACGGAGCGGATGGGGACCTGGGCGTGCGGTGCACCGCACGCCGCGGACGCGCCTGGTGACCAGCAGTCACCTCGCCGCTCGCGGCTGCGACCTGCCCGGCTCGGGCGCGGGTCCGCAGGATCGGGCCCTGACCAGGGCAGGATGGGCGGGGCGACGCCTGACTCGTCACTTGAGTCACAATCGTCCCGTCAGTAACGTGGAGGCCGTCGATCGCGACGGTGGGTGACCGACCGGGAGGAGCGCGACGTGGACGACGGCCTGCGCGAGCAGCCCCCGACCAGCTCGCGGCACGTGCCCGTGCTGCTCGACCGCTGCGTCGAGCTGCTCGCCCCCGCGCTGGAGCCCGCCGCTGGTGCGGCCGGCGCGGGCGGTTCCGGCAGCGGGCGGACGCCCGTCGTCGTCGACACGACCCTCGGCATGGGCGGCCACAGCGAGGCGCTGCTGGAGCGGCTGCCCGCCGCCCGCCTGGTGGCCATCGACCGCGACCCGCAGGCGATCGCCCTCGCCGGGGCCCGCCTGGAGCGCTTCGGCGACCGCGCGACCCTGGTCCGCGCCGTCTACGACGAGCTGCCCGACGTCCTGGCCGACCTCGGCATCCCCTCGGTGCAGGGGGTCCTCATGGACCTCGGCGTCAGCTCGCTGCAGCTGGACGAGGTCGACCGCGGCTTCTCCTACTCCCGCGACGCCCCCCTCGACATGCGGATGGACCCGACCACGGGCATCACCGCCGCCGAGCTGCTCAACACCTACGAGGCCCGCGAGATCTCCCGCGTGCTCCACGTCTACGGCGAGGAGAAGTTCGCCCGCCGCATCGCCGACGCCGTGGTGCGCGAGCGCGAGCGCGAGCCCTTCACCGGCACCGCGCGCTTCGCCGAGCTGGTGCGCGACTCGGTGCCCGCGGCGGCGCGGCGCACCGGCGGCCACCCCGCCAAGCGGAGCTTCCAGGCGCTGCGGATCGAGGTCAACGGCGAGCTGGACGCCCTGCGGGCCGCCGTGCCCGCGGCCGTCGACGCCCTCGCCGTGGGCGGGCGCCTCGTGGTGATGAGCTACCAGTCCCTGGAGGACCGGATCGTCAAGCGCGTCCTCGCCGAGGGCGCCGCCAGCACCAGCCCGCCCGGGCTGCCGGTCGAGCTGCCCGAGCACGCGCCCCGCCTGCAGCTGCTCACCCGCGGCGCCGAGCGGCCCGACGACGCCGAGCTGGAGCGGAACCCGCGCTCCGCCCCGGTCCGCCTGCGGGCGGCCGAGCGCGTCCGCCCGGCGCGGGGTCGCCGGTGAGCACCTCGACCTCCCCCCGCACCGGCACCCCGCGCGCCGGGGGCGCCGCCCGCCGCGCGCCCCGGGGGGCCGCCGCGAGCGCCCCGGCCCGCCCCGTCCGCCGCGCGGTCGGCCTGGGGCGCCCGACCCGGGGCGGCCGGCGACCGGGGCGCGGCCCCGGCGGTGTGCTGCCCACCGGCCGCGCCGCCACCGTGGTGCTCTGCGGCGCCGTGCTCGTGGCCGCCCTGCTGCTCGCGCTGTGGGTCAACATCGCCCTCTCCCGCGGCAGCTACGAGCAGCACGCCCTGGAGGGGCAGCGCACCGTGCTCGCCGAGCAGGAGCAGGCCCTCGACGAGCACCTGGCCGAGGTCAGCTCGGCCTCCGCCCTCGACGCGCGGGCCCAGGCGATGGGGATGGTGCGCGCCCCCGACTCGGCGTGGCTCGTGCTCGAGGCCCCCCAGGAGCAGGCCGTGGTCGGCGACCCGGAGGCCGCGACCACCCCGACCCCGACCGCGACGCCCAGCGGCGCCGCCGGCGGCTCGCCGAGCAGCTCGCCGAGCGGCTCGGCCTCGGACGGGGCCTCGGACGCCCCCAGCGCCTCGGACGCGCCGTCCGCCGCGGGCTCGCCCTCGCCGTCGTCCAGCGCGAGCGGCACGCCCACCAGCCGGCCCACCAGCCAGCCCACCAGCAGTGCAGGAGGTGCGGGGTGAGCCCGACGCCCACGAAGCCCGCGGCTCCCCGCGCCGCCGGCGCCGCACGGACGGCCGCCCCCCGGACCGCGCCCCGGACGCCGGCCCGCAGCAGCGCCCCCCGGGCTCCGCGCTCCCCCCAGGCCCGCCAGCCGCGGCCGCCGCGCCAGGGACCGCCGAGAGCTCCGGCCCGCCGGCCAGCAGGCGGGGCGCGCCCGGGACGGCCGGACCGCCGCTCGGCCGTCGTGCTGGCGGTGCTCCTGGTGGTGACCCTGGTCTTCGCCGGGCGGCTCGTGCAGCTGCAGGCCGTCGACAGCGCCCCCCTCGCGGCGGCCGCCCTGGGCACCCGCCTGCGGACCGACACCATCGCCGCCGAGCGCGGCAGCATCACCGACCGCACGGGCGAGGTGCTCGCCGAGAGCGTCGAGCGCCGCGACATCACCGCCGACCCCAGCCTGTTCACCGGACCCACGAAGGAGCGGCCGAAGGCGCTGACCCCCGAGCAGGGCGCGGCCGAGCTCGCCCCGGTGCTCGGGATGAGCGAGGCCGAGCTGGTGCCCCTGCTGACGCCGAAGACGACCGCGTCGGGCAACCCGTCGATGTACGTGATGCTCGCCAAGGGCTTCACCCCCGCCCAGTGGCGCGACGTCATCGCGGTCGGCGTCCCGGGGGTCCGGGGGGTCAAGACCGAGCTGCGCACCTACCCGGCGGGGATCACGGCGGGCAACCTCGTCGGCTACGTCGGCGCGGACGGCACCCCCCTGGCGGGCCTGGAGCTCGCCGAGGACTCGGTGCTGACCGGCACCGACGGCGAGGAGTCGTACGAGCGGGGCCGCAACGGCGAGCGCATCCCGCTGGGCGACTCCTCGACCACCCCGCCGGTCGACGGCGAGGACGTGCGGCTGACCCTCGACGCCGACCTGCAGTACTACGCCCAGAGCGCGGCGAAGGCGCAGGCCGAGAAGACGCAGGCCGCCTGGGTCGCCGTGACCGTCATGACCAAGACCGGCGAGGTGCTGGCGATGGCGGAGTCGGGGTCGATCGACCCGGCCGACCCGGGCGCCACCCCGGAGGCCGAGCGCCACAACCGCTCGCTGGAGGACGTCTTCGAGCCCGGCTCGACGGGCAAGGTCATCACGGCGGCCGCGGCGATCGAGCAGGGCCTGGCGACGCCGGACATGCAGCTCACCGTGCCGGACTCGATCAGGCTGCCCGGCCGAGCGGGCACGATCCACGACTCCCACAGCCATGCACCGGAGAAGCTGACGCTGGCGGGCGTGCTGGCTGAGTCGTCGAACGTCGGAACCATCATGGTCGGCCAGCAGCTCACCCCGCAGCAGCGCTACGACTACCTGCGGGCCTTCGGCCTGGGGGAGAAGCAGCTCGGCCTGCCCGGTGAGACCCGCGGCATCCTGACCACCCCCGACGACTGGAAGGTCGACGCGCGCACGCCGTACAACGTGCTCTTCGGCCAGGGGTACGCCGTGAACGCGCTCCAGGCGGCGCAGGTCTACGCCACCATCGCCAACGGCGGGGTGCGGATCCCGCCGCACGTCATCGCCGGCACCACCGACGACTCCGGCGCCTTCACCCCCGCCGAGCAGCCCGCGGGCACGCGCGTGGTCAGCGAGGCGACGGCGAGGCAGGTGACGAGCATGCTCGAGGGCGTCGTCTCCTCCGAGGGCACCGGCCAGAACGCGGCGGTCCCTGGCTTCCGCGTGGCCGGCAAGACCGGGACCTCGCAGGACCTCCCGGCCAGCACCCCCGGGAACCCCGAGTACACCGCCTCGTTCACGGGCATGGCCCCGGCGGACGACCCGCAGCTCATCGTCTCGGTGACGGTCCAGCACCCCGACTACGCCTACCACTACGGCGGCACCGCGGCGGCTCCCGTGTTCGCCGACGTGATGCAGTACGCGCTCGCGCAGCAGGGCATCCGGCCCAGCGGAGCGGCGGCCGACCTCGTCCCGCTGAGCTGGTGACCGAGACCCGGGTCGTGACCCCCGTCGCGTCCCCGCCGAGCGCGAGCGCGGCGAACGCCCCGGTTGCTCCGACCGGGGCGGGTAGCGTGCAGGCCGTGCTCCTCCCACCACGGCCGCAGCACGCCCCCGGGTGCCTGCTGGCCGAGGTGGCGGTCCGCGCGGGCGCCGTCGGCCACGGCGGACCGGCGGACCTGCGGGTCACCGGCGTCGTGCTCGACTCCCGCCGCGCGCAGCCCGGTGACCTCTACGCCGCCCTCCCGGGGGCGCGCACGCACGGCGCCCGCTTCGCCGACCAGGCCGCCGCGGGCGGTGCCGTGGCGCTGCTGACCGACCCCGAGGGCGCCGCGACCGCCGCCGCGTCCGGCGGCCCGGGGGCCGCGCTGCCCGCCGTGGTCGTGCCCGACCCGCGCGCGGTCCTCGGCGCCGCCAGCGCCCTGGTCTGGGGCGAGCCCGCCACGCGGCTCCAGCTGCTCGGCGTCACCGGCACCAACGGCAAGACCACCGTCACCACGCTGCTCGAGTCGGCCCTGGCCCAGCTGGGCACCCCGGCGGCCCTGGTCGGCACCGTCTGCACGCGCATCGCCGGGGAGGAGCTGCCCAGCGCCCGCACCACGCCGGAGGCCCCCGACCTGCACGCGCTGCTGGCGCTCGCCGTCGAGCGGGGTGCGCGCGCCGCGGCGCTGGAGGTCTCCAGCCACGCCGTGGTGCTGCACCGGGTCGACGGGCTCGTCCTCGACGTCGCCGCCTTCACCAACCTCTCCCAGGACCACCTCGACTTCCACCCCACGATGGAGGCGTACTTCGAGGCCAAGGCGGCGCTGTTCGCCCCGGAGCGCGCCCACCGGGCCGTGGTCTGCACCGACGACGCGTGGGGCGCCCGCCTCGCCGCGCGCAGCACCGCCGCCGGGGTGCCCACCACCACCGTGAGCACCCGCGGCGCCGACGCCGACTGGCGGGTCGACCCGGCCAGCGTGCGCGACCGCTCCGACGGCCGCCCCGGCTCCACCTTCGCGCTGCACGCCCCCGGCGGTCGCGTGCTCGAGGCCGCGAGCCCCCTGCCGGGCACCTTCAACGTCGCCAACACCGCGGTCGCGGTCGCGGTGCTGGCCGCCGCCGGGCACGACCCGGCCGCCGCAGCGGCCGCCCTCGCCGGTGCCGCCGGCGTGCCCGGCCGCATGCAGGTGGTGCCCGGACCCGAGGGAGCCCCGCGCGGCGTCGTCGACTACGCCCACACCCCCGACGCCGTCGCCGCGGCGCTCGCGGCCCTGCGCCCCTCCACGTCCGGCCCGCTGGTCGTGGTGCTCGGCGCCGGCGGCGACCGCGACCCCGGCAAGCGCACCGCCATGGGCGCCGCCGCCGCCCGGGGCGCGGACGCGGTCGTCGTCACCGACGACAACCCCCGCTCCGAGGAGCCGGCGGTGATCCGCGCCGCCGTCCTCGACGGAGCCCGCTCCGCCAGCGGCCCCGACGGCCGGCCCCCGCGCGTGGTGGAGGTGGCAGGACGGCGCGACGCCGTGGCCGCCGCCGTCGCGCTGGCCTCCGAGGCGCCGGGCGGCACCGTGCTCCTCGCGGGCAAGGGCCACGAGCAGGGCCAGGAGGTGGCCGGCGAGGTGCACCCCTTCGACGACCGGCTCGTGCTGGCCGAGGCCCTCGCCACCGCCTCCGCCACCGCCACCGCCGGCGCAGCCGGCTCCCGAACGACCACCCGCACCACCCAGGAGGTGGCCCGATGATCCGGATCGCCCTCGGAGACGTCGCCGCCGCCACCGGTGGCCGCCTGACCGGTGGGGCCGACGCCGCCGCCGAGGTCACCGGCGTCGTCGTCGACTCCCGCGCCGTCGCCTCCGGCGACCTGTTCGCCGCCGTCCCCGGGACGCGCGTCGACGGTCACGACCACGCCGCCGGCGCCCTCGGCTCCGGCGCGGTCGCCGTCCTCGCCGAGCGCGACCTGGGCGACGGGGTGCCCGCCGTCGTCGTGCCCGGCCGCGTGCTCGACGCGCTGCCGGCCCTGGCCCGCGAGGTGCTGGCCCGCCGCCGCGCGCTGCCCGCCCCCTTCGACGTCGTCGGCGTCACCGGGAGCTCGGGCAAGACGAGCACCAAGGACCTGCTGGCCGCCGTCCTGGCGCCGGCCGGGCCCGTCGTGGCGCCGCCCGGCTCGTACAACAACGAGCTCGGCGTGCCCCTCACCGCGCTCCGCGTCGAGGAGGACACCCGCGCGCTCGTGGTCGAGATGGGCGCCCGCGGCGCGGGGCACGTCGCGCACCTGTGCGGCATCGTCGGACCGCGCGTCGGGGCGGTGCTCAACGTGGGCAGCGCCCACCTGGGCGAGTTCGGCTCGGTCGAGGGGATCGCCGCCGCCAAGGGCGAGCTGGTCGAGGCCCTGCCCGCGGCCGGCGAGGGCCTGCTCGACGGCGGCGTCGCGGTCCTGAACGCCGACGACGCCCGCGTGGCCGGCATGGCGACGCGCACCCGCGCCCGCGTGGTCACCACGGGCTGGAGCACGGGCGCCGACGTGCGCGCGCAGGACGTGCAGCTCGACCCGATGGGCCGCGCCCGCTTCACCCTCGTGAGCGCGCTCGACGCCGGTCCCGGCGAGGTGGCGGTCCAGCTGCTGGTGCACGGGGAGCACCACGTCTCCAACGCCCTCGCCGCCGCCGCCTGCGGGCTCGCCGTCGGGGTCCCCCTCGACGAGGTCGCCGCCGCCCTCGGGCGCGCCGGCGCCGCAAGCCCCGGGCGCATGCAGGTGACCGAGCGCGCCGACGGCGTCGTCGTGGTCAACGACGCCTACAACGCCAACCCCGAGTCGATGAGGGCCGCCCTGCGCGCCCTGAAGTCCATGCAGCGCCCGGGCGGGCGCACCTGGGCCGTCGTCGGGGAGATGCTCGAGCTCGGCGCCGCCGCGCGCGACGAGCACGACGCGGTCGGCCGCTACGCCGTCCGCCTGGACGTCTCGCGGCTGGTGGCCGTGGGGAAGGGAGCGCGCCCGGTGCACACCGGAGCGGTGCTGGAGGGCTCCTACGCCGAGGAGTCGGTGTGGGTGCCGGACCTGGAGGCCGCCGAGCAGCTGCTCGCCGACGAGCTGGCCCCGGGTGACGTTGTGCTCGTGAAGAGCTCGAACGGAGCGGGGCTGCGGGTGCTCGGCGAGCGGCTCGCCCTCGTCGGTGCCGCCGGCGGCGCACCCGCGGCGGGGGGTGGCGCGCCGTGAGGGGGATCCTCCTGGCGGGGTTCACCTCGCTGGTCGTCGCGCTGTTCGGCACCCCGCTGTTCATCAGGTTCCTGGTGCACCGCCGCTACGGGCAGTTCGTCCGCGACGACGGCCCCACCACGCACCACACCAAGCGCGGCACCCCGACCATGGGCGGCGCGGTCATCATCGGCGCGACGGTGCTCGGCTACGCCGGGGCGCACCTGATCACCTGGACCCCGCCGACGGCGTCGGCGCTGCTGGTGCTGGGGCTCATGGTGGGCCTGGGCGTCGTGGGCTTCCTCGACGACTTCATCAAGATCTCCAAGCAGCGCAGCCTCGGCCTGCGCAGCGTGCCCAAGCTCATCGGGCAGACCCTGGTCGGCCTGGTCTTCGCGGTGCTGGCGCTGCAGTTCCCCGACGAGGGGGGCCGCACCCCGGCGTCGCTGAAGGTCTCCTTCACCCGCGACACCGCGATCGACTTCGAGCGGCTCGGCATCATCGCCGGCGTGGTGCTGTTCATCGTCTGGGCGCTGCTCATGGTCGCCGCCACCAGCAACGGCGTGAACCTCACCGACGGGCTCGACGGCCTGGCCAGCGGCGCCACCGCCGCCGTGGCCGGCGCGTTCACCCTCATCGGCATCTGGCAGTACAACCAGAACTGCGAGGTCACGGGCATCCCGACGCCCACGCCGGCGCTGGCCCCCTGCTACAACACCCGGGACCCGCTCGACCTGGCCGTCGTGGCCATCGCCCTCATGGCGGCGTGCATCGGGTTCCTGTGGTGGAACGCGGCGCCCGCGAAGATCTTCATGGGCGACACCGGCTCCCTGGCCCTCGGCGGCGCGCTCGCCGGCCTGGCCATCACCACCCGCACCGAGCTGCTGCTCGTGGTGCTCGGCGGCCTCTTCGTGATCATCGCGCTGTCGGTGGTCATCCAGGTGGGCTTCTTCAAGATGACCCGCAAGCGGGTCTTCCGGATGGCACCGCTCCAGCACCACTTCGAGCTGGTCGGCTGGGCGGAGGTCACCATCGTGACCCGCTTCTGGATCATCGCCGGGCTCTTCGTGGGCCTCGGCCTGGGCCTGTTCTACGGGGAGTGGGTGGTCGGCAGTGACCTCTGACAAGGCCTGGCTCGCCGGCGCCGGGCCCGTCCCGCTGCGGGGCGCCCCCGACTGGGCCGCGCTGCGCGTCGTCGTCGCGGGCTTCGCCGTCTCCGGCGCCGCCGCCGCCTACGCCCTCGCCGAGCGCGGCGCCCGGGTGCTCGCCGTCGACGGCCGCGACGGGGCGGGGGAGCAGGAGCGGGCGAAGCTCCTCGACGTCCTCGGCGGTCGCGCCGAGCTGGGGGAGCGGGCCGTGGCCGGCCTCCCGCGGGTCGACGGCGTCCTGCCCGACCTCGTGGTCGCCTCGCCGGGCTGGCGCCCGAGCGCCCCGCTGCTGGCGCAGGCGGCCGCCGCCGGCATCCCGGTCTGGGGCGAGGTCGAGCTGGCCTGGCGCCTGCGCACCTCGCCCGGCCCGGCCGGAGCCCCCGACGCGCCCGGTGCTCGCGCGCCCTGGCTGTGCGTGACCGGCACCAACGGCAAGACGACGACGACGACGATGCTCGCGGGCGTCCTGGGGGCCCAGGGGCTGCGCGCCACCGCCGCGGGCAACATCGGCACCCCGCTGGTGGAGGCCGTGCTCGACCCGGCCGGCGCCGACGTGCTGGCCGTGGAGCTGTCCAGCTTCCAGCTGCACGGCGCGCACACGCTGGCCCCCCGGGCCTCCGCCGTCCTCAACCTCGCGGCCGACCACCTCGACTGGCACGGCTCGATGGAGGCGTACGCCGCCGACAAGGGCCGGATCTACACCGACACCCAGGTCGCCTGCGTCTACGACGCCGGTGACGGGCTCGACGTCGACGACGTCCGCTCGACCGAGCGCCTCGTGCGCGAGGCCGACGTGCAGGAGGGGTGCCGCGCCGTCGGCTTCACCCTCGGGGTGCCGGGCCTGTCGATGCTCGGGGTGGTCGACGACGTGCTGGCCGACCGCGCCTTCGTCACCGACCGGATGAACGCCGCCGCCGAGCTGTGCACCCTGGCCGACCTGCGCGACGCCGCCGGCCTGCTCGACGGCCAGCCGCTGCCCCCGCACGTGGTGTCCAACGCCCTGGCCGCCGCCGCCCTGGCCCGCGCCCACGGCGTCGGCCAGCAGGCGGTGCGCGACGGGCTGCTGGGCACCCGGCCGGGAGCCCACCGCATCGCGGTGGTGGCCCGCTCCGGCGGGGTCACGTGGGTCGACGACTCGAAGGCCACCAACGCCCACGCCGCCGCAGCGTCGCTGGCCGGCGCCGCGGCCGCCTCCGACGACCCGGCAGACCCGAAGGTGGTCTGGGTGGCCGGTGGCCTCGCCAAGGGCGCCGCCTTCGACGAGCTCGTGGCCGCCCACGCCGGGCGCCTGCGCGCCGCGGTGCTCATCGGCGCCGACCGCGAGCCCCTGCGGGGCGCGCTCGCGCGGCAGGCGCCCGGGGTGCCGGTGGTGGAGGTCGACGGCGAGCGCGCCGTCGCCGCGGGAGGCGTCATGCCCGGCGCGGTCGCCGCCGCGGCCGAGCACGCCCGCCCCGGCGACCTGGTGCTCCTCGCCCCGGCCAGCGCCTCGATGGACCAGTTCCGCTCCTACGCCGAGCGCGGCGACGCCTTCGCCGCCGCCGTCCGCGCCCACCTCGGGGAGGGCTGACGTGGCCACCCGCGCCCCCTCCGCGCCGACCCCCGGGACCCCCCGCGGCGGGCCCCGGACCATCGACCTGCGCGACGGCGCCGGTCCGCCCGCCCCCGCGCCCGACCGCCGCGCCCCCCGCCCGGCGCCGCGGCGCCCCGCGCTGACCCGCCGCCAGGCGGCGGCCGCCTGGGTCGACGCCCTGCTCGGCGGGCCCCTCCCCGGTCGCCTGGCGCGCTGGGACACCCCCCTGCTCACCTACGCGGTGCTCCAGGGCGTGGTGCTCATCCTCGTGGTGCTCGGCCTCGTGATGGTGCTGTCGAGCTCCAGCGTCGAGCTGATCGACGACGGCATCTCCCCGTTCTCCGCGGGCAGGTCGCAGGCGGTCTTCGCCGTCCTCGGCCTGGCGGCGATGTTCGTCGCCGCGCGCCTGCCACCGCGGTTCTGGCGCGCCGTCGCCCTGCCCGTGCTGCTCGGCGCGCTGCTGCTCGAGGTCCTCGTGCTCTCCCCGCTGGGCGTCGACGTCGGCGGCAACCGCAACTGGGTCCAGATCGGGGGCTTCCGGGGCCAGCCCTCGGAGTTCGGCAAGCTCGCCCTGGTGCTGTGGTGCGCCGCGGTGCTCGCCAGCAAGCAGAAGGTCCTCGACAGGCCCCTGCGCGTCGGGGTGCCCCTGGCCCTGGGGGCGCTGCCCGTCATCGGCGTCGTGCTCGTCGGCAAGGACCTCGGCACGGCCATGGTCATGGGCCTGGTCGTGTTCGTGGCGCTGTTCGCCGCCGGCATCCCGCTGCGCCACCTCGGCGTCGTCGCCGCTGCCGGGCTCCTCGCGGTGGTGGTGCTGGCGAGCACCAGCAACCGCACCGGCCGCATCACGGCCTTCCTCGCCGGTGGCGGCGACAGGCAGAACGAGGGCTACCAGGCGTACAGCGGCCTCTACGCCCTCGCGTCCGGCGGCCTCACCGGCCTCGGCCTCGGCGGCAGCCGCCAGAAGTGGAGCTGGCTGCCCGAGGCCCACAACGACTACATCTTCGCGATCATCGGCGAGGAGCTCGGGCTGGTCGGCACCCTCGTCGTCCTCGGCCTGTTCGCGCTGTTCGCGTGGTGCTGCGTCCGCGTCATCCGGCGCAGCCGCGACCTGTTCGTCGCGGTGCTGGTGGCGGGCGTCATGGGCTGGGTGCTCGGCCAGGCCGCCGTGAACATCGGCGTCGTCGTCAGCCTGCTGCCGGTGATCGGCCTGCCGCTGCCCTTCATCTCCGCCGGCGGCTCCGCGCTGCTGGCCACGCTGCTCGCGGTCGGGCTGGTGCTGTCGTGCGCTCGCAGCAGCCCCGGGGCGCAGGCCGCGCTCCGCGCCCGCCCCGGTCTGGTGCGCCGCTCCCTGGCCGTCGTCTCCCGAGGAGGTCACCGGTGAGCGCCGCTCCCCAGCAGCCCGCCCGACCGCTCGCCGTGCTGCTGGCCGGTGGCGGCTCCGCGGGCCACGTCTCGCCCCTGCTCGCCCTGGCCGACTGCCTGCGCCGCCGCGACCCCGCGACCGGCGTCCTCGTCCTCGGCACCGCCGAGGGCCTGGAGGCGCGGCTGGTGCCCGAGCGCGGCCACCGGCTCGCGCTGGTGCCGCGCGTCCCGCTGCCCCGCAAGCCGTCGGTGGCGCTGCTGCGCCTGCCCGGCCGGCTGCTGGCGTCGGTGCGGGCCGCCGAGCGCGCCATCCGCGAGGCGGGCGCCTCGGTGGGGGCCGACCGCGCCGACGTCGTCGTGGGCGTCGGCGGCTACGTGGCCGTGCCGGCCTACCTCGCGGCCCGGCGCCTGGGCGTCCCGGTGGTGGTCCACGAGGCGAACTTCCGTCCCGGGGTGGCCAACCGCCTGGGCGCGAGGCTCACCCGGTACGTGGCCACCACCTTCCCGGGCACCGACCTCAAGGGCCGCGGCGGCCCAGCCGAGCTCACCGGCCTGCCGATGCGCACCGAGGTGACCCGGCTGCAGCGCTCCACCCAGCGCGCCGCCGGTCGCGCCGCCTTCGGGCTCGACCCCGACGCGCCGACCCTGCTCGTCTTCGGCGGCTCCCTCGGCGCCCAGCGCCTCAACACCGCGCTCGCCGCCGGCGCCGCGCAGCTGCTCGCGGCGCCCGCCGCCGGCCGCACGCCCCAGGTGCTCCACATCACCGGGGCCGGCAAGGCCGTGAGCCCCGAGGGGCTGCCCGAGGGCGCGGTCTACCGCTCGGTCGAGTTCACCGACCGGATGGACCTCGCCTACGCCGCCGCCGACCTCGCCCTGTGCCGCGCGGGTGCGGGCACCGTCTGCGAGACCACCGCGGTGGGTCTGCCGGCCGTCTACGTGCCGCTGCCCGTCGGCAACGGCGAGCAGCGCCACAACGCCGCCGGAGCGGTCGCCGCGGGCGCCGCCCGGCTGGTCGACGACGCCGGCGTGACCCCCGAGTGGGTCGCCGGCCCCCTGCGCGACCTGCTGCTCGACACCGGCGGTGCGCTGACCGCGATGAGCGTCGCGGCCTCCCGGTCGACGCTGGCCGCGGGTGCGCGCGACGGTGACGAGCGCCTCGCGGACCTGGTCGAGGTGGCCGCCGGTCGCCGCGCCCCCCGAGCCGGCGGGTCGGCCGCGTGAGCCCCCGCTTCGACCTCTCGGCCCCCGTGCCGCCGCTGGCCGAGCTGGGTGCGGTCCACTTCGTCGGGGTCGGCGGGGTGGGGGTCTCCGGCGTCGCCCGCGTGATGCTCGCCCGCGGCGTCGCCGTCTCCGGCAGCGACGCCAAGGACCTGCCCGTCATGGACGCGCTGCGCGCCCTCGGCGGCCGCGTCGAGGCCGGGTTCGACCCCGCCCGCCTGGCCGGCGCCGAGACGGTGGTGGCCGGGTCCGCCATCCGCGAGGACAACCCCGAGCTGGCCGCGGCCCGCGCCAACGGGCTCCGCGTGCTGCACCGCTCCCAGGGCCTGGCCGCCGTCATGCACGGCCGGCGCGGTGCGGCCGTGGCCGGCACCAACGGCAAGACGACGACGACGGCGATGCTCGTGGCCGTGCTCCGGCACTCCGGTGCGGACCCCTCGTTCGCGGTGGGTGGCGAGGTCGTCGGCGCCGGGACCAACGCCCACGACGGCACCGGCGACGTCTTCGTGGCCGAGGCCGACGAGTCCGACGCCTCGTTCCTGGTCTACGACCCGGTCGTCTCCGTGGTGACCAACGTCCAGCCCGACCACCTCGACCACTACGGCACGGTCGACGCCCTCGAGGCGGCCTTCGAGGCATTCGCCCGCCGGGTGCGCCCGGGCGGCACCCTCGTGGCCTGCGCCGACGACGCCGGCTCGGCCGCCCTCGCCGCCCGGGCGCGTGCGACCTTCGCGGCCGACGGCTCCGGCCGGAGCGTGGTGACCTTCGGCGCCGCGGCGGAGGCCGACGTCCGCGTCGGCGCGGCGGAGCTGACCGAGCGCGGCACCGCCTTCGACCTCACCTCCGACCTCACAGCTGACCTCGTCTCCGGCGGCACCTCGGCCGGCACCGGCGCACCGGTCTCGCGGCGGGTGCAGCTGCAGGTCCCGGGGTGGCACAACGTCCTCGACGCGGCCGCCGCCTGGGCCGCGGCCGTCGCCCTCGGCACCGACCCGGCCACCGCGGCCGACGGGCTCGAGGCCTTCGCCGGCACCCGCCGCCGCTTCGAGGCCCGCGGCGAGGCCGACGGCGTCCGCGTCTACGACGACTACGCGCACAACCCCGCCAAGGTGGCGGCCGCCGTCGCCACCGGGCGCCAGGTGGCGGGGGAGGGGCGCCTCGTCGTCGCCTTCCAGCCGCACCTGTACTCGCGCACCCGCGACTTCGCGGTGCCGTTCGGCGCCGCCCTGTCGGGGGCCGACGAGGTCGTGGTGCTCGACGTCTACGGCGCCCGTGAGGACCCCCTGCCCGGGGTGTCCGGCGCGCTGGTCGCCGACGCCGTCGCGGCGCCCGCCCGCGTGACCTACGTGCCCGACCGCGACCGCGCGGCCGCTGAGCTGGTGGCGCGGGCCGCCGCGGGCGACCTGCTGCTCACCATCGGTGCCGGTGACGTCACGGCGGTCGCCGGCGAGGCCCTGGCCCTGCTCGCGGAGCGGGCGGCCCGGTGAGCCCGGCCGCGCGCCGTCCCGCCGCACCGGTCCGCCGGCCCGCGGCCCGGCCGGCGGCGCCCCCGGCCGCGGACGAGCCGGCCGCCTGGTCCCCGCGGGAGCCCGCGGAGGCGCCCCCGCGCACCGTCGCACTGCCACCCACCGGTCCTGCGGCTCCGCAGGCGAGCGCCGCGCCGCCCGTGCGGGAGCGTCCCGAGGACGTCGCCGCCGACGAGCTGCGCCGACCCCCGGCGCGCGAGGGGCGCTCCGCCCGGGCCGACGGGGCCGAGCGACCGGCCGGGCCCGTCGCCGACCCCGCCGCCCGCCGCCGGCGGGTCTGGCTCGCGGTCGCCGTGGGGGCCGCGGTGGTGCTGCTCCTCGCGGGAGCGGCGTACGCGCTCCTCGTCAGCTCCCTGACCGCGCTCACGTGGGTCCAGGTGAGCGGGGCCGACCGCACCGGTCCCGCGGCCGTGGAGCAGGCGGCGTCCGACCAGCTGGGCCTGCCGCTGCTGCGCGTCGACGACGCCGCCGTGGTCCAGCGCGTCGAGCAGCTGCCCTGGGTGGCCTCCGCGCGCGCGGAGCGCCGCTTCCCCCACGGCCTGGCCGTGCTGGTCACCGAGAAGGTGCCCGTGGCCGCCGTCCCTGCCGAGGGCGGAGCACCCGGCGTCGTCCTGCTGGACCACGACGGCGGGACGATCACCACCGCCGACGCGGCCCCCGAGGGGGTGCCCCTGGTCCAGGTCGACGTCGCGGCCTCCGGCGCGGCGGCGGTGCGCGCGGCCTCGGCCGTGGCGCTCGCCCTCCCGCAGGACCTGCGCGCCCAGGTGGCCTCGGTCACCGCGGCGGGCCCCGACGACGTCCGCCTGGCCCTGCGCAGCGGGCAGGAGGTCCGCTGGGGCGCGCCCGGCGACGACGACCTCAAGGCGCGCGTGGTGGCGCTGCTGCTCCCTCGTGAGGGCGTCACGAGGGTCGACGTCAGCGCTCCGCTCGCCCCCGCCACCGCCTGACCCGTCCTCCCCGACGGCACCGTCCCACGCGTTCCTGGCAGGGGCCTGGGACCGTTCCGGAGAGGTCTCGGGGGAGCCTCCTCGAGCGCTCGTGGAAGATCGCGGAGGCGTCCCTCCGTCGAGCCGCAGCCGGGTGCGGCCCTAGGCTCTCGTTCCGTCGAACGGAGCACTCCGGGCGGCGCGGACCGGGGTTCCGGTAGCGCTCCGTCAGCGCCTGTAGCACAGCGCTGATGGTGCAAGGGTGCTGCTCGCAGGCGCGGCGTGGGGAGTTGTGGGGATCGGCTCCCGGCCCCTAGCCTGCAAACAACACCGTTGTGACATAACGTTCATCCTCAAGTCGAGGGTGAGACTTTTCCGGGGTCCTGGGGGACCCCGGCAGTACAGATCCGGGGTCGGCAGGCCCGAAGCGATCGGGGAGAGCAGGGGACCGTGGCGGCACCGCAGAACTACTTGGCGGTCATCAAGGTGGTGGGCGTGGGCGGCGGCGGCGTGAACGCCGTCAACCGGATGATCGAGGTCGGCCTGAAGGGCGTCGAGTTCATCGCGGTGAACACCGACGCGCAGGCGCTGCTGATGAGCGACGCCGACGTGAAGCTCGACGTGGGGCGCGAGCTGACCCGCGGGCTGGGCGCCGGCGCCGACCCCGAGGTCGGCCGCAAGGCCGCCGAGGACCACGCCGAGGAGATCGAGGAGGTCCTGCGCGGGGCCGACATGGTCTTCGTCACCGCCGGGGAGGGCGGTGGCACCGGCACGGGCGGTGCGCCCGTGGTGGCCCGCATGGCCCGCGCCCTGGGCGCGCTGACCATCGGCGTCGTCACCCGCCCCTTCACCTTCGAGGGGCGCCGTCGCGCCACCAGCGCCGAGACCGGCATCGCCGAGCTGCGCGACCAGGTCGACACGCTCATCGTCATCCCGAACGACCGGCTGCTGTCCATCAGCGACCGCGGCGTCAGCGTGCTGGACGCGTTCAAGTCGGCCGACCAGGTCCTGCTGTCCGGCGTCCAGGGCATCACCGACCTGATCACCACCCCGGGCCTGATCAACCTCGACTTCGCCGACGTGAAGTCGGTCATGAGCAACGCGGGCTCCGCGCTCATGGGCATCGGCTCCTCCCGCGGTGACAACCGCGCCGTCGAGGCCGCCGAGCTGGCGATCTCCTCGCCGCTGCTCGAGGCCAGCATCGACGGCGCGCACGGCGTGCTGCTGTCGATCCAGGGCGGCTCCGACCTCGGCCTGTTCGAGATCAACGAGGCCGCGCGCATGGTCCAGGAGGCCGCGCACCCCGAGGCCAACATCATCTTCGGCGCCGTCATCGACGACGCCCTCGGCGACGAGGTCCGCGTGACCGTCATCGCCGCCGGCTTCGACGGGGGCGTGCCCCAGGCCCGCCGCGACGAGCGCGGTGCCCAGTCGGCCCCGGCCCAGCCGGTCGCCCCCACGGGCCGCGTCCCCGCCGTCGCGGCGCACCAGGCGACCGGCGGCGCCCCCGGGCGCCCGGCCCACAGCGGCTTCGGCGCCGGACCCTCGGTGCCGCAGCACTCCCAGCAGGGCGGCTCGCAGGTGCCGGCTGCCTCCGGCCCCCGCACCGGCTCCCAGCCCGCGGTGGCGCAGCCCGCCCGCGCCGTCGACCTGCGCGGCGACCGCGTCAGCGCCCACCGCACGGGGCAGCAGCCCGCGGTGGCCCCGGCGGAGCGCCCCAGCTGGCAGCAGCAGCCCCGGGCCGCCGCGCCGTCGTACGAGCAGGCCCCGGCCCGCGAGGACGGCTACGGCAACGACTGGCGCAGCCCGCAGGCCACGCCCAGCGCCCTGGACGACGGTCCGGCGGCCGAGCCCGCCAGCACCGCCCACGGGTACGGCGGCCACCTGCCCGGCCAGTACGACGGTCACGTGGCCCCCGAGCGGGAGCCCGCGCGAGCCCGCTACGGCCGCGCGACCGACCCCGAGGACCTCGACGTCCCCGACTTCCTGAAGTAGCCCGCCCCGAGGGCCCTCCGGCGCAGCCCGCCGGAGGGCCCTCGCCGGCTCCGACGACGGTCGGGCAGGCTCGTCCCCGTGACGAGCCCGCCCGACCGTCTCGCGTCCACCTCCTCCATCGACCCCCGTCCCGCTCGTCCGGCGGTGCCGTGGCGGCGCGACCTCCCCGCCGGGGTCCGCTGGGCCTTCAGCACCGCACCCGACCTCGGGGCCGTGCTGGGGCTGGTGACCGGGAGCCCCCTCGCCGCCCGGCAGGTCCACGGCGCGCGGGCGGTGCTGGTCCGCGGCCCGTGGGAGGGCGACCCGCCGGAGGCCGACGCGCTCGTCACCGACCGGCCCGGCGTCGCGCTCACCGTGCGGGTG
>JAKONK010000023.1 GCA_022701985.1 Actinomycetales bacterium
ACCTACCGGACGGTCCGCGAGGTCAGCGACGTCGACGCCCTCACGGCGACGGTCGCCTCGCTGACCGAGCAGGCCTCGGCCCAGGACCTGTGGGACGACGTCGAGAACGCCCAGGCCGTGACCAGCAAGCTCTCGCACGCGCAGTCCGAGCTCGAGCGGCTGGAGCGCATGGGCGCCCGCATCGACGACCTCGACACCCTGGTGGAGATGGCCGACGAGGCCGCCGCCGAGGGCGACGCCGAGACCGCGGACGAGACCCGCGCCGAGGCGGAGAAGGAGCTCACGAGCATCCGCAAGGCGCTCGGCGAGCTCGAGGTCCGCACCCTGCTCTCGGGGGAGTACGACCAGCGCGAGGCGCTCGTCACCATCCGCGCCGAGGCCGGCGGCGTCGACGCCGCCGACTTCGCCGAGATGCTGCTGCGCATGTACCTGCGCTGGGCGGAGCGCCACGGCCACAAGGCGGAGGTCATGGACACCTCCTACGCCGAGGAGGCGGGCATCAAGTCCGCGACGATGGCGGTGCACGCCCCCTACGCCTACGGGACGCTGTCGGTCGAGCAGGGCACCCACCGCCTGGTGCGGATCAGCCCCTTCGACAACCAGGGCCGGCGCCAGACCTCCTTCGCCGGCGTCGAGGTGCTCCCGGTCACCGAGGAGACCGACCACATCGAGATCCCGGAGAACGACCTCCGCGTCGACGTGTTCCGCTCCTCGGGCCCCGGGGGCCAGTCGGTGAACACCACCGACTCCGCCGTGCGCCTGACCCACCTGCCCACCGGGATCGTGGTGAGCTGCCAGAACGAGAAGAGCCAGCTGCAGAACAAGGCGGCGGCGCTGCGGGTGCTCCAGGCCCGCCTGCTGGTGCGCGCCCGCGAGGAGCGCCAGGCCGAGCTCGACGCCCTCAAGGGCGACGACTCCGGCAGCTGGGGCAACCAGATGCGCTCCTACGTGCTGAACCCTTACCAGATGGTCAAGGACCTGCGCACCGAGCACGAGGTCGGCAACCCCGCCTCGGTGTTCGACGGCGAGATCGACGACTTCCTGGAGACCGGCATCCGCTGGCGCCGCCAGCGCGAGCGCGCCAGCGAGAGCTGAGCAGCGGTGCGCGCCAGCGAGAGCTGAGCAGCGGTGCGCGCCAGCGACGGCTGACGCGCCGGAGCGCGACACGCCGGTCGAGATGCCCGGTTCGGGCACCGCGACCTGCCTAACCTCGATGACGCCCACCCGTCCCCGAGCTGGCAGGCGACCGTGATCCGCTTCGAGTCCGTCTCCAAGACCTACCCGCGCTCCAAGCGGCCGGCGCTGCGCTCGGTGAACCTCGACGTGGAGCGCGGTGAGTTCGTCTTCCTGGTGGGCGCCTCGGGCTCGGGCAAGTCGACCCTGCTCCGGCTGGTGCTGCGCGAGGACGTCGCGACGCGCGGCTCGGTGCACGTGGCCGGACGCGACGTGGCCCGCCTGTCCAGCTGGAAGGTGCCCCACCTGCGCCGGCAGATGGGCGTGGTGTTCCAGGACTTCCGCCTGCTGCCCGGCAAGAACGTCTTCGACAACGTCGCCTTCGCGCTGCAGGTGATCGGCAAGAGCCGCCACCACATCGCCCAGGTGGTGCCCGAGACCCTGGAGCTGGTGGGCCTGGCCGGCAAGGAGCGGCGGCTGCCGCACGAGCTGTCCGGCGGTGAGCAGCAGCGCGTGGCCATCGCCCGCGCCTTCGTCAACCGGCCCGCGATCCTGCTGGCCGACGAGCCCACGGGCAACCTCGACCCCGAGACCAGCGCCGGGATCATGAGGCTGCTGGAGCGGATCAACCGCACGAGCACCACGATCCTCATGGCGACGCACGACACCGGCACCGTCGACGCCCTGCGCAAGCGCGTGGTGCAGCTCGAGAGCGGTGTCGTCGTCCGCGACGAGGCCGCCGGCGGGTACTCCACGGGTGCGCTGCGCGCCGTCGACGAGGCCGACCGCTCGCCGGCCGACCCCGGGTGGGCGCCCGCCCGCCCGAGCACGGCGGAGGTCTGGCGGTGAGGGTCAGGTTCCTGGCCTCCGAGATCCTGAGCGGTCTGCGCCGCAACACGGCGATGACCGTCTCGGTGGTGCTGGTCACCTTCGTGTCGCTGGTCTTCGTGGGCGCGGGGGCGCTGCTGCAGCTGCAGGTCGACCAGATGAAGGACTACTGGTACGACCGAGTGCAGGTCTCCGTGTTCCTGTGCACCGCCGACTCCGAGGCGCCGACCTGCACCAGCGGCGAGGTCACGCCGTCGCAGCGCGACGCGGTGCTCGCCGAGCTGGAGTCCCCGACGCTCGCGCCCTACGTGGAGTCGGTGCAGTTCGAGTCGAAGGCCGACGCCTACGCGCGCTTCCAGGAGCAGTTCGCGGGCTCGGCCATCGCCGAGTCGGCCACCGAGGACCAGCTCAACGAGTCCTTCCGCGTGAAGCTGACCGACCCCACCAAGTACGACGTCGTGACCCAGTTCTTCGCGGGCACCCCGGGTGTGGAGCAGGTGCAGGACCAGCGCCGGGTGCTCGACCCGTTCTTCACCGTGCTCAACGTCGCCACCGCGGTGGCCGGCGGGTTCGCCCTGGTGATGATCGTCGCCGCGGCCCTTCTCATCGCCACCACCATCCGCCTGTCCGCCTTCAGCCGCCGCCGCGAGACCGGGATCATGCGCCTGGTCGGGGCCAGCAAGCTCCTCATCCAGCTGCCGTTCCTCCTGGAGGGCGTGCTGGCCGCCGTCGTCGGTGCGGCCCTGGCCGTGGGCGCGCTGTACGCGGCCGTCAGGTTCGGCGTGCAGGGGTGGCTCGTGGAGGCGCTGCCGCTGTTCGGGTACGTCGGCACCCACCAGGTGTGGCTCGTGGCCCCCGTCCTCGTGGCGGTGGCGGTGCTCCTCGCGGGCACGGCGTCGGTCACGACGCTCTCGCGCTACCTGCGCGTCTGAGCCGGTGGCCACCCACGACGCCGGCCGCGCAGGACGCCGGCTGCTGCTGGCGGTCTGCGCCGTCGTCGTCGCCGTGCTGCTCGGCGCGGTGGGCCTCGTGCCGGGGGGCGCCAGCTCCGCAGACGCCGCCACCGACGCGCAGCTGAGGGCCAAGCAGCAGCAGCTGAAGGACGCCCTGGAGCAGGCGCAGGAGGGGCTCGCGGATACCGGCGAGCGTGCGCAGCAGGCGGCTGCCGAGCTCGCCGACGTCCAGTCGCGCCAGCCGGCCGTGCAGGCGGCGCTGGACACCGCGCAGACCGCCGTGCGCACCGCGAAGGACCGCGACGTCGAGCTGGCCGGCCAGCTCGCGGCCGCGGAGGCCGCTGAGCAGGTCGCGGTCGGCGAGCTGGCCCAGGGCGAGGCCGACCTCGCCGCGGCCGAGAAGCGCGTCTCCCGCCTGGTCTCGGCGACCTACCGCGGGGGAGGGATCGACACCGGTCTCGCCCTGGCCGTCGTCGGCGGCGAGGGGCCCAGCGAGCTGGCCGACCGCCTCGCGCTGGTCGACACCGCCGCTCGCGTGCAGCAGGCCTCCACGGCCCGCCTGGCGCAGACGCGGGCCGAGCAGCAGCACCGCGCCGACCGCCTCGAAGCGGTGCGCGCGCAGATCGCCGAGCTCCGCGCCCAGGCGGCCGAGCAGGTCGTCGTCACCCAGCGCGCCGAGGCCGAGGCGCAGGCCCGCAAGGACGAGCTCGCCGCGCTGGAGGCCACCAAGGCGAAGGCCCTGGCCGACGTCGAGGCGGAGAAGCGGGCCTACGAGCAGCAGGCCGCGGCGGCGCAGGCCGAGAGCGACGACATCGGCGCCCAGCTGCGGGCCCGGGCCAAGGCCCGCGGCTCCAAGGGCGGCTCGGGCTCGGGCGGCTCGGCGGCCCCGCAGCGGGGCGTGCTGGGCAACCCCCTGGCCGCCATGACGGTGACCTCGGGCTTCGGGTACCGGGTCCACCCCGTCTACCACGTGCGCCGGCTCCACGCCGGGACCGACCTCCGGGCCGCCTGCGGCACCCCCGTGTACGCCGCCGCCGACGGCGAGGTCGTGCGCGCCGGTCCCGGAACGGGCTACGGCAACATCCTGGTCATCGACCACGGCACCACCGGCGGCCGCGACGTGGCCACCGCCTACGCCCACCTGTCGCGCTTCGCCGCCTCCCCGGGGCAGGAGGTGCGGAAGGGCCAGCTGGTCGCGTACTCCGGGAGCACCGGCGTGGGCACGGCCTGCCACCTGCACTTCGAGGTGCGCGTCGACGGCAGCCCGACCGACGCGATGGCCGGCTGGCTCTGAGGCTCCTCCCCGGTGGCGGTCGCTCGTGGGGAACCGGGTGGCGCGCCTCCGTAGACTGGTCCGATGGCCAGAGGACGCGGGGAGTGGCGCGCACCGCAGACGCACAAGCCCGCGTCGGCGCCCGGACGCGACACGACGACGAAGACGGTCGTGGCCTCCAACCGGCGCGCGCGCTTCGACTACGCCATCGAGGACGTCTTCGAGGCCGGCCTGGTGCTCACCGGCACCGAGGTGAAGTCGCTGCGGCAGGGCCGCGCGTCGCTCGTCGACGGGTTCGCCGAGGTCGAGCGGGGTGAGGCGTGGCTCGAGGCCGTGCACATCCCCGAGTACGCCGAGGGCACCTGGACCAACCACGAGCCGCGGCGCCGCCGCAAGCTGCTGCTGCACGCCGCCGAGATCGAGAAGCTCGCGCAGTCGGCGGCGCAGAGCGGCTACACGCTCGTGCCCCTCCAGCTGTACTTCCGCGGCGGTCGGGTGAAGGTGGAGATCGGCGTCGCGAAGGGCAAGAAGACCTTCGACAAGCGCCAGGCTCTGCGCACCCAGACCGACGAGCGCGAGGCCCAGCGGGCCATGCGCCACCGCAGCCGCATCGGCGAGTAGGCCGCCCGCGCTCCAGGTGCGGGTGGCCTCCGGCCGCCGCAGTGTGGGCGCATGCGTGCTGTCTTCCACGAGTCCTACGGCGGTCCCGAGGTCCTGCAGGTCGGTGAGCGACCCGACCCGGTCGTCGGCCCCGACTCGGTGCTGGTCCGCGTCAGGGCCGCCGGCGTCAACCCCGTCGACTTCAAGATCGGCGCCGGGTACCTCCAGGGGGCGTTCCCCTCGTTCCTGCCGACGATCGCCGGGTGGGACGCCGCCGGCGTCGTCGAGGCGGTCGGTCCCGCGGTGCGCGACCTGGCCGTCGGTGACGAGGTGCTCGGCTACGTCCGCAAGGACTTCGTCCGCGACGGCTGCTACGCCGAGCTGGTCGCCGGCGCCCAGCGCCACTGGGCGCTGAAGCCGCCGGCGGTCTCCTGGGAGGCCGCCGGGGCGCTGCCGCTGGCCGGTCTCACCGCCCTGCAGTCGCTCGAGGCCGTGCGCGCGGGCTCGGGTGACACCGTGCTCGTGCACGCCGCCTCCGGCGGGGTGGGCCACCTCGCGGTCCAGATCGCGGTGGCCCGCGGGGCGCGCGTCATCGGCACCGCCAGCGAGCGCAACCACGACTTCGTCCGCTCCCTGGGCGCCGAGCCCGTCCAGTACGGCGACGGACTGGTCGACGCCGTGCGCGCGCTGGCCCCGGAGGGTGTCGACGCCGCGGTCGACTACGTCGGCGGCGACGCCATCGCCCAGTCGGCCGAGCTGGCGAAGGACCCGGCCCGCACGGCGTCGAACGTCGACCCGCAGGCCGTCGCCGAGGTGGGCGGGCTCTACTGCTTCGTCACCCCCGACGCCCGGCAGCTGGCGTCACTCGCGGCCCTGGTGGCCGACGGGACCGTGCGCGTCGAGGTGCAGGAGGCGTTCCCCCTGGAGCGCGCTGCCGACGCCTGGACGGCGCAGATGGACGGCCACGTCCGCGGCAAGCTCGTCCTGACCGTCTGAGGTCGTCGGGAGGAGCGGTGGCGCGGTCCGTGGGGCAGCGGCCATCGTGGTCCCGCTGCCCGACCAGCGGCGCCCCGGTGGCTCACCGGACGCGTCCCGCGCACCAGCGGGCAGCGCAGCACTGCGGATGCTGGCGCCTCATCAGCGCTGAGGTTCGACTCCTCGACCGATGACGGCGGCCGGTGCCCCGCCGCACCCGCGAGGGGCGGCAGGCAGCGCCCGGACCTGCGCACCCTCCTGCCAGGGGGGTGCCCGTCCGGGCCGTCGGGCAGCGGCCGTCGTCGCTGCATCCACTCGCCGTGCTGCTCGTCGGTGCGCCCGAGGACGGCAGGAGGCGGAGCGTGTTCAGGAAGCACCTGGTGGTGAGGGACGGTCGGCGCGCCGTCGTCCGGTACGACGGTCGCGTGGTCGACGTCCTCGACGCCGGTCGCCACCGGCTCGAGGGCCGGGCGCGGCGGCGCTCGGTGGAGGTCCTCGACGTCCGCCAGCAGCTGCTCGTGCTGACCGGTCAGGAGGTCGCTGCGGTCGACGTCCCGGGCGTCCGCGTCAGCGCCGCCGCCCGGTTCGCCATCGCCGACCCGGTGGCCTTCCTCGACGCGGCCGTCGACCCCGAGGCCGAGCTGCGCCGGGCGCTGCTGGCGACGGCGACGGCCGCGCAGGAGGGGCAGGCCGCGCTCGAGCGGGCCCGCGGTGAGGTCGCCGCCACGCGGGCGCTCGCGAACGCGGCGCGCGTGCTGTCGGAGACCCCGGCGCTGCTCCAGCTCCGCACCGTCCAGGAGGCGGCGCGGGCCGGGTCGACCGTCGTCCTGCACGTCGGGGAGGCCTGAGCGCGAGCCGCCCGCAGCACCGGGGGCCGGGCGCGTCGGGGCTGGGCCGGCTGCCCGCCCGCTCAGCGAGCGGAGCGGCCCAGCTTCCGAGCAGCGCGGGTGTCGAGCACGAGGAGCGCCAGGCCCTGGACCACGACCGCCAGGCCGTGCGCCCGCAGCTCCGCCTCGCTCGTCCGCCTGCCGCGCCGGCGGCGGCGCAGCCGTCGCGGCACCCGGTCGGGTCGCGAGGCCAGCGCGGCACCGAGCGCCACGTACCCGACGTCGGCCACGGCGTTCGCGGTCAGCAGGAGGCGCAGCCGCTCCGCCGGTGGCGGGCCGTCGGCGCGCGCCCGGACCGCGGCACCGGCGCCGAGCACGGCGCCGTCGACCGCCGCCCACAGCACGGTCTGCTCGCCGAGAGCGCGCAGCGCTGGGTCCTCCCGGCGCTTCCCGACCACCACGGCCACCGCTCCGGCCAGGGTGCTGGCCACCGTCCACGCCCGCAGCGCACGGGTGAGCTCGCGCTCGACGGCCTCGACGTCGTCGTCCACGGCACCAGTCTCGCGCGGAACAGCGAGCGCGCAGCAGCAGTTCTCACTGGAGGACCGCGTGCCACTGCGCGTACGATGGTCCGACTGCCCGGGGCCGAGGCCCTGAGCAGCACAACTCCACAGGGGGTGTCAGGTTTCGACGTCGCATCGTCGAACCAGGGGAAGCGGGTCGAGAAGGCAAGGTCATCTCGTTAACGTTCCTTGCAAACCCACAGGTGCCGATTCCAAGAGCACCGACTTCGCTCTCGCTGCCTGATCAGCTGAGTTGAAAGTCCGTCGGCCCGGGAGTGCTCCCGGCCCGGGTACCGGCGTCAGCTAGGGAGCTCAACCACCGGCCAGTGTCACCGGGGCCGGTGGGAAACCAAGGTGACTGGGCTCGTCAGCGCAACGCCCGTGTGAGCGCTGGAGCCGAGCAGAACGAGTCACGGGCTGCACCCGGAGAAGCCCTGGGGGCACGACGGCGGACGCGGGTTCGATTCCCGCCACCTCCACCTCGTCGCTCTCGGACTGATCAGCAGTCGTCCCACGCGAGCGACACCCCCCTTGCGAGCAGCGGAGGGCCCGACCACCAGGTCGGGCCCTCCGTCGTCCGGCCCCACACTGGGTCCCATGCCCGGCACCACAGGGACGCCCCCCGCCAGCCCCGACGCCGAGCGCTGCCCCTGCGGCACCGGCGACGCCTACGGCGCCTGCTGCGGCCGCTACCACCGCGGCGAGGCCGACGCCCCGACCGCCGAGGCCCTGATGCGCTCGCGCTACACCGCCTTCGCCCTGCGCGACGTGCCCTACCTGCTGCGCACCTGGCACCCCGACGACCGGCCCGACGAGGCCGAGGTCGACCTCGACCCCGACCAGCGCTGGGTCCGCCTCGACGTCGTCGAGACCACCGCGGGCGGCCCCTTCGACGACCGGGGCACCGTCATCTTCGAGGCGCGCTGGCGCAGCACCGCGGCGCACGCGGACGGGGCGCCCGCCCGCGGCGTCCTGCGCGAGCGCAGCCGCTTCGTGCGCGCCGCCCCCGAGGCGCCGGGTGCCCCGCGCCGCTGGCTGTACCTCGACGGCGAGCTGGCCTGAGGCGTGCTCTACGGGACGGCGGCGACCGCGGCCCTGCTGGCGGTCGCCGTCGTCGGTGACGGGTGGGCGCCGACGTACGCGCTCGCGCTCGCGGCCTTCTGGTGGCTGCTGCCCACCCCGGTGCTGCTGGCCCGGGCGCTGCTGCGGGGCCGTCGCCGCGCGGTCGTCGCCCTCACCGCGCCCGTCGCGGTGCTGGCGGCCACGTGGGGCCACGTCGTCGTCCCCGGCAGCAGCAGCGCCCAGCCCGACCTCAGGGTCGCCACGTACAACGCCACCCACGGGGGGTCGGTCGACGGCGTCCTGCAGCTGGTCGCCGACGACGCCCCCGACGTGCTGCTGCTGCAGGAGCTGACGCCCCGCCAGCGGGGCGCCGTCGACAGGCACCTGGCGGCCACGCACCCGTACCGCTCGTTCGCACCCCTGGGGCCGCAGGACGACGGCGACGCGGTCGTCAGCCGCTACCCCGTCATCAGCGCGACCCCGGTCTCGGGACTGCCCGTCGGAGCCCGCCCCACCGACCTCGTGCGGCTCGACCTGGGGGAGCGCACCGCGTCGGTGCTCTCGGTGCACCTGGCCAGCCCGTGCCTGGGCTGCTCCGCCAGCGGCGACGCGAGCAACCCCGCGGGCAGCACCGCCAGCGCCGGTGCGGTGCGGGTGGCCGAGGCGCGCCGCTTCGCCGAGGTCGCCCAGGAGCGGCGCCGCGCCGGGGACGTCGTGGTCGTGGGGGGCGACGTGAACTCGGCGGAGCTCAACGAGCCGCTGCAGGTGCTCGGGGCCGCGGGCCTCACCGACGTCAACGCCGCGGTCGGGCGGATGCCGCAGCTCACCCGCGGGCCGGGGCCGGGGCTCGCGCGCGTCGACGTCGTGCTGGTGGCGGGGCTGGAGCCGGTGCGCACGTGGGAGGGGGAGCGCGGTCCGAGCACGCACTCCCCGGTGGTGGCCGACCTGGCCCTGACCGGCGCAGCGCCGGGCGCGAGGATGGCGGCGTGCCGATCCTCCACAAGGACATGACGCTCTGCATCTCCCTGGCGGGGCGCCCCTCGAACCTGGGGACCCGCTTCCACAACTTCCTGTACGACGAGCTGGGCCTGCCCTTCGTCTACAAGGCGTTCACCACCGACGACGTCGAGGGCGCGGTCCGCGGGGTGAGGGCCCTCGGCATCCGCGGCTGCTCCGTCTCGATGCCGTTCAAGGAGGCGGTGATCCCGCTGGTCGACGAGCTGGAGGCGTCGGCGGCGGCGATCGAGAGCGTCAACACGATCGTCAACGACGGCGGGCGGCTCACCGCCTCGAACACCGACTACGAGGCCGTCGCGACCCTCGTCGCCGGTCTGGACCCGGCGCTGCCGGTCGTCGTCCGGGGTTCGGGGGGCATGGCGAAGGCGGTGGTCGCGGCCTTCCGCGGTGCCGGCACCGACGACCTGACCGTGCTCGCCCGCAACGAGGCCGCCGGTCGCCGGCTCGCGGAGAAGTACGGCTACCGGCACGCGGTGCAGCAGCCCGGCGCGGTGGACGACGCGGTGCTGGTCAACGCGACCCCGCTGGGGATGGCGGGGGAGGACGCCGACGTGCTGGCCTTCCCCCTGGAGCACGTCCGCGCGGCGGCGGCCGTCCTCGACGTCGTCGCCTTCCCCGCGCTGACGCCGCTGGTGCGGGCCGCCGAGGGGGCGGGCGTGCCGGTCATCACCGGGTCGCAGGTGATCGCTCTGCAGGCGGCGCGGCAGTTCGAGCGCTACACCGGCGTCGAGGTGACCCCCGAGCAGGTCGAGCGCGCCTCGGCGTTCTCCCGCCAGGGCTGACCGGTCAGCCCGCCGGCTGGGCCTCGGAGGCGGGACGGGCCAGCTGCACGCACGCGGCGAGCGCGAGCCCGACCCCGATGACGACCGCGGAGGCCCAGCCCGGGCGCACGCCGTCGCCCAGGAGCAGCAGGCCGGCGGCGCCGCCGACCACGACCTCGACCACCCAGAGCGCCGCGGTCGCCGCGACCACGCCGTCACCGGACAGCGACCGGCCGTACAGCAGCGTCCCGGCCACGCCGGAGATCACCACGACCCAGGTGGCGGGCTCGGCGAGCAGGCCGAGGGGGGAGGCGGGCTCCACCAGCCGGGCGCACAGCGCCGCGACGGAGTACGCGACGCCCGCGGCGCACGAGAGCACCAGGGCCCCGGTGCGCCCGGCCAGCCAGCGCCGGGGGTGCTCGGGGGTGCCGGCGGGCACGGCCACCAGCAGCGCCAGCGCCACGGCCACCGCCAGGGCGGCCTCGACGGTGCCGGGCGGCGCGGGCTCGGGCCGCCCGGGCCGGGCCCCGGCCGCGACCAGGGCGAGGCCGACCACGGCGGCCACCACGGCCGCGTGCTCGACCCTGCCGAGCCTGACGCCCAGCGCCCGGGCGCCGAGGAGGGCGGTCACGGCGAGCGAGCCCGCGAGCAGCGCCTGCACGGCGAACAGGGGCAGCGTCCGCAGCGCGACGAGCGACACGAGCCACGCGGCGCCGTCGAGCACGACCCCGGCGAGGTACAGCGGCTGGCGGGCCAGCCCGACGGCTCCGGCCCCGCCGGTCGTCGGCGCACCACCCCCGGCCGACGCCGCGCGTCGCGCGCCGAGGGCCTGCAGCACCGAGGCGACGCCGTAGGCCAGGCTCGCCACGAGCGCGGCGGCGAGCCCCAGCGCCGCGCTCACCGGGTGCTGCCGTCCGGGCCGGCGTCGTCGGCGTCGTCGGCGTCGTCGGCGTCGTCGGAGTCCTCGGGGTCGTCGTCGGCAGCGGTGCGCGAGCGGCCGGGGAGGCGGTCGCGCAGCGCGGTGCCGACGCCGCTCAGCTGGCTGCCGATCTGCTCGCCGAGGCGCGGCAGCGCGGAGACCAGGGGCAGCTCCTCGGTCAGCCCCTCGGCGCGGGCCATGGTGAGCCCGTCGGTGGCGAGCTGGGCCAGGTCGTCGACGACGACGTACCGGGCCCGCCACGCCGGGTCGTACTTGGCGTTGAACCGCCACAGCGACTCCATCTGGGAGTGGCTGCCCAGGCGGGTCAGCACCTGGCGGGCCAGGTCGGGCACGCGGCCCTCCTGCTCGCCGGAGACGACGGTGCGCAGCACCGCGAAGTTCAGCCCCAGTCCCGTCTGCCCGCGCTCGCGCAGGTGCTCGGCCGTCGCGATGATCATCGCGTCGACGATGCCGGAGGGCAGGTCCTCGTCGGTGGACCGGCGCATCACGTCGAGCGACCAGCCGTCGACGTCGGCCGAGGGCACCCACTGCACGAAGCCCACCACCCTGTCCACGGCGGGGGTCTCGTCGGTGGCGGCGACCCGCTGGCGGGCCACGGTCAGCAGCAGGTCGGCGTCGGCGGGGTCGGCCAGGCGCGACAGCGTCATCGAGAAGCCGCGCTCGGCGTCGCCGCGGCGGCTCTGCGCGCTCATCGCCACCAGCTCGGCGCGCAGGGCGGGGTCGAGCTCGCCGGCGGTGTGGAAGGAGTGCGTGACGCCGGCGCGGCCCACGCGGTTGTACGCCTGGCGCAGCGACTTCATGGCGTTGCCGGCGAGGGTGAAGGTGCTGCAGTCGAGCACGGCCTCGTCACCGAGGTAGACCGGGCGCATGCCGGTGCGCTCGTAGACGGGGAGCCACGGCTCCGCGGCGCCGATGACCAGGACCGTCCAGCCGTTGCGCTCGGCGTAGTCGCGGAAGTCGGCCCAGGCGTCCTCGCGCTCCTCGGGGGGCCCGACCGGGTCGGGGGAGACCAGGCAGGTGTTCCCCCGGACGGAGTGGGCGACCACGGTGGAGCCGGTGAAGAACCAGTCCTTGTCGTCGCGCAGGGCGAAGTAGGCGAGCGTGTCACCGCCCCAGCGGTGCACGACGGCGCGGGCGCGCTCGCGCTCGGCCTCGTGCTCGGCGCGCCCCAGCCTGGGGGCCCGGCGGGGAGCGAAGACCAGCCACAGCACCGTGCAGACCAGGCCGACGCCGATCACGGGGAGCAGCCGGCTGGAGGCCGGCCCGAGCCCGGGCACCACGCCGGCCGGGACGCCGACCCGCTGCGCCTCCTCCACGCCGACGAGGCGCCCGGCGGCCTCGCGGGCGTCCTCGCCGAACTGGCCGTGGTGGCGGTGGCCGCCGAAGCCCAGCGTGAGCGCGGCCGTGATGAGCACGGCGGCGACGAAGCCGCCCGCGCCCAGGGCCACGGCGCGCACGGCGGCGGCGTGGCTGGGCAGCACGGGGAAGGCGCGCCTCTGCGTGGACAGGTACGCCGCCACCGCGAAGGTGAGCACCGACTCCTCGACGTCGATGCCCTTGACCAGGTGCAGCACCGTCAGCGCCAGCAGCAGCACGAGCGCTGCGCCCCAGGCCAGGCGGCTGCCGCGGCGCAGGCCCCGGGCGACGACGAGCAGGGCGCACCCGGCGAGGGCCGTCACCCCCGCGGCGGTCTGGGGCACGAGGAACGGCGTGAGCCCCAGCAGGGTCTCCAGGCGGCCGCGCAGCGGCGGGAGCGCCGCGGACAGCAGGGACAGCAGGCCGGCGGCAGCGACGACGAGGGACGCGGTGCGCCGGCGCCGGTCGCGGCGGACGAGGTGATCCACGAGGGGTCATCCTGCGTCATCCCGGGTGCCGCCCGCAGGCCCCGTCGGCCGTCCGGACCACCTCCCCGCGGATTCCCGGCGAGCTCCCAGCGCTGGCGTGGCGGCCCGTCGGGCCGCGGGGGCACCATCAGGTGTGGTCTCCGCGTCCGCGCCGCTGGCGCTCCCCGGCGCCGGAGAGGTCCCCCGCGCCGTCCTGGACCAGCTGGGGGAGCACCGCGACGTGCTCTCGACGTGGTGGCCCGCCGGCCTGCTCGGCGGGCTGGCCCTGCTGCTGCTGGTGGTCGTGGTGCTGCGCCGCCGCCGCGGGCGCCGCCCGTGGCTGGCCGGGGGCGCGGCCGTGCTGGTGCTCGCCCTGGCCCTGGCCGCCGGGGTGAACACCCGGCTGGGGCTCCTGCCCTCGGCGCAGGCCGCCGAGACCCTGGCCACCGGACGGGTGCCGGACACCGACGGCGAGGTCACCCAGGTGCAGGTCCCGCTGCGCGACGGCTCGGGGCTCGACCCCAGCGACACCTGGGTCTACACCCCGCCCGGCTACGACAGCGCCGGGCAGTACCCGGTGGTCTACCTCTTCCACGGCGAGCCCGGGTCCTCCGCCGACTGGTTCACCGCCGGCGACGTCGCCCACACCGCCGACGTGCTCATCCACGACCGGCTCATCCCCCCGGTCATCCTCGTGGCCCCCGACCTCACCGCCCCCGACACCGACGACACCGAGTGCCTCGACAGCACCCGCCCCGGCGGGCCCCAGGTGGCCACCCACGTCCTCGACGTCGTCAGCTGGGTCGACGCCCACTACGCCACCGCCGCCGACCCCGAGCACCGGGTCGCGGCGGGCATGTCGATGGGCGGCTACTGCGCCCTCGACCTGGGCCTGCGCCACCAGGACGTCTTCGGCGGCGTCGTCGGGCTGGAGGCCTTCGGCAGTCCCGGCCCCGGCGGCCGCGACGCGCTGAGCACGCGGGCGGAGTACCGGGCGGCCTCGCCCGACCACTACCTCCCGCGCCTGCGCGTCCGGGAGGGCACGCCCTTCTGGTTCGACCTCGCCGAGGACGGCGACCCGCTCTCGGCGCGGGAGACGCGGCGCGTGGTGACCGACCTGCGGGCGAAGGGCCTGCCGGTGCACCTGCGGGTCGAGCCCGACGCCGAGCACGACTGGGACTTCGCCGCCGCCGGCATCGCACCGGGCCTCACGTGGGTGCTGGACCGCATGGGCCTGGCGCCGGCGCCGGAGCCGTCGAGCACCCCGGCGTCCTGACCCGCGCCACCCGGTGTCAGCTCTCCTCGTCAGCCCCGGTCACCGTCGAGGTGGCGGTGGTGCGCCGCGCCTGCACGCGCCGCACCACCCGGGCCGCCCCGGCGGCGGCCGCGACGACGAGGGCCGCCGCCACCAGCCACGGGAGCACCACCCCGAAGACCACCAGGGCACCCGCCACCGCGGCGACCAGGGCGTTCCACCCCGACGCGAGGCCGCCGAGGAACCCGCCGGCCTCCACGACCGGCGCCTCGGCGCGCCCGCTGACGAACAGGCTCAGCGTCGCCATCTCGACCTGCCCCGACAGCACGGCGCGCTGCGCGGTGAGGGAGTCGAGCTCGGCCTGGCGCTGGGTGAGGGCGCTCTCGGCCGCCACCACCTCCTCGGTGCTCGCGGCCCCGGCCAGCAGCGCGGTCAGCCGCTCGGTGGAGGTGCGCAGCGCCGCCACCCGCGCGTCCAGGTCGCTGGCCTGGGCGGTCACGTCGGTGGAGGTCACGTCGACGTCGCTCACCTCGCCGAAGCGGCCGAGCTGCTCCAGGGTCCCCGAGAAGCCCTCGGCGGGGACGCGCACCGTGAGCGTCGCGCTCGCGGGTCCCTCCTCGGGGGTCTGCACGGAGCGCTGCTCCACCCGGCCGCCCGCGCCCTCGACGTAGACGGCGATCTGCTCGGCCGCCTGCGCGGGGGAGCCGACCACGATGCTGGCCGACCCCGTGGTGACCACCTGGCGGTCGCCGGCGCCCGCGAGGTCGCTGCCCGCGGAGCCGGCTGCCGGGGCCGCGGCGCTCGCGGCCTCGGCGCTGCTCCCGCCGCCGCTCCCCCCTGACGCGGCGTCGGTGAAGGACTGCGGGCCGGAGCGGTCCTCAGCAGCGGCGCTGTCGGCCCCACCGGCGGACCCGCTCGTCGCGGACCCGGCCCCGCCCGCGGTGCAGCCCGCCAGCAGCAGGCCGGTCAGCGCGATCGGCACGAGCACGGCAGCGGGGGAGCGCCTCAGGGCGCCGCACCTGTTCACGCGAGTCATGCCCGCCAGACGCGGCCCCCGCCCGGGGCGTTGCAGAGCGGTGGCACCCGTGACCCGACCGTGATCACCGCGCAGGGGTGGGGCGGGTCAGACCACCTCGACGCCGGCGGCGCGCATCTCGGCGACGGCGCGCTCGTCGTCACCCTCGGCCAGCTGCACGAAGCGCGTCAGCGCGAGCGGCACCAGCACCGCGAGGCCGCGGGCGGCGCCGTCCAGCGCCGTGGCCCTGACGCAGTAGTCGCCCGCGAGACCGACGACGACGACCCGGCGCACCCCGCGGGCGTCGAGCAGGTCTCCCAGCACGGTGGCCTCGCGGCGCCCCGAGGCCAGGTCGAGCTCGGAGAAGCCGGAGTAGCCGTCCTCCGCGCCGGTGCCCTTGCGCACCCGCGGCGCGCCCTCGGGCACCAGCAGGTCGGGGTGGAGCTCCGCGCCCGGGGTCCCCGCGACGCAGTGCACGGGCCAGACACCGCCGTCGGCGGCGAAGTGCGGGGTGTGCTCGGGGTGCCAGTCCTGGGTGAAGACCACCGGGGACCCGGCCGCGACCGCGGCTCCCACCTCGGCGTTCACCAGCGGGACGACGTCCTCGCCCCCGCGCACGTGCAGCGACCCGGCCGGGTCGGCGAAGTCGACCTGGACGTCCACCACCACCAGTGCGGTGCCCGGCCCGTACGCGAAGCGCTCAGCTGCCACCCGCCAAGCCTGTCCCACCGCGTGAGCGGGCCGCCAGCGGGTAGGTGCACGGCGTGACCGACCTCGCCACGCGCCCCGCCGTGCCCGTCGTCCCCGGCGGCGACCTCGTCCCCGACGTCCTGGACGACGAGGCGCTGGCCGCCGTCGACCACTGGTGGCGCGCCGCGAACTACCTCTCGGTCGGCCAGATCTACCTGCAGGCCGACCCGCTGCAGCGCCAGCCGCTCGGCCCGGACCACGTCAAGGCGCGCCTGCTGGGCCACTGGGGCACCACGCCCGGGCTCAACTTCGTCTGGAGCCACGTCAACCGCGCCGTCAGGGAGCGCGACACCGAGGCGCTGTTCGTGGCGGGGCCCGGCCACGGCGGTCCGGCCGTGGTCGCGAACGCCTGGCTGGAGGGCGCCTGGACGGAGGCCTACCCCGACGTCGACCAGACCGAGGAGGGGATGCGCCGGCTGTTCAAGCAGTTCTCCTTCCCCGGGGGGATCCCCAGCCACGCCGCCGCCGACGTCCCGGGCTCCCTGCACGAGGGCGGAGAGCTGGGCTACGCCCTGGTGCACGCCACCGGCGCGGTCTTCGACGACCCCGACCTCGTGGCCGTCTGCGTCATCGGCGACGGCGAGGCGGAGACCGGTCCGCTGGCCGCCTCCTGGCACGCGAACAAGTTCCTCGACGCCGCGCGCGACGGCGCGGTGCTGCCGGTGCTGGCCCTCAACGGCTACAAGATCGCCAACCCCGCCGTGCTGGCGCGGATGAGCGACGACGAGCTCGAGCAGTACCTGCGCGGCACCGGCTGGGAGCCGCTGTGGGTCTCGGGGCCCGGCGACGGCGAGGACGCGACGCCCGTGCACCAGCGCATGGCCTGGGCGCTCGACACCGCCCTGGACGCCATCGCCGAGAACCAGCGCGCGGCGCGCGCCCACGCGGCCGCGCACGACGGCGACCCGGGTGACCGCCCGCGCTGGCCCGTGATCGTCCTGCGCACCCCGAAGGGCTGGACCGGCCCGCACGACGTCGACGGCCAGCCCGTGGCCGGAACGTGGCGCGCCCACCAGGTGCCGCTGAGCGAGGTCCGCTCCGACGAGGGGCACCGCGAGCAGCTGCGGGCGTGGCTGGAGTCCTACCGCGCCGAGGAGCTCTTCACCGAGGACGGCGCCCCGACGGACGCGGTGCTGGCCAACCGCCCGCGCGACGAGCGGCGCATGAGCGCCAACCCCCGCACCAACGGCGGCCTCCTGAAGAAGCCGCTGCGCCTACCCGACTTCCGCCCCTACGGGGTGGACGTGCCGCGCCCGGGCGAGCAGGTGCACAGCCCCACCACGGTCTTCGGGGAGTGGCTGCGGGACGTCGTGGAGGCCAACCCCGAGACGTTCCGGCTCTTCGGCCCCGACGAGGTGGCCAGCAACCGCCTGCAGGCCGTGTTCGAGGTCACCGGCCGCCAGCTGGCCGACGGGCCCCGGGAGGGCGACAGCCACGTCCGCCGCGACGGCCGCGTCATGGAGGTCCTGTCGGAGCACCTGTGCCAGGGCTGGCTGGAGGGCTACCTGCTCACCGGTCGCCACGGCCTGTTCACCAGCTACGAGGCCTTCATCCACATCGTGGACTCGATGGTCAACCAGCACGCCAAGTGGCTCAAGACCACGCGGGCCCTGGCGTGGCGGCGTCCGCTGGCGTCGCTGAACTACCTGCTGAGCAGCCACGTCTGGCGCCAGGACCACAACGGCTTCTCCCACCAGGACCCGGGCTTCATCGACCACGTGGTCACCAAGAAGGCGGAGATCACCCGGGTCTACCTGCCGCCGGACGCCAACACGCTGCTCTCCACGATGGACCACGTGCTGCGCAGCGAGCACTACGTCAACGTGGTCGTCGCGGGCAAGCAGCAGGCCCTCGACTACCTGACGGTCGACGAGGCCGTCGCCCACTGCGCCCGGGGCCTCGGCCGCTGGGCGTGGGCGTCGAACGACGACGGCGTCGAGCCCGACGTCGTCATCGCCTGCGCCGGCGACATCCCCACGCAGGAGGCGCTCGCGGCGACGGCGCTCCTGCGCCGGCACCTGCCCGAGCTGCGCGTGCGCTTCGTGAACGTGGTCGACCTGATGCGCCTGCAGCCGCCGTCGGAGCACCCCCACGGGCTGGCCGACCGCGAGTACGACGCCCTCTTCACCACCGACCGGCCGGTGCTCTTCGCCTTCCACGGCTACCCGACGCTGGTGCACCGGCTGACGTACCGGCGCAACGGTCACCAGAACCTGCACGTGAGGGGGTTCGTCGAGGAGGGGACCACCACGACGCCGTTCGACATGGTCCACCGCAACGACCTGGACCGGTTCCGGCTGGTGATGGACGTCATCGACAGGGTGCCCGGTCTCGGCGTGCGCCACGCGGGGCTGCGCCAGGAGATGGCCGACGCCCGCCTGGCCGCCCGGGCCCACGCCTACGAGACGGGGGAGGACCCGGAGGAGATCAGCAGCTTCCGCTGGGACCCGACCCTCTGAGGGCGGCGGGCACGAGGCGCGTCGCGACGCCGCGTGCCCGCTTTGTCACTTACTGTGAATGGATGACTGCGGAGGGTGCGGGCCTGTCGGTCGCACCCGCCCTCCGTCACCCTCCTGCGCCATACTCCCTGACCAGCGGACGCGCATGAGCCCGCCCGCAGGCACGACCGTGCAGGAGGCCCCGGTGGGAGGCGTGGACCGAGCCGACGCGCTCCTCGCCGCCGTCGGTGCCCCCGACGCCCTCGTGCTCAGCCACCACGCCGAGCGCGGGTGGGAGCACGTCGCCGGGCGCGGAGCGGGCACGCCCGGGGCCGGTGGCGCACCGCTGGACCTCCACGACGAGTCAGGCGCGGACCACCTGGCCGCCCGTGCGCTGCGCACCGGCGGCGTGGTCCGCGTGCTGGCGGCCTCCCCGACGCACGTCGTGGGCGGCTACCGCGCGGCCACGGCCGCCGTGGTCGCCCTCGGCAGCGACGCCGTCGTGGTGCTGGGGGCGCCCCGGCGCAGCGAGGACCTGCTCGCCGCCGACGACCAGGTGCTGCGCCGCGCGGCGCGCCTGGTGCTGGCCGACCTGCACGAGCGCCGCACCGTCGTGGTGCTGCCCGGCGGCTCGACCGGCGCCCTCGACGGCCAGGTGGTCGACGAGCTGCGCGCCCTCCACGCGGTGCAGGAGCTCACCGGCGCCCTGCGGCGTCCCCCGGCCGAGGCGGTCGAGCGGGTCGCACGGGTCCTGCTCGACGCCCTGGGCTGCCAGGTCGCCGGGGTGTGGGTCGACGGCGGACCCGCCACGGTGGTGCGCCACCCCGTGCAGCTCGACGTGCAGCTCGACGGGCAGCTCGACGGGCCCGCCGGCGGGGCGCAGCTCGCGGACGACGCGGCCGTCCTCGGCGCCGCCCGCGCCGCCCTCGCGGGCCCCTCGCCCGCGGTCGCACCGCTCGGGGCGCCGCTGCGGCCCGTGGACGGCGCGGTGGCGGCGCTCGTGCTCCCGCTGGGCGGTCCCGACCACCCGGCCGGTCCCGCCGGCGGCGTCCTGGCCGTCCGCTGCGGCACGAGCGCCCAGCCGTTCAGCCCGCTGCGCCGCCGCATCGCCACCCAGCTCGTCCAGACGGCCGGCACCGTGCTCGCGGTGGTCCTGGCCCGCGAGAAGGTCGAGCAGCAGCTCTCCGACACCCGGCTCCAGCTGGGCCGCGACGCCCTCACCGACGTCGGCAGCCGCCACCGGTGGGACTCCGAGCTCGCCGCCGCCCAGGGCCTGGTCGACGCCGGCGTCCCCGTGGCGGTGGCCCTGCTCGACCTCGACGACCTCAAGCACGTGAACGACACCTACGGCCACGCCGCCGGTGACGAGCTGCTGCGCACCTGCGGCGCCGCCCTGCGGGCCTGCCTGCGCGGCAGCAGCGACGTCGTCGCCCGCGTCGGGGGTGACGAGTTCGCGGTGCTCGTGCCGCGCGTGGGCGACGTCGAGGCGCTCGCCGCCCGCCTGCGGGCCGGCGTGGAGCAGGCCCGCACCCCCGGCGGCCTCCCGCTGCGCGTCTCGGTGGGTGCGGCGCGCGCCGAGCCGGGCCGCACCGTGGCCCGCGCGGTCACCGAGGCCGACGCCGCCATGTACGAGGACAAGCGCCGCCGACGCGCGCTGCGCACGAGCGCCGGCGAGCGCCCCGGGCGTGCCTGACGCCCCGGCGCGGCCCGGTCAGCGGTCCGGGAGGCGGCGCGCGCTCGCGCGCACCGCCTTCGCCCTCGCGGTCCTGCTGCAGCTGGTGGTCCTCTACGCGCCGCGCGCCCCCTCGACCGGCGGGGTGCCGGGCGTCGACAAGGCCGTGCACCTGGCGGTGTTCGGGCTCGCCGCCTGGACCGGGCTGCGCGCCGGCGTCCCGGGCCGGCTGCTGCTGCCGCTGCTGCTCGCGCACGCCGTCGTCTCGGAGGTCCTGCAGCACCTCGTGCTCCCGGACCGCAGCGGAGACCCGCTCGACGCGGTCGCCGACGCCGCCGGGGTGCTCCTCGGGGCGGGCCTGGCGGTGCTGGCCGGCCGGCGCGCGTCACGGCGGCTCGCGCGGCGCGGGCGGACGGCCGGCGGCACACTGGCCCGGTGACGGAGGGGCGGGGCGAGCGGAGCGCCCCCGGCGGGCTCGACGGCTGGTCGATGACGGGCCGGCTGCTGGTCGCGACGCCCTCGCTGGAGGGAGCGGAGTTCCGCCGCAGCGTGGTGCTCCTGCTCGACCACACCGCCGACGGCGGCGCGTTCGGCGTCGTCGTGAACCGTCCCACCACCACCGACGTCGAGGCGGTGCTGCCCGCGTGGCAGCCGTTCACGACGGCGCCCGGCCGGCTGTTCCGCGGCGGACCGGTGGGGCTGGACACCGCCCTCGGCCTCGTCGCCGTGCCCGGTGACGGCCCCGAGCCGCTGGGGGTGCGGCGCCTGGTGGGCTCGCTCGGCGTCGTCGACCTCGACGCTCCGCCGGAGGTCGTGGCCCCCGGTGTCGGCGGGCTGCGGATCTTCGCCGGCTACGCCGGCTGGAGCGCCGGCCAGCTGGAGGGCGAGGTCGAGGAGGGCTCCTGGTACGTGGTCGACGGCGAGGCCGGCGACGCCTTCACCGACGCCCCCGAGGAGCTGTGGGCATCGGTGCTGCGCCGCCAGCCGGGCCGCCTGGCGTGGGTGGCCTCCTACCCCGAGGACCCCTCCCAGAACTGAGCGCGACGTACGCTGGCCCCCATGAGCGAGCCGCTGTCCGACCCCGGCGCCAGCCCCGCGACGTCAGACCCGCGGACCTCCGGGTCGGGGACGGCGCTGCTCGACCGCCAGCTCGTCGAGCAGCCCGTCGAGCCCGGCGACCACGAGCGCTACGCGCACTACGTGCGCAAGGAGAAGGTGCTCGAGTCGGCGATGACCGGCGAGCCCGTGATCGCCCTGTGCGGCAAGGTCTGGGTCCCCGGGCGCGACCCGAACAAGTTCCCCGTCTGCCCCATGTGCAAGGAGGTCATCGAGGGCATGCGGTCCCGCGAGGGCGGCTCCGGTGGCAAGGGCGGCAAGGGCTCCGGGGGCAGCGGCTCCGGCGCGGAGTGATCCGGGGCGAGCTGCGGGTCGCGCTCGCCGGGATCATCGCCCTCGTCACGCTGGTCGCCTTCGAGGCGATGGCGGTGAGCACCGCCATGCCCGTCGTCGCCGACGAGCTCGGGGGCCTGCGGCGCTACGGCCTGGCCTTCTCCCTGTTCCTGACCGCGAGCCTGCTCGGCACGGTCCTCGCCGGGGGCTGGGCGGACGCCCGAGGGCCCCGCGCCCCCGTCGTGGCCGGCCTGGTCGCCTTCGCGGGGGGTCTGGTCGTCTGCGGCACCGCCCCGTCGTTCACGGTGCTCCTGGTCGGGCGCGCCGTCTCCGGGCTGGGCGGCGGTCTGCTCGTGGTCTCGCTGTACGCCGTGGTGGGCGCGGTGTTCTCCGACGAGGCCCGCCCGCGCGTCTTCGCCTGGATCAGCTCCGCGTGGGTGCTGCCCGCCGTCGTCGGGCCGCTGGTGGCCGGGTGGCTGGCCACGGCCTGGAGCTGGCGGTCGGTGTTCCTGCTGGTCGCGCCGCTGGCGGTGCTCGTCGGCCTGGTGCTCCTGCCGCGCCTGGCCGGGGTGGGCGTCCCCGCGGAGCGCGGGACCGCCGGGGCGCCCCCGGAGCGCGCCGGTCTGCTCAGCCAGCGCGCACGCGCCGTGCGCGGCCTCGGGGTCGCCGCAGGGGCCGGTCTCGCGCAGGCCGGTGCCGCTGACCTGGTGCCCCTGCGCTGGCTCCCGGTGGCGACGGTGCTCATCGGCGTCGCCGCGGTGGCCGTGGCCCTGCCGTCACTGCTGCCCGCCGGCACCCTGCGCGCCGTGCGCGGGCTGCCCAGCGTCATCGCGGTGCGCGGCCTCATGACCGCCGGGTTCTTCGGAGCGGAGTCCTACGTGCCGCTGATGCTCGTGCTCGAGCGCGGCCTGCCGGTGGCGCTCGCCGGCCTCGCCCTGACCGGTGCGGCCCTGGGCTGGACCCTGGGCTCCGCGCTCCAGGGGCGCGCCGACCTGCCCCTCGACCGCCCGCGGCTCATGGCCCTGGGCGGGCTGCTCGTCTCGGTGGCGGTGGGGCTGCTCGTGCTGCCCTCGCTGCACCTCCTCCCCGGCCTGGCGGTGCTGGGGATCTGGGCCGTCGGCGGGCTCGGCATGGGGCTGACGCTGTCGAGCACGAGCGTGCTGACCCTGTCGCTGAGCCCCGCCGACCTGCGCGGGCGCAACAGCGCGGCGCTGCAGCTGTCCGACGCCCTCGGCGCGGTCGTCGGCATCGGCATCGCCGGCGCGCTGTTCGCGGCCCGGCTGGGCGCCGCGCCCGACCTGCACGCCGACCTCGCCGGATCCGCCGCGAGCGCCGGCGGGGGGACCGCCGACGGCGGGGTCACGTTCGCGCTGCTCTTCGGCGGGCTGTGCCTGTTCGGCCTCCTGGCGTCCGCCACGGCGCTCCGCGTGCGCCCGGCGGGCGGCGGGCAGAAGGCGCCCGGCGACGGCGCCGGAGCGGCTAGCGTGGCGGGGCCGTGAGTTCCTCCCCGCTCCAGCGAGCCCGCCCGTCCACCTCCGCGCACCTGGCCGCGGAGGTGTCCGACGACCTCTTCGCCGCGGCCCCCGCGGACGGGGGCACCTCCCCGGGAGACCCGGGTGCCGTCGTCGGGCCGGTGGAGTCGCACGGCGGCCGCCCGCTGCGCGCCTGGCAGTCGCAGGCGCTGGCCCGCTACGAGGAGGCCCGCCCCTCGGACTACCTGGTCACCGCGACGCCTGGCGCCGGCAAGACGACGTTCGCGCTGACCCTCGCCTCGCGGCTGCTCGCCCGGCGGGAGGTCGCCCGCGTCGTCGTCGTCGCCCCGACCGACCACCTGCGCACGCAGTGGGCCGAGGCCGCGGACGCCGCCGGGATCGTGCTCGACCCCACGCTGACCAACGCCGTCGGACCCGTGCGCGCGGGCACGAGGGGCTACGTCACCACGTACGCGCAGGTGGCGGGCAAGCCGGCGCTGCACGCGGCGCGGTGCACGGCGGCGAAGACGCTCGTCATCCTCGACGAGGTCCACCACGCCGGTGACGGCCTGAGCTGGGGCGAGGCCGCCGAGGAGGCCTTCGACAGGGCCGCGCGCCGCCTGTGCCTGACCGGGACGCCGTTCCGCACCAAGCCGGGTGAGCGGATCCCCTTCGTGCGCTACTCCGAGGTGCCTGACGGCGAGCCCGGGGAGCTGCGCTCCTCGGCCGACTACACCTACGGCTACCGCGAGGCCCTGCGCGACGGCGTGGTCCGCCCCGTCGTCTTCGCGGCGTACACGGGCACCGCGCGCTGGCGCAACAGCGCGGGAGAGGTCATCGCGGCCTCGCTGAGCGAGCCCAGCACCAAGAGCGTCGAGGCCACGGCCTGGAAGACGGTGCTCGACCCCAAGGGCCAGTGGGTGCCGCACGTCATCGCCGCCGTCGACGAGCGGATCAGCCACCTGCGGGCCCACGGCGTGCCCGACGCCGCCGGCCTGGTGCTGGCCAGCGACCAGGACGACGCCCGCGCCTACGCCGCCATCGTCAAGAAGGTCACCGGCCACAAGCCCGAGCTGATCCGCTCCGACGACCCGACCGCCTCCAAGAAGATCGAGAGGTTCGGCACGGGCACCGCGCGCATCGCCGTCTGCGTCCGGATGGTCTCCGAGGGCGTCGACGTGCCGCGCGCCGCGGTGCTCGCGTGGATGACCAGCTACCGCACCCCGCTGTTCTTCGCCCAGGCCGTGGGGCGCGTGGTGCGTTCGCGCGGGCCCCACGAGGCGGCGACCGTCTTCCTCCCGGCGGTGCGTCCGCTGCTCACCCTGGCCGCGGCGATGGAGGAGGAGCGCAACCACGTCATCCCGCCGCCCGCCCAGGTCAGCGACGACCTCGACCCGCTGCCCCCGCGCGAGCGCGCCGCCGGGGAGACCCGCGAGTGGCGCGCCATCGACGCCGACGCGCAGTTCGCCCACGTGCTCCACGGCGGGCGCGCGGTGCTGGCCGGCGGACCGGAGCTGACGGAGGAGGACGGCGAGCACCTGGGCCTGCTCGCCGGGATGCTCACCCCCGAGCAGACCGCGCACTTGCTGTTCCAGCGCGACGAGGAGCACCGCCGCACCGCCGCAGCCGCCGCCGTCCAGGACGACCTCTTCGGCGGGCTCGGGGCCAGCGGCTCCAGCGGACAGGGGGCTGCTG
>JAKONK010000029.1 GCA_022701985.1 Actinomycetales bacterium
GACCTCAGGCGAGCTCGGCCGCCAGGGAGCGCAGGTGGGCGGCGCTGGCACCGGCGTCGGCCACCGGGCCCTCGCCCTCGGCCGGCAGCAGCTGGAGCACGGTGTCCTGCTCCAGCACGAACCAGCCGTCGTACCCGGCGGCCAGCAGCGACTGCAGCAGGGAGCGGACGTCGACGTCGCCCTGGCCCAGCGGGCGGTAGAGGCCCTCCTGCACCGCCTCGTAGTACGTGATCTCGCCGTCGCGCACGCGCTGCGCGGTGGGCAGGTGCACGTCCTTGAGGTGCACGTGGCGGACCCGCGCCGCGTGGTCGCGGGCCAGCTCCACGGGGTCGGTGCCGCCGATGAGCAGGTGGCCCGAGTCGAGGCACAGGCCCACGTCGGTGCCGGCGAGCACGCGCTCGACGTCGGCGCGAGACTCCACCAGCGTGCCCACGTGCGGGTGCAGCACCGCGAGGACGCCGACCTCCGCGGCGGCGTCGCGGGCGCGGCCCAGGTTGGTGAGCAGGGTGGACCAGCCGGCCTCGTCGAGCTCGACGCGCTCGTCGTACCCCGCCAGGCCCGAGTCGGCCGAGAGCACCACGACGCCGGCGCCGGCGGCGACGAACGCCTCCAGCTCGGTGCGCAGCGCGGGCAGCGGATCGCGCTCAGGGTCGTGCAGGACGACGGGCACGAACCCGCCGACGGCCTCCAGGCCGCTCGCGCGCAGCGCCGCGGCGCGGTCGGCCGGCTCCACGGGCAGGAAGCCCTCGGGTCCGAACTCGGTGGCGGTGAGGCCGAGCTGCACCATCTCGCGCAGCACGCGCTCCACGGGCAGCTGGGCGCCCCAGCCGGGCACCTCGCACACGCCCCAGGTGATGGGCGCGCCGGCGATCTTCAGGTCGGTCACGGGGGTCCTCCGAGGTCTGGTGCTGCGGGTGAACGGGCTGGTCGGGGAGCGGGTCAGGAGCGGGTCAGGACGGCGAGGGCGGCGTCCCGGGCGCGGACCAGACCCTGCTCGAGGGGGGTCGCACGGTGCTCGGCGGAGAGGGCCTCGACGCCCCAGGGCCCGTCGTACCCGGCGTCGCGGAGCACGCGCACCAGGCCGGGCAGGTCGAACGCGCCCTCGCCGCAGTAGCGGCGGTGGTCGCGGGTGTCCTCGAAGAGGGTGCCCACCACGTCGGCGTCGGCGTCGTCGAGCTCCACCCCGACCACCAGTCCAGGCGGGCCCGGCGCGAGGCTCGCGGCGAGCTCCTCGAGGGTGGTGCCGGCCCGGAAGACGTGCCACGCGTCGACGCACAGCCCGAACGCCGGGTGGTCGACGGCGCGCGCCAGGTCGGCGCCCGCGGGGATGCTCCGCACGGCGGTCCAGGGCAGGGGCTCCAGGGCGAGCCGGGTGCCTGCGCCGGTCGCCTCGTCGGCGAGGGCCCGCAGCCGCGGCACCAGGAGCGCCGGGTCGGTGGCGCTCGGGTGCTCCGCCGGTGGCGGGGTGGCCTTGACGTACGCGGCGCCCAGGGCGCGCGCCGCCGCGAGGAGCAGCTCCCACCGGGGGCGCCACGCGTCGTCGTCGTCTCCCCACCAGCCGTCGAGCAGCTCGACCTCGACGTGGCGGAGGCCGTGGGCGCGGAGGTCGGCGGCCAGCCGGGCCAGGCCGTCCGCCCCGAGCGGGGCGAGGTCGGCGTGGAGCAGGCCGAGGCCCACCCAGCCGCTGGCGGCGACGGCGCGCACGCGGTCGGCCAGCGGCAGGGGGCTGCGCTCGTCGGGGCTCGCCGGCAGCACGTCGCCGGCCGAGGTCCAGCAGGTGGCGACGAGCTCCGGTGCGCCGGCGGGGGCCACCGCGGTCAGGCGGTGAGGTCGACGCGCACGGTGCGGCCCTCGCGGGCCGAGACCCCGGCGGCGTCGGCGAGCAGGAGCGCGGCGCGCCCGTCCTCGTAGCCCGGGCTGGTCATCTCGCCGCCGCGGACGGCGACGAGGAAGGCCTCCAGCTCGGCGGAGTACGCCTGGCTGTAGCGCTCCAGGAAGAACGTCTGGAAGGCCGCGCCCGCGTCGCCGGAGGTGCCGTTGGACGAGCGGACCAGGGTGTCGGTGACGTTGCCGACGCTCAGGGTGCCGAGCGGGCCGGTGGCCTCGAGGCGCTGGTCGTAGCCGGCGGCGCAGTGGCGGGAGTTGGTGATGGTCACCGACTGCCCGCCCGCGCCCACCAGGGTGACGATGGCGCCGTCGAAGTCGTCGTGCTTCGCGATCACGTCCGAGAACTGCCGCAGGCCCACCGCGGTGACGGCGACAACGTCGGGCACGAACCAGCGCGCGGTGTCGAAGTCGTGGATGGTCATGTCGCGGAAGATGCCGCCGGAGACCTTGATGTAGTCCTCGGGGGCCGGTGCCGGGTCGCGGCTGGTGATGGTCAGCTGCTCGAGCGGGCCGACCTCGCCGGCGGTGACGCGGCGGTGCAGCTCGGCGAAGTGCGGGTCGAAGCGGCGGTTGAAGCCGAGGGCCACGGGGACTGACGAGGCGGAGGCCGCGCGGGCCCGCAGGCCGTCGACGCGGGTGATGTCGAGGTCGATCGGCTTCTCGCACAGCACCGGCTTGCCGGCGTCGAGGCACGCGGCGATGAGGTCGACGTGCGTGGGGGTGGGGGAGGCGACCACGACCGCGTCGACGTCGTCGGCGGTGATGGCCTCGAGCGCGTCGGTGGTCGCGCGTCCGCCGAACCGGGCCACGACCTGCTCGGCGCCGGACACGAACGGGTCGGCCACGACCTGGAGCACGGCGCCCTCGGCGCGGTGGATGCTCAGGGCGTGCACCTGGCCGATGCGGCCGCTGCCGATGAGGGCGATGCGCACGGGCGTGGTGGGGCTGGTCACCGGAGGTGCTCCTCGTCGTCGAGACCGCGCGCCGCACGGCGCCGCGCGGCGATGCTAGCGAGTTGTCAGGTCATACCGTCAACCCCACCCGCCGTGATCATGGGCGCTGCGCACCGGCTGTGCGCAACGCCCATGATCACGGTCGGGGGGGTCAGGCGGCGGAGCGGCGGCGCTCCTGCTGGGCGTCCAGGGCCTCGACGAGCGCGGCGCGGTCCCAGCCCTCGGACAGGGCCTGCCAGACCAGCTCGGCCTGGGTCTGCGGGGCCAGACCGCCGATCGGCTGGTCGCGGTCGAGGTCGGTCGGGAAGGCGTAGCCCTCCGCCGACGCCGCCACGACGTTGCGGAGCGAGCGCTCGTCGACGCCCGCCGCCTTCTGGGTGCGCAGCACCTCGAACAGCGCCTTCGCCATCGCCGTCCTGTCGACGACCTCCATCGCCCGCCCGAAGCCCGACGACACCTGCAGCAGGTTCGCCATGCGGCGCACGTCGGCGCTGCGGTTGGTGCCGGCGCCGTGGAAGAGGGCGGGGTTGAAGAACGCCGCGTCGCCCTTGGCCAGCGGCAGCTGCACGTGGTTCGCCAGGAAGTGCTCGGTGAACTCGGGCTGGTGGAAGGCGATGTAGCCGGCCGGGTACTTCTGCGAGTGCGGCAGGTACAGCGTCGGGCCCGTCTCGACGGGCATGTCGACGTGCGCCACCGCGCCCTGCAGCGTCAGCACCGGGGAGAGGGCGTGGACCTGCGCCGGGAAGCCCGCAGCCTGCTCCTGGCCCATGAAGCCGAGGTGGTAGTCGCGGTGGGCGGTCTGCGCCTGCCCGCCGGGGTTCACCACGTTGACCTGCGAGGTCACCTGGTAGCCCGATCCGAGCCAGGCCTCCGAGACCAGGGCGAGGACGTCGTTGGCGTAGTAGTCGGCGAACGCCTGCGGGTCGCGGACGGCGAACTTGTCGAGCGCGCCCCAGATCCTGTCGTTCGCGCCCGGCTTGGCGAAGTGGTCGCCGACGGCGGTGCCGGCCGCCTTCTGCTCCTCGATCATCGCGCGGAAGACGTCCGTGGCGCGGTCCACGACGCCGTGCTCGAAGGCGCCGGCGAAGACCACGATCCCGGGCCCGTCGACCAGGGCGCGGGCCAGCTCGGCCTGCACGTCGCGGCGGCCCTCGGGGGTGGTGGTGTGCTCACGCAGCCGTGCCCCGTAGACGAGGACGCCCTGCTCGAGGGAGTCGGCGTACGGGTAGTCGGCCAGGTCGGTGGCGGCGAGGCCCCCCTCGACCAGGGCGCGGAAGTCGTCCAGGGAGCAGTCGGCGGGGGAGTACCAGCCGGTGGGGGCGCTGGTGCGCGCCGGGGAGGAGGTGGGACGGGTCGGGGTGGCGGTCATCGTGGTGCCTCTCGGCGTCGAGGAGCGGGGTGGGTGGGTCGAGGAGGGGTTCGCCGTGACGACGACGCTAGGCGCGTCCCGACCACCCCGGGACCCCCGAACCCCTCAGGAAGACCTCAGCGCAGCCGCGGGTGAGGCTCCATGCTGGGCCTGTGCGCCACCCCTTCCGCGTCCGGGAGATCGCGGCCCAGGCGGGCCTGTCCGAGGCCACCGTCGACCGCGCCCTCCACGGCCGGGAGGGCGTGCGCCCCTCCACCGCGCGCCAGGTGGAGCGGGCCGTCGCCGACCTGCAGCGCCAGGCCGACCAGCTGCAGCTCGGCGGCCGCACCTGGACCCTCGACGTGGTGGTCCAGGCGCCGCTGCGCTTCTCCGTCGAGGTCCGCGCGGCGCTGGAGGCCGAGCTGCCGGGGCTGCGGCCCGCCGTCGTCCGCGCTCGGTTCCACCTGCTCGAGGGGCAGGACGGCGCGGGGCCGGCTCCCGTCGCCGCAGCGCTGCGGAAGGCGGTGCGCGCCCGCACCGACGGCGTCGTCCTCAAGGCCCCGCGGCACCCCGACGTGGAGGCGGCCGTGGCCGAGCTGGCTGCGGCGGGCGTGCCGGTGGTCACGCTGGTGACCGACCTGCCGGGGTCCGCGCGGGTCGCCTACACCGGGCTCGACAACCGCGGGGCGGGTCGCACGGCGGCCCACCTGGTGGACCAGTGGCTCGGCGCTCCCCTCTGCGGTGATCATGCAGGAGGTCCCCACGCGGGGTCCTCGGGTGCGGGTCTCCTGCACGATCACCGAGGTCGGGTGCTCGTGGTCCGCAGCGGTGGGGCCGACCTCGGCGAGGACGAGCGCGCCGAGGGGTTCGCCGAGGTGCTCGGCCCCCGCCCGGTGCTCGAGGTGGTCGACGACGAGCAGCGCCCCGACGTGGTGGTCGACGGGGTGCGCCGGGTGACCGCCGGTGCGGACGGGTCCGGCGTCTCCGCCGTCTACGCGATGTACGCCGGTGCAGGGGGAGCCGCGCGGGTGCTCGACGCCCTGGCCGCCGCGGGGCAGCACCCTCGCGTCGTCGTGGTCCACGACCTGGCAGCCGAGCACCTCGCGCTCCTGCGCGCCGGACGCGTCTCCGCGGTGCTGCACCACGACCTGCGCACCCACCTGCGCCGCGCGGCCCGCGTGCTCCTGCAGACCCGTGGCGCCCTGCCCGGCCCCGCGCGGTCGTGGGCGGCCCCGGTGCAGGTGGTCACGCGCTTCAACGCGCCCCTGCGCTGACCGGGGCCGGTGCGCGGGCCGCCCGCAGCGCCACGACCACGAGCAGCAGCCCGACGGCGGTCAGCGCCGCGCACACCAGGAAGGCGGCGCCGTACCCGAGCGCCGTCGCGCCGCCGAGCCCGATCACCGGGCCGCTGACCACGCCACCGAGCCGCCGGGTGTTGGCGTAGAGCCCGGAGGCGAGACCGGGCCGGGCGACGATCCGCTGGAACAGCCCGAGGCCGGTGCCGGCGATGACCGCGAACGACCAGGCGTTGAGCAGCTGCACCGCCACGAGCCCCACCGGCCCCGTGACCACGGCCATCAGCAGGAAGTACGCGACCCCGACGACGCTGCCGGAGACCACCAGCGCCAGGTCCGAGAACCGGCCCCCGAGCCGCCCCAGCGCGAGCAGCGCGGGGATCTCCGCGGCGGCCGCCACCCCGAGCGCGACGCCCGACCACACGACGTCGATCCCCAGGTCGCGGGTGGTGAACAGGGCCATGACCGAGACGACCGTCGCGTTGGCGGCCTGGAGCAGCACGAAGCCGAGCGCGACGAGCAGGACGCCCGCCCGGGAGACGGAGATCGCGTCGTCGGGGGGACCGGGCGTCGCACCACCGGACTGCGCGTTCCGGCGGCGGCGCGCCAGGAGCCCCAGCGTCGTCACGCCGTTCAGCACCGCGAGCACCGCGAGCGCGGGCAGCAGCGCCCGGGCACCGGCGGAGGCGATGAGGAACGTGGCCAGCGGGGGGCCGGCGATCCACGCGAACGACACGACGGCGCGCACCCGCGTCACCTCGGGGGTGCCGGCCCCCTCGTGGCGCAGGTGCGCGAACAGCAGCGACACACCGACACCCGCGGGCGCCCCGAACACGACCAGCGCGACGACGGCGAGGGGCAGCGCCGTCACCGACCAGAGGGCTCCGGCCAGGAGCAGCGTCAGCACGGCGCACCCGAGCATCGGCACCAGGTAGTCGCCCCGGCGGTCGGCCCACGACGGGACCACGAGCGCGGCGACGAAGCCCGCGCCGTTGTAGACGGCCAGCACCCAGCCGACCTCGGCCGGGGTCGCGTCGTAGAGGGAGACCAGCAGCAGCGCGAGGGCGGGGACGAGGACGGCGAACTGCAGCCCCCAGAGCAGGGCGCTGCCGGGGACGAGCAGGCGCCCTCGCGCCGACCCGGTCGCCGAGCCGGTCACCGCTCGGCCGGGGCGTCGGACGCGGCGGGGCTCGACGCGCCCCAGCTGGCGAGCAGGCGCAGCGCGTCGGCCGACGGCGTCCCGGCGGCAGCGGTGTACACGGAGAGGGTCAGACCGGGGTCGGCCGGCAGGGCCAGCACCTCGAAGTCCAGGACGAGCTCGCCCACGGCCGGGTGGCGCAGGTGCTTGGTGCCGCTGCGGTGGTGGCGCACGTCGTGGGCGGCCCAGCGGGTGCGGAACGCCTCGCTGCGCGTGGCCAGCTCTCCCACGAGGTCGGTGAGGGCGCGGTCGTACGGCGCGCGCCCCGCCTCGCCCCGGAGGGCCGCCACGGCGCTGTCGGCGGTGCTCTCCCAGTCGGTGAAGAAGTCGCGGGCCCGCGGGTCGAGGAAGGCGAAGCGGATGCTGTTGGGCAGCCGGTGCCCCGACAGCGCCGCGCTCTCGTACACCGGTGAGTACAGGGCGCGGCCCAGCGCGTTGGCGGCGAGGACGTCCCGGCTGCCGGTGCGCACGAACGCGGGGGCGTCGGTGATGGCGTCGAGCACCTGCTGCAGGCCCGGACGCACCCGCGCCGCGCGGCGCACCGGTGCTGCGCGTCGCCGTGAGCGCGAGCCGGCCGCTGCGCTGCGGGCCAGGTCGAAGAGGTGCTCGCGCTCGGGCTCGTCGAGCTGGAGGGCACCCGCCAGGGCGTCGAGCACCTCCTCGGACGCCCCGCCGAGGTCGCCCCGCTCCATGCGGGCGTAGTAGTCGGTGCTCACCCCGGCCAGCTGCGCCACCTCCTCGCGCCGCAGGCCCGCCACGCGGCGGTGGCCGTGCGAGACCACGCCGGCGCGCTCGGGGGTGATCCGGGCGCGGCGGCTGGTGAGGAAGGTGGTGACCTCGGAGGAGCGGACCGTCACGGCAGCGACGCTAGGCGCGGCCGCGCTCGCGGACCAGGACCTGCCGGACCCGTCAGACCCCGTCAGACCCCGGCGGCCGCGCGCGCCTGCGCCAGGGTGGACGCCGCCACCTGCAGGCCCTCGATGCGGCCCAGCGCGGTGTCCTCGTGCTCGATGTTGACCGACATGTCCGGGTCGATCTCGTGCAGCGCCCGCAGGAACTCCGCCCAGAAGTCGACGTCGTGGCCGTTGCCCACCGCCACGAAGTCCCAGGCGGAGTCCTGCGGCCACTCGTTGACGTAGTGGTCGCCGTCGGTGAGCGGGCCGGTGCCGAGCCCGGTGCGCTGCTCGTCGGGTCGCATCCGGCGGAACCTGTCGTCGAGCACGCCGTGGATCGCGGCGGCGGGGTTGATGCGCACGTCCTTGGCGGCGGCGTGGCGCACCAGCGAGCCCAGGTGCCGGGTCGCCGCGACCGGGTCGATCTGCTGCCAGAACAGGTGCGAGGGGTCCATCTCGGCTCCCACGTGCGTGGCGCCGGTCTGCTCGACCAGGCGCTCCAGCGTGGAGGGGTTGAAGACGAGGTTCTGGGGGTGCATCTCGATGCACAGGTGCACGCCGGCGTCGGCGGCGCGCCGGTCGAGCTCGCGCCAGTACGGGACGGCGAGCGACCACTGGTGCTCCAGGGCGTCGAGCCAGGAGGAGTCCCAGGGGTTGACGATCCACGTGGGGGCGGCCGAGCCGGGCGCCCCCTCGGGCAGCCCGGACATGCAGACCACGCGGGTCTGGCCGAGACGGCGGGCCAGCTCGATCGACCGCACCAGGTCGCCCGAGTGCTTGGCGCGCACGGCGGGGTTCACGTGGAGCGCGTTGCCGTTGACGTTCAGGCCGTTGAGGTGCACGCCGGCCTCCTCGAACAGGCCGAGGTACTCGTCGCGCGCGTCGTCGGAGGCGAGGACGGCGTCGACGGGCAGGTGCGGCGTGCCGATGAAGCCGCCGACGTTGACCTCGACCCCGTCGAGGCCGAGCTCCTTGGCGGTGGCCAGCGCCGAGCGCAGGTCGCGGTCGTGCAGGACGGCGGTGTAGACGCCGATCTCCATGGGTCTGCTCCTCTCGTGGGTGGGGTTCAGGCGTCGACGGGGACGTCGGTGCCGGGCGCCGAGGCGGCGCGGGTGACGGCGTCGAGGACCCGGAGGTTGTGGAGGCCGTGCGAGAGCGGCAGCAGCGGCGGCGTCTCGCCCGTGCCGGCGATCTGCTCCAGGAACGCGCGGCACTGGAAGGTGAAGAAGTCGTTCTGCCCGTGGCCGACGGAGGGGAAGTCCATCGCGAGCCCGCCCGCGACGTAGGGGTGGTCGGGGCCCACCAGCACCTGGCGGTAGCCGCCCAGGCCGGCCGGGGCGGAGTCGTCGGAGACCAGCAGCTCGGCGGGGCGCTCGAGGTCGAACACGGCCGCGCCGCGGTCGCAGAAGACCGAGAAGCCGAGGCCGTTGGCGTGGCCGTGGGAGATGCGCGAGGCGGTGAGGGTGGCGCTCGCCCCCGAGGCGAGGGTGGCGGTGAAGCTGACGAGGTCCTCGTTCTCCACCGGCTCGCGCTCGTCGGAGACGGCGCTCTTCGCGTGCCCGACGACGACGCCGAGGGGCTTCGGGCGCGAGGTGGTGACGGTGGTGAACGTGGTCCCGCGCACCGAGGTGACGGCGCCTCCGAGGAACTCTGCGAGGTCCACGAGGTGGCTGCCGATGTCGGCGAGGGCGCCCGAGCCGGGACCGCCGCGGTAGCGCCAGCTGATGGGGGCGTCGGGGTCGACGGCGTAGTCGCACCAGTAGCGGCCGTCGACGTGGCGCAGGTCGCCGACCGAGCCGCCGGCCACCAGGCGCTGGACGGCGCCGATGGCGGGGGAGCGGCGGAAGGTGAAGCCGACGCCGGAGACCGAGCCGTGCTCGGCGGCCGCGCGCTCGCCCGCGGCCACCATCGCCTCGGCGTCGGCGATCGACGGCGCGAGGGGCTTCTCGCAGAGCACGTGCTTGCCGGCGGCGAGCAGCCCCTCGACCACCTCGCGGTGCAGGGAGTTGGCGACGACCACGCTGACGGCGTCGACCTCCGGGTCCTCGGCGACCTCCTGCCAGCTGGTGACGGCCTTCGCGTACCCCCACCGGCGGGCGGCGGACTCGGCGAAGGGCGCGTGGGCGTCGGCGACGGCGACCAGCCGCACCTCGGGCAGCCCTCCGCCGTACAGGGAGCTGGCGGCGCGGTAGCCGGCCACGTGGGCGCGGCCGGCCATGCCGGCACCGATGACGGCGACGCCGATCGAGGAGGGGGTCGAGCTCATGGGGGTGCCTCTCTGCACGGGGTGCGCTTTTAAAGCGCTTTAAGACCCGGATAGCATCGGGCCGTCGGGTGCGGGGAGTCAAGGGGGTGGCGGGAGTGGCCGAGCAGCGCCGCCCGACCCTCGCCGACGTCGCCTCCCGCGCCGGGGTCTCCCCCGGCACCGCCTCGCTCGCCCTGCGGGGGGCGCCGGGTCCCAGTGCCGCCTCGGCCGAGCGCGTCCGCGCCGCCGCGAGCGCCCTCGGCTACCGCGCCGACCGCGCTGCCAGCCGCCTCGCGGCCCGCCGCACCCGGCTGCTCGGGGTCACGCTGACCATCCGCAACACCTTCCACGCCGAGCTCGCCGAGGCCCTGCAGGACGCCGCCGAGGACGCCGGCTACCAGGTGCTCCTCCACCCCGTCACCGCACGCCGCGGTGAGGCGGGCGCCGTCGACGTCCTGCTCGACTCCCGCTGCGAGGCGCTGCTGCTCCTCGGCACCGAGATGCCGTCGTCGCAGCTCGCGGCCCT
>JAKONK010000044.1 GCA_022701985.1 Actinomycetales bacterium
CGTGCTCGTCGCACAGGTCCAGGAAGCGCGGGTGGGGCGGGTAGTGGCTGGTGCGGACGGCGTTGACGCCGTGCTGCTTCATCAGCAGGACGTCGGCCAGGTCCTCGGCGGGGGTGGTGGAGCGGCCGCGGTCGGCGCTGACCTCGTGGCGGTTCACGCCCCGCATGAGGGTGCGGGCGCCGTTGACGGTGAAGACGCCGTCGGTGATGGCGACCGTGCGGAACCCGACGCGCAGCGCCACGCGCTCGGTGGCGGTCACCACCTCGGCGTCGTACAGCCGGGGGTGCTCGGCGCTCCAGGGCTCGACGGCCGCGGTGGCGCGCTCCCCCGGGGCGAGGTCGAGGCCCAGCTCGGGCACGAGCACGCGGGCCGACGCGTCCGTCGTGGTGACGTCGACGCGCAGCGACCCCTCACCCGCCGCGTGGTCGTACCCGGCGTGGACGTGGACGTCGTCGACGCCCCCGGCCGGGCGGGCCAGCAGCGCCACGTCGCGGAAGATCCCCGACAGCCACCACATGTCCTGGTCCTCCAGGTAGGAGGCCGAGGACCACTGGTGCACCCGGACGGCGACGACGACCTCGCGGCCGGCGTCCAGCGCCGCCGAGACCGGCGCGGTGACGTCGAGCTCGGTGGGCAGGCGCGAGCCCACCGACCGGCCCACCTCGACCCCGTCGACCCAGACGCGGAAGGCGGAGTCGACGCCCTCGAAGCGCAGCACCGCCCGACCGCCCTCCGCCACGACGGCAGCGAGGTCGTCCGGGACGGCGACGACGGCCCGGTGGTCACCGGTGGGGTTCTCGTCGGGGACGAAGGGCGGGTCGACCGGGAAGGGGTAGACGATGTTGGTGTACGCGGGCAGCCCGTAGGCGCCGTCGCCCTGCAGCTGCCAGTGCCCCGGGACGGAGATGACGTCCCACGCGGCGTCGTCGAACGCGGGCTGCGCGAAGGACTCCTCGACGTCGGCCCGGGGGCTCCACCGGAAGCGCCAGCTGCCCGAGAGGTCGGCCCGGGGTGCGTCGGAGCGCAGCGCTGCCCGGGCCGGGAGCACCTCCCGCGAGGGCAGGTGCTCCTCGAACCAGCGGCTCACTTGACGGCGCCCGCGGTCCCGTCGGCCACGAACCAGCGCGAGAGGAACAGGAAGGCCGCCATGATCGGGATGATCGCCATCAGCGCACCCGCCATGACCATGCTGTAGTCGGTGCCGAAGGCGACGTTGAGCTGCGCCAGGGACGTCTGCAGCGTCTGCACCTGGGGGTTCACCAGCACGATCAGCGGCCAGACGTAGTCGTTCCACGAGGCGACGAAGGTGTAGATCGCCAGGAACGCCAGGCCCGGGCGGGCCGTGGGGACGGCCACGTGCCACCACTGCCGGAAGAAGCCGCAGCCGTCGAGCCGGGAGGCGTCGAGCACCTCGTCCGGCACGGACGTCGACATGTACTGGCGCATCCAGAACACGCCGAAGGCGTTGGCCAGGGCGGGGACGACGAGCGCCTGGATCTGGCCGATCCAGCCCAGCTCGCGCATGATCAGGAACTGCGGGATCAGCGACAGCTGCGCGGGCAGCATGAACAGCAGCAGGAGCAGCCCGAAGAGCACCCGGCGCCCCGGGAACTCGAACTTGGCGAAGGCGAAGGCCGCCAGGGAGTCGAGCGTGAGCACGAGGACCGTCGTGACCACGGCCACGACCGCGGTGTTGGCCAGGGCCCCGAAGAAGTCGATCCGCGCGAAGACGTTGGAGATGTTCTCCAGCAGGTGCGTGCCCGGCACCAGCTTGGGCGGCGTCGAGAAGATGTCGCGCGTGGTGTTGGTCGCCATGACGACCGACCAGTAGAACGGGAACAGCGCGGCGAGCACGCCGACCCACAGCACCAGGTGCGGGAGCAGCGACCGGCGCCGGGCGGCCGCGCTGGGCCGCCGCCTCGGCGCGGGGGCGGCCGGCCCGGAGGCGGCCTCGGGTCCGGGGAGCGTGGGCACGGCCATCAGCGGTCATCTCCGGTGCGGGCGAGGCGGAAGTTGATGACGACGAACACGAGCACGACGGCGAAGACGCCCATGGCGATCGCGGCGCCGTAGCCGTAGTCGTTGTTGTTGAAGGCCTGCTGGTAGAAGTACAGGACCATCGTCAGCGCGCCCTGGCCCGGGCCGCCGGAGTTGGGGTTCACGGCCGTGTTGGAGCCGAAGAGCACCTGCGGCTCGGTGAAGGTCTGCAGCGTGGTGATGGTCGAGATGACCGTGGTGAACAGGACGACCGGGCGCAGCAGCGGCAGCGTGATGGACCAGAACTGCCGCACGGGGCCGGCCCCGTCGAGCGCCGCGGCCTCGTACACCTCACCGGGGATGGCCTGCATGCCCGCCAGGTAGAGGATCGCGTTGTAGCCGCACCACTGCCAGGTGATGAGGGTCGCGACGACCACCTTCATCGCCCACGGGTCGGTCAGCCACGGGACACCGCTCAGGCCCAGGCCCTCGAGCGCCTGGTTGATGAGGCCGAACTGCTCGCTGAACAGCGCCCCGAAGAACAGGGTCACGGCCACGATCGAGGTGACGTTGGGCAGGAAGTACGCCAGCCGGTAGAACGACTTGAGCTTCGTGACGCTGTTGATCATCGCGGCGACCACGAGCGCCATCGCCAGCATCGGGAAGGTGCCCAGCACCCAGATCAGCAGGCTGTTGACGATCGCGCGGCGGAAGGTCGCGTCCTGCACGAGGAACTCGAAGTTCCGCAGCCCCACGAACTCCGAGCCGCCGATGCCGCCCAGCACGCTGTACTTCTGGAAGGACAGCCAGATCGAGAAGACGACCGGCACCAGCACGAACACGCCGAACAGGGCGAAGAACGGGGTGATCGCCAGGTAGACCGGGCCGAGCCGCTGCTGCGACCCGCCCGTGCGGGCCGGACGGATGAGGCGCTTCTTCCTCCCCCGTCCGGCCGACGCTGCCGCGGCCCCCGGGCCGGCGGCACCCGAGGGCGCGGTGAGCGTCATCTCACTGCACGCCGGCGCGCTGGGCGATCTGCTTGGCGGCCGAGACCGCGTCGTTCCAGGCCGCGGTCGCGTCCTTGCCGCCCTCGACGTTCGACAGCTCCGTGTAGTACGGAGCGGCGATCGCGGCGTTGTTCGGGTCGTCGTAGACCGTCGGCAGCGCCTGGGCGGCGGGGCCGAACACCTCGATGGTGGCCTGGCCTCCGTAGAACTCCTGGCCGGCGGTGAGGGCCGGCAGGTCGTAGGCGGCGAGGGTGGCCGGGAAGACGCTCGCGTCGGTGAAGCTCTTCGCGGCGTTCTCCGCGCTCAGCAGCGTCTTGATGTACTCGAAGGCGACCTGCGGGTTGCGGCACGTGGTGGTCAGCGTGAGGAACGAGCCGCCGATGTTGGCCGGGCCGTCGGGGCACTGCGTGACGCGCCACTTCCCGGAGGTGTCCGGGGCGCCGGAGGCGATGTCGAGGCCGAACCAGGCCGGGCCGACGTGGCCGACGATGGTGCCGGCGGCGAGGGCCTGGTTGTAGCCGGTGCCGTCGAAGACCGCGCCGGAGACGCCGTCGGTGTGCGACTGGACGGCCAGGTCCCAGCTCTTCTTCACGGCGTCGCTCTCGCCGGCCCAGGTGCCGTCGGCGTCGACGAAGGTGGAGGGCTGCTGGGCGAGCGCGACGGCGAAGATGTCGGTGCTGTTGCGCACCGAGGCGGCCCCGGTGGCGGCCTTGACCTTCCTGGCGGCGTCGAACCAGCCGTCCCAGGTGGCCACGGCCTCGCCGGCGGCGGCCGGGTCGGTCGGCAGGCCGGCCGCGGCGAAGGAGTCCTCGCGGTAGTACGTGGCGGTGGGGCCGAGGTCGATCGGCAGGCCGATCTGCTTGCCCTCCTTGGTGGTGGCAGCGGCGTACTTGGCCGCCGAGAAGGTGCTGGCGATGTCCTTGGCGCCGAGCTCGTTCAGGTCCAGGAAGGCGTCGGCCTGGGTGAGGAAGGAGGCGATGTCCTCACCCTTGACCCCGGTGATGTCGGGCACGGACTGGCCGGCCGACAGCGTGGTGGTCAGCTTCTGCTTGAAGTCGCCGCCGATGACCGACGGGGTGATCGTGGCGCCGGAGGTCGCGGCGGCGACGTCCTCGACGACGGTGTCGGAGATGGCGCCCGCCCAGTACCAGAAGGCGAGCTCGGTGCCGTCGCCGGCGCCGCCCGTCCCGCCCGAGCCGCACGCGGTGAGGACGCTCGAGCCGGCCGCGCCGAGGAGGCCGGCGGTGAGGAGGAATGACCTGCGGGAGAGGGACACGCGCTGCTCCTGGGGGTGTGGCCGCTCGGTCTCTGCTGGGCTGCGGCGTTGCCAACCTTGCACGACTCTGAACGACTTTGGTGGAGTGGTGGCCGAAAAGTAGCCTTCACGTGAAGAAGTTCGCAAGGTACTGTCCGGAACGTGCTTGCAGAGAGGCGCCAGCAGCTGATCCTCGGGATCGTCCGCCAGGACGGTCCCGTCTCCGTCGGCGCGCTGGTCGACAAGCTGGGCCAGAGCGCCGCCACCATCCGGCGCGACCTGATCGCCCTCGACGAGGAGGGCCTGCTCAAGCGGGTCTACGGCGGAGCCGCGCCCCTGCCCGACGAGCGCGACGAGCCCTTCGCGGTCGTCGCCGACGTGCGCGTGCCGGAGAAGGCGGCCATCGCGGCGCGCTGCGCCTCCCTCGTGGCCGACGGCCAGACCGTGCTGCTCGACATCGGCACCACGGCCCTGCAGGTGGCCAGGCTCCTGCGCGGCCGCCAGCTGACCGTCATCACCACGAGCCTCGCGGTGTTCGACGAGCTGCGCGACGACGACGACGTCGAGCTCGTGCTCCTCGGCGGCATGTACCGCCGCCAGTACCGGTCGCTGGTGGGCTTCCTCGCCGAGGACGCCCTGCGCCAGGTCCACGCCGACGTCCTCGTGCTCGGCACCAGCGGCGTCACCGCCGACGGCCACGTCGTCGACACCACCATCGTCGAGGTGCCCATCAAGCGGGCGATGATCGCCGCGAGCGACCGGGTGGTGCTCGCGGCCGACGGCTCCAAGTTCCCGGGCTCCGGCGTCGCGCGCGTGTGCGACGGCCGCAGCCTCGACGTCCTCGTCACCGACCCCAGCGCCGACCCCGCCACGTGCGCGGCGCTGGGGGCCGCCGGGGTCGAGGTGCTCACCGAGCACCTCACCGGCGCGCTCGCCGTCTGACGCCCCAGCGCTCCCCCGCCCCAGACCCAGAACCGCAGGAGAAGACCGTGCACGACGACACCCGCCACGTCGAGAAGCGCGTCGAGCGCGTGCTCAAGGAGCGCATCGCGCCGGCGGTCTACCGCGAGACGACGCCCCTGGAGCTCGCCGTCTGGCACGTGCCCGGTGAGCCGGTCCCGGTGGCCGAGGCGCTGAGCGCCACCTACGAGCCCTTCACCACCGGCTCGCGGTGGGGCGCCCCCTGGTCGACCAGCTGGTTCACCCTGCGCGGCACCGTCCCCGCCGCCTGGGCCGGCCAGCGCGTCGAGGCCGTCATCGACCTCGGCTTCGTGGGCGACTGGCCCGGCAACCAGGCCGAGGGCCTGGTCCACACCGCCGCGGGCGTGCCGGTCAAGGGCGTCGCCCCGCGCAACCAGTACGTGCCGATCGCCCGCCCGGCCGTGGGCGGGGAGCCCGTCGACCTGCTGCTCGAGGCGGCGGCGAACCCCGACATCCTCGCGAAGGGCATGGTGCCGACCCCGCTCGGCCACCCCGACACCGCGGGCAGCGAGCCGATCTACACCTTCGCCAGGGCCGACCTCGCCGTGCTCGACGAGGACGTCTACCACCTGGTCCTCGACGTCGAGGTGGCCCGCGAGCTGGCCGTCGAGCTCTCCCCCGGTGACCCGCGGCGCGCCGAGCTGCTCCGCGCGCTGGAGCGCTGCATGGACGCCGTCGACCTGCAGGACGTCTCCGGCACCGCAGCCCGCGCCCGCGAGGTGCTCGCCCCGGCCCTGGCCAAGCCCGCCACCGCCAGCGCGCACGTGGTCTCCGCGGCCGGGCACGCGCACATCGACTCCGCCTGGCTGTGGCCGCTGCGCGAGACGATGCGCAAGAACAGCCGGACCTTCTCCAACGTCGCCGCCCTCGCGCAGGAGTACCCGGACCTGGTCTTCGCCTGCTCCTCCGCGCAGCAGTACGCGTGGACGCAGGAGCGCTACCCGGTGGTCTTCGAGCGCATCAAGGAGGCCATCGCCGCCGGCACCTGGGCGCCCGTGGGCGGCCAGTGGGTCGAGGCCGACGGCAACCTGCCCGGCGGCGAGGCCCTGGCCCGCCAGATCGTGGTCGGCACGAAGTACTTCCGCGAGCAGCTGGGGGTCGAGCCCCACGGCGTGTGGCTGCCCGACTCCTTCGGCTACACCGCCGCCTACCCGCAGCTGGCGCGCCTGGCCGGCTTCGACTGGTTCCTCACCCAGAAGATCTCCTGGAACCAGACGAACAAGTTCCCGCACCACTCCTTCTGGTGGGAGGGCATCGACGGGTCGCGGATCTTCACGCACTTCCCGCCCGCCGACACCTACAACGGCAACTTCGACGGCGCCGAGCTGGCGCACGTCGTGAGGAACTTCCAGGACAAGGGCCGTGCGACGACGTCGCTGTACCCCTTCGGCCACGGCGACGGCGGCGGCGGCCCCACCCGCGAGATGGTGGAGAAGGCCCGCCGCACGGCCGACCTCGAGGGCAGCCCCCGCGTGGTCATCGAGCACCCCGACGAGTTCTTCGCACGGGCGAGGGCCGAGTACCCCGACGCGCCCGTGTGGTCGGGCGAGCTCTACCTGGAGCTGCACCGCGGCACGTACACCTCCCAGGCCCGCACCAAGCGGGGCAACCGCCGCAGCGAGCACCAGCTGCGCGAGGCCGAGCTGTGGGCCACGGCCGCCGCGCTGTCCAGCGGTGAGCACGCCTACCCCGAGGCCGAGCTCGACGCGCTGTGGAAGACGGTGCTGCTGCACCAGTTCCACGACATCCTCCCCGGCTCGTCGATCGCCTGGGTGCACCGCGAGGCGCGGGCCACCTACGCCCGCGTGGCCGAGGAGCTCGAGGGCCTCGTCGCCGCGGCGCTGACCGCCCTCGCCGGCCCCGTACCCGCCGGCGACGACGGCGCCGAGCTCGTCCTCAACGCCGCCCCGCACGCCCGCGACGGCGTCCCCGCCCTCGGCGGCGCCGTCACCGGCCCGCCGTCGTCGACCGTGACGGCGGCCCGGGAGGGTGACGCCCACGTCCTCGACAACGGCCGGGTCCGCGTCGTCGTCGCGG
>JAKONK010000046.1 GCA_022701985.1 Actinomycetales bacterium
CCTGGACGGCGCCGCCGAGCCGGTCCTGACCCACCCCGCGCCGTCGGTCTTCCGCGCCGATGCCCGTGGCGGGGTGCCCCACACGGCCTTCGAGGCGCTCCTGCCCCGCATCGTCGCCGCCGCCCACCTCCAGGGCCTGGTCGCCTTCGCCCAGAGCGGCGCCTACACCTGCGGGAGCCTCGGCTGGTTCACCCACCGCCTCGCCGAGCACGGCCTCATCGGGATCGGGACCGCTACCTCCCCTGCACTGATGGCCGCCGGTCCCAGCGGAGGCCGCGTCTTCGGCACCAACCCGATGGCCTTCTCCCTGCCTCGTGCAGGCGGAGCACCACTGACCCTGGACCAGGCCTCCAGCGCGGTGGCCTGGGTGCGGGTGCGTGAGGCCGCCGCGCGCGGTGAGCAGATCCCTGCGGACTGGGCCCTCGACCCCACCGGTCGGCCCACCACCGACCCAGCAGCGGGCCTCGCTGGGGCGCTCCTCCCCTTCGGGGGCCACAAGGGCGCCAACATCGCCCTGATGGTCGAGCTGCTCTCCTCCCTGGCGGGAGGCAGGTGGTCGATGGATGCCGCGCCCTTCGACCGCGGCGCGGTCTCCCCCGCCGTCGGCACCCTGCTGATCGCCCTGGACCCGGCGCTGCTCGACGAGGAGTACGTCCAGGGCTCCAGCGACCACCTGGAACGACTGGCGGCTCTCGGCGTGCGCGTGGCACCGGCGGTGTGCACCTCTGGGCGCAGCCACCTGACACTGCCCGGCCTCCTGGTCGCGCAGCTGGAGGAACGGCTCGGACGCACCCCGGCGTCACCCCCTCCGCCGTCGGCGCCCCTCTGAGGCGGACCTCGAGACCGCCCTCGGATCGGGGGCCGCGGCGGGCTCGACACCGCGCGGGGGCGGGTCGGTGCACCGGCGGGCCGACCCGCCGGTGGTCCACAGCAGCGCGTGGAGATGGCGACCGCTGGGAGCCCGCCGTGCTGAGCTCCTCGCGCGGGTGCCGACGACGACGCCACGGCCCTCGCCCTCGACCCCCTGCGAGGTCGAGGGCGAGGGCGAGACACCGGGGGCCGAACCCCTCAGAGGCGGAAGCGCCCCACCACCGCGGTCAGCTGGGAGCTCAGGTCCGACAGCTGCTCAGCTGTCCGGCGCGCCTCACCGACCGACTCAGCCGCTGACGTCGTGGCCTGCGACAGCGACGCGATGTCGGTGCTGATCCCCGCGGCGCCGCTGGCCGTGTGCGAGATGCTGCGGCTCATCTCCGCGGTCACCGCCGACTGCTCCTCCACCGCCGAGGCGATGGTCTGCTGGAAGGCGTTCACGTCCAGCACCACCTGCTGGATCTGTCCGATGGTCCCCACCGCCGTGGCGGTGTCGGACTGGATGCGCGCCACCCGCTGGGCGATGTCCTCGGTGGCCCGTGCGGTCTCGCGGGCGAGGTCCTTGACCTCGCCGGCCACGACGGCGAAGCCCTTGCCGGACTCTCCGGCGCGTGCTGCCTCGATCGTGGCGTTCAGGGCGAGCAGGTTCGTCTGCTCGGCGATCGAGGTGATGATCTTCACCACGCTGGCGATCTCGGCAGAGCTGACGTCGAGGTTGCGCACGCTCTCGTGGGCCTCCTCCGCCAGGCGGACGGCTCCGTCGGTCACCTCTCCAGCGCGGGCGCTGTTCGCAGCGATCTGCGCGATGGCGGCCGTCATCTGCTCAGCACCCGCGGCGGCGGACTGGGAGTTGGCGCTGATCTGACCGGCCACGGTGGCCACCGACTCCGTCCGCGTGGCGGTGGCTGCTGCGCCGGTGGCCAGGGCGCGGGCGGTGGCGGTGACCTCCTCCGAAGACCGGTGCACGTCCTGGGCGGTGCTCGTCACCGACCGCAGCAGGTCGGCCAGGGAGGTCTGGGTCACCGCCAGGCTCTTGGCCATGCGGCCGACCTCGTCGTCCTGGTCGACGTCGACGGTGCGGGTGAAGTCGCCCCGCGCGGTGGCGGCCAGGGCCTGGTCGACCAGGTGCAGCGGGCGCACCACCGACCTCACCGCCAGCACCGCGATGAGGATCCCCAGCAGCACGGCCGCGCCACCGGCACCGAAGATCAGCCAGCGGCCCAGGTCGCGCCCGTGGGCGACCTCGGCGGCCAGGCGGTCCGCGCGGGCGTCCTCGGCGTCGGTGACCTGCTTCATCGCCGCGGAGATCTTGTCGCTGACGGGGTCGAGGTGCTGCTGCTTCATGACGGCGAACTGGTCGAAGTCGCCCGAGCCGGTGAACATGGGCTCGGCGTACTGGGTGCGCAGGGAGCGGTACTCGGTCACGAGCTGGCCCACCTGGGCCCAGCTGGCGGGGTCGGCGGAGTCCAGGCGTCCGTAGCTCGCTGCGGCGTCGTCCATGGCCTCGTCCTGGGAGACCAGGAAGCCCCGGTAGGCCTCGAGGACCTCCTCGCTGTGCGTGGCGCCCAGCCCGGCCATCGCCAGCTCGGTGTTGTTGCGCGCGGCGGTGAACGCCCCGAGGTCGCGGACGGCGGTGAGGGAGGTGTCCGAGACGGCCTGGGCGCGAGTGGCGCCGGTCTCGGCGACGTAGCCGCCGGCGACCATGGTCACGGCGGCACCAGCGACGAGGACGGCGACGGCACCACCCATCTTGACGGCGATCGGCAGGTCGCGCATCGACCGGCGGCGGGGGGCGTCAGGCATCGGGTGGTCTCCTCGGCTGTCAGCGGTGGGACTGCACCCCCTCTTTCGGCATACAGGCGACGATCTTGAGCGACGGGCCGCGGCACCAGGTGCGAGGTGCACGTCGCGGCGGTGCAGACCGAGCACCGGACCGCGCCGGCCGGACGTCACAGCGGTCCCGCTGGCCGTCCCCGCTCGTCGTCCGCCTCGGGGTGCGGGACCACCCAGAAGGTGCCAGTGGGCCCCCGCTGTCCTCCGTTCGACGCGGTGGCGCCGGTCCAGGAGACCCCGCACGGACGGCCTCCTGACCAGCTGCCGCGAGCTCGGACCGGTGTCTCCCGCACACCTCGCGGTCGGCTCGGCCGCCGCCGGAGGATCAGCGTTCCCGACGACGTCAGCGAGTGGGCTCCGACGACGCCTCCGAGGCAGCGCTGTGCGTGCTGGCGCTCACCACGCCGGCGGAGACGGGGAGACCGGCGCACCCGCCGTCGGTCCGGGCCGGTCGCGACGGGTGCCGCCGCCCCACCCCGTGCTGGAGCGCCCGAGCCCGGGGCTACCGACCGTGCGGCTCCGTGCGACCGACCTGCGGGCGCGCCGTGCGGGCTGGCACCCTGGGCGTCGTGACCACTCCAGTCTTCGTCCTCAACGGTCCGAACCTGGGCCGCCTGGGCCGGCGCGAGCCGGAGGTCTACGGCTCCACGACGCTGGCGGAGCTCGAGGCCCGGTGCGCCGCCGAGGCCACCGAGCTCGGCCTGGAGCTCACCTGCCGCCAGACCGACCACGAGGGCGAGATGATCGGCTGGGTCCACGAGGCCGCCGACCTCGGCGCCGGCGTGGTGCTCAACCCGGCCGGGTGGACCCACACCTCGGTGGCCCTGCGCGACGCGTGCGCGCAGCTCACCGCCCCGCTGGTGGAGGTGCACCTGAGCAACGTGCACGCCCGCGAGCCGTTCCGCGCACACTCCTACATCTCCCCGGTGGCCTCGGCCGTCGTCGCGGGGATGGGCCCCGAGGGCTACCTGGCGGCCCTGCGCCACCTGGCCGGCCGCCTCGCACCCGCCGAGGGCTGAGACCTCCCGCCCCCTCCCCCGCCCTGCCGCCGTCGTCACGAGGACGCGGGTCACCGACTGCCTGGCCGCAGCCGCCGGTACCTCGTCCCGCGGTGGGCTACCTTCTCGACAGCCCGCGAAGACGTCGCGCAGTCCGGTGGGAGGCCGTCCGGAACGGCGCCCACCACGGCCGGCGAAGGGGGTCGGGGTGCACTCGAGCAGTCACGGCTCAGCCCAGGGGTCCCATGCCGCGGCGCCGCAGCTGCACGCCGCCCACCCGCCTCCGGGGCTGCCAGCCGAGCTGCCGGCCGAAGCACCGGGCGCGCCCCTGCCCGACGAGGTGTTCGACCGCTACGCCCACCTCGTGCGCGCCACCCTGGGCGTTCCCGTGGGCCTGGTCAGCATGGTCAGCGCCACCGGTCAGGTCTTCCCCGGCGCCGAGGGCCTGCCCGCGCCCTGGCAGCAGACGCGCAGCACCGGGCTGTCGCACTCCTTCTGCCAGCACGTCGTCGCCCGCGACGCCCCCCTGGTCGTCGACGACGCCCGCGAGGACCCCGCCCTGGCCGACAACCTCGCCATCGCCGACATCGGTGTCGTCGCCTACGCCGGGTTCCCCGTCCACGCCGCCGACGGCACCGCGGTGGGCGCGCTGTGCGCCATCGACACGTCCCCGCGGACCTGGAGCGAGCACGAGCTCGACGTCCTCGCCCACCTGGCCACCTCCGTGTCCAGCGAGCTGGCTCTGCGTGCTGCGGCCGCACGCGCGGAGGAGGCCGTCCGCGCCGAGCGAGCCGCCGCCGCCCGGACCACGCACGTCACCGAGTCCATGGCGGTCGGCTACCTCGCGATGGACGCGGACTGGGTCGTCACGTACGTGAACTCCCGGGCCGTGCACGCCCTGGGCCGCCCGCGCGCCCAGCTGGTGGGCGGCATCATCTGGGAGCTGTTCCCCGCCACGGTGGGCACCGACTTCGACGCCGCCTACCGCCGCGCAGCCGCCGGTGAGGTGGTGGCCTTCGACGCCTACTACCCCGAGCCGCTGAACGCCTGGTACGAGGTGCGGGCCGTCGCCGAGGCCGGTGGGGTGGCTCTGTACTTCCTGGACATCACCGACCGCCACGTGGCCCAGCGGGCCGCCCAGGCCGCTGCCGCCCGGATCAGCGGCCTGGCCGAGGTGGCGCTGGCCATGGTCGACCTCGAGGACGTGACGGACCTGGTCACCGTCATCGCCGAGCGGGGCCTGGCAGCCCTGGGTGCGGACGGCGGCGCCGTCGCCGTCCACGACCCGAGCGACCCGGGCGTGCTGCTGTCCTACGTGACCGCCGGCTACGGCCCCGGTGCCCGGGCCGACTACGCCCACCTGCCCCTGCACACCGCCCTGCCGGTGTGCGAGGCCGCCCTCACCGGCAGGCGCGTGCTGGTGCCCGACCGCGAGGCGTGCACGGCCTACTCCCCGGTCATGGCCGGGGTGGTGGACTCCACGGGCTCGCAGGCCTTCGCCAGCATGCCGATGCGCGCCGACGGACGGGTCATCGGTGTGGTCACCGCCGGGTGGGACGCGCCGCAGACCTTCGGCGCCGAGCAGGTGGAGCTGCTGGAGGCCTTCGCCGCCCAGTGCGCCCAGGCCCTGCAGCGGCTGCAGTCGCGCGACGCCGAACGCCGCTCCGCAGAGCGGGCGCGGAGCTCGGCGGCGCGCCAGGCCGCGCTGGTCACCATCGCCCAGGCCCTGGCCGACGCCGACACCCAGGACGACGTGCTGGACGTCCTGGCCGGCCAGGGCACGGACCTGCTGGGATCGAGCGGCTGCGGGATCTGCCTGCGCAGCGACGACGGCGAGCACGTCGACACCCTGGTCACGGACTCACGGGCCGCGGTCCGGCACACCGTCCGACGCACCCCGGCCGACGTCCCCCTGCCCGCCGTCCGCGCCGCCGCCAGCGGGGAGGCCGTCTACCTGCCGGACCGGGAGCAGACCGAGCGCGCCTTCCCCGGGTCGGGCGCCGTCTTCGCCGACGCCGGTGTGCACGCCTCGGCAGCGGTGCCGATGCGCGCTCGAGGCCGGCTGCTGGGGTGCCTGTCGGTGGGCTTCGACGCCCCGCGGGACTTCAGCAGCGACGAGCGCGACCTGTTGACGGCCTTCGCCGCGCTGACCGCGCAGGCGCTGGACCGCATCGCCGCCCACGACGCCGAGCACGCCGCACTCGAGGCGGTCTCGGGGATCGCCGAGACGCTGCAGCGCTCCATGCTCACCGCCCCCCCTGAGCTGCCGCACCTGCAGATCGCCGTCCGCTACGCCGCCACCGCCAAGTCCGCCGAGGTCGGCGGGGACTGGCACGACGCGTTCCTCACGGCGCGAGGGGTCGCCACCCTGGCCATCGGGGACGTCACCGGCCACGACATGGCCGCCGCCGCGGTGATGGGCCAGCTGCGCAACCTGCTGCGCGGTCTGGCGTTCACCCTGGACGAGCCGCCCGCAGCAGTGCTCGCGGCCCTGGACCGCGCCGCGACCGGCCTGGGCATCGAGACCGTGGCCACGGCGGTCCTCGCCCAGGTCGAGCAGGACGCCGACCACCGCGCCGCCGGGACGCGGCTGCTGCGGTGGTCCAGCGCCGGTCACCTGCCGCCGCTGCTCATCGAGGCGGACGGCACCACCCGGTTCCTCGACGAGCCGTCGGACCTCGTCCTGGGCTGGGACCCCGGCCTCGAGCGGCACGACCACGAGCACGTGCTGGAGCCGGGCTCGACGGTGCTGCTCTACACCGACGGGCTCGTCGAGCGCCGCCGCGTCGGGCTGGACCGGGGGCTGGCGTGGCTCGCGCAGGCGACGGCGCAGATGTCGGGGGCCACCCCGGAGGAGCTGTGCGACGCGCTCGTGGAGCTGGTGGGAGACCACCTGGACGACGACGTGGCGCTGCTGGCCCTGCGGGCGCACCCCGAGACCGGTCCCGCGCGAGCCCCTGGGGGGACATGACCGTCGCAGAACGCCCGTGCCCGCTCCTCGACCGGACGGTCGGGGAGCGGGCACGGGCGGACGTGCGCGGAGGGCGTCAGAGGCGGAAGGCCGC
>JAKONK010000050.1 GCA_022701985.1 Actinomycetales bacterium
CGCAGGGCATGATGGCGAGGTGAGCCGCACCCGCATGACCGGCGCGGAGCGGCGCGAGCAGCTCCTCGACGTCGGGCGCGTCCTCTTCGCGGAGAAGGGCTTCGACGGCACGAGCGTCGAGGAGGTCGCGGCCCGCGCGCGCGTCTCCAAGCCCGTGGTCTACGAGCACTTCGGCGGCAAGGAGGGGCTCTACGCCGTCATCGTCGACCGCGAGGTGCGGGCCCTGCTGAGCGCGCTGAGCTCGGCGCTCACCGTCCGCGCGCACCCCAAGGTGCTCCTGGAGCGCACCACGCTGGCGCTGCTCGGGTACGTGGAGACCAGCACCGACGGGTTCCGCATCCTCGTGCGCGACTCGCCCGTCACCCAGACCACCGGCACCTTCGCGAGCCTGCTGGGAGACGTGGCCACCCAGGTCGAGGACATGCTCGAGGCGGAGTTCACGCGGCTCGGCCTGGAGGGAGGGGCGGCACCGATGTACGCGCAGATGCTGGTCGGCATGGTCGCCCTCACCGGGCAGTGGTGGCTCGGCTCCCGCCAGCCCGACAAGGCCGTGGTGGCCGCGCACATCGTCAACCTGGCGTGGAACGGCCTGTCGGGCCTCGACCCCCACCCGCGCCTCACCCCGCACGCCGGCTGAGGCGCCGCCGTGGAGCACGAGCGGGTGGACGGCGCAGCGGTGGGCGGAGCAGGAGCGGACGGCGCTGTGGTTCCCGACGAGGTCGACCGGCTGGTCGCGGCGTGGGAGCGCGAGCGCCCCGGCCTCGACGCCGCCCCCCTCCAGGTGCTCTCCCGCGTCTCGCGGCTGGCGCACCACCTCGAGCGGGCGCGCGCCGACGCCTTCGCCGCCACCGAGCTGGTGCTGTGGGAGTTCGACGTGCTCGCGGCGCTGCGCCGCGCCGGGGCCCCCCACGAGCTGTCGCCCTCGGCGCTGGCGGCCGCCACCCTGGTGACCAGCGGCACCATGACCACCCGCCTCGACAGGCTCTCCGCCCGCGGGCTGGTGGAGCGCCGGCCCGACCCCACCGACCGCCGCGGGGTGATCGTCAGGCTCACCGACGGCGGCGCCCGGAAGGTCGACGCCGCGCTCGCCGACCTCCTGGCCCGCGAGCGCGGTCTGCTGGAGGTGCTGGGGCCCGCCGAGGGCGAGCAGCTCGCGGCGCTGCTCCGGCGCCTGCTCGCCGCCTTCGAGGGCTGAGCCGGCAGGCGGATCGGGCACGGCTCGGGCACGGATCGGGCACGGGTCGGGCACGGGTCGGGGGACGGCCGGGGGGACGCGCCCGGGCTCATCGCCCATCATGGGTGGGGAGCACCACCACGCCTGGAGGAGGGACGCCCCGGATGAGCCACCCGACCGATGGGCCCGCGGACGACCTGCTCGACCTGGGCGGGCCGGCGAGCGCCGCGGGCAGCCGCACGCCGCCGCCGGGGCTGGACCTCACCCCCGCCCCGCCCGTGGCACCGGTGCCCGACGACCAGGCCGAGGGGATGGTCCCCCTCGACCCGGCCACCCGCGCGGCCCTCGCCGAGCGCGCCCGCGCCTTCGTGGCCGACCTCGCCGGGCGGGACCCCCGCAGCCCGGAGTTCCAGCGCCGCATCGACGACGTTGTCAGGATGGGTGAGCGCGAGGTGCGCGCGTCCTCGGCGGTGCCGAACCGCATGCTGCAGCGCCCCTCCACGAGCCCGGCAGGAGCCTCGCGGGCCGCGGGCTCCGGGCCCGCGGCCGACGCCCAGACCCAGGTGGCGAGCACCCTCGCCGAGCTGCGCCGCACCGTCACCGAGCTCGACCCGGGCCGCGCCGACCTCAGGGGTCCCCGCAAGCTCCTGGGCCTGATCCCGACCGGCCGGGCGCAGCGGCAGGTGGCCGGCTACTTCGAGCGCTACCAGGACGCCCAGAGCCAGCTCGACGCGATCATCCGCGCCCTCGCCAGCGGCCAGGACGCGCTGCGCCGCGACAACGCCGCCATCGAGCAGGAGAAGCAGGACCTGTGGGCGACCATGGGCAAGCTCACCGAGTACGTGACCCTCGCCCGCGCGCTCGACACCGCGACCGAGGAGAAGGTGGCCGAGCTGCGCGCCACCGACCCCCGGGCCGCGGAGGCCCTCACCGCCGACGCGCTCTTCCCCATCCGGCAGCGCCACCAGGACCTGCTCACCCAGCTCACCGTCAGCGCGCAGGGCTACCTCGCGCTCGACCTGGTGCGCCGCAACAACGTCGAGCTCGTCAAGGGCGTCGACAGGGCGCAGACGACGACGGTCTCGGCGCTGCGCACCGCGGTCGTCGTGGCGCAGGCCCTGTCGCAGCAGCAGCTGGTTCTCGACCAGGTCAGCGCCCTGAACGCCACGACCAGCTCCACCATCGAGTCGACGTCGCGGCTGCTGCGCCAGCAGACGGCGCAGGTGCACGAGCAGGCGGCGAGCGCCACGGTCGACGTCGAGGTGCTGCAGCGCGCCTTCGACGAGGTGTTCGCCACCATGGACGCCATCGACACCTTCAAGCAGCAGGCGGTGGTCAACCTGGCCACCACGGTCGACGCCCTCGAGGGCCAGATGCGGCGCTCGCGCTCCTACATCGCCCGCGTGCGCGAGGCCGACGAGCGCGAGGTCGGTGAGCGCGGCACCCCGCCGGGGCTCGAAGGCCGGCCGTGACCCCCTCCCCCGGCGGTCCCGCGCCCTCCGACCGGCACGACGACGTCCCGCCCGAACGGGCTGCTGAGCGGGCGGCGGTCGTGGCGCGCCGGGTCGGCCAGGACGTGGGCCGGCAGGTGGGTCGCCGCGTGACGACGGCGGCGCGGCGCCAGGGGTGGCAGGCCCGCACGTCGGCGTGGCTCCTCCTGCCGGTGGCGGGCCTGCCGTGGGTGGGGTTCGGGTACATCGCGTGGAAGGGCCGGAGGCCGGCCTGGGCCGGAGCAGCGGCGCTCCACCTCGGGGTCTCGGCCGGGGCCGTCACGGCGCTGGTCGCCGGTGACTGGTGGACGGTCCTCGGGGTGCTCGCCGCCGGTGGCGGCTGGGGTGCCGGGGTGGCGCACGGCCTCGTGGCCAACCCCCGGTGGCTGCGCCTGCAGGCCGAGCGGTCGGCCTCGCCGTCGGCCCCCTGGCTGCAGCCGCTCGGCAGCTCCACCGGCGCAGACGGCTCCCCGTCGGGCGCTCCCCGCCTGCTCGGCCCCGGCGCACCGACCGACCCCGCCGAGCGCGCGGCGCTGGGCCAGCACGAGGCCGCGGCCGCCCTCGAGGTCGCCGTCCGCGCCGGAACGGCCCTGCCGCCCGCCGCCCTGCCCCTCGTGCGCCAGGTGCACGACGCCGCGCTCCCGCTGCTCGCCCGCGGCGCGGGTCGCGGCACGCCGCTGCCGGCGCTCGACCTGTACGAGGTCGAGGCCGTGGTCGGCGAGCACCTGCCGGCGGCGCTCGCCCAGTACCTCGTGCTGCCGCCGGGGTACCGGCCGCCGCCCGGCGCCGAGGGCACCCCCTCGCCCGCCGAGTCGCTGCTGGCCCAGCTGCGCTCCCTCGTGGAGCTGCTGGCCGAGGTGACCGAGCGGGTCCACGAGCACGACGCCCGCCAGCTGCGGGTGCAGGCCGCCTTCCTCGGCGACAAGGTCCGCCGGTCCGACCTGGAGCTGTGACGCCGTGGCGAACAAGGACGACCGGGCCGAGGACGACGAGCGCGCCGCTGAGCGCGAGGCGAGGGACATCGAGCGGTACGGCCTCGACGAGCGCTCGCTGACACCGATCGGCCTGGTGCTCCCCCGGGTGGGCTTCGTGCCCGAGGTCGTGGTGAACGTCGCGCGCTTCGTGTGGCTGGGCGCGTGGATCGCCCTCTTCGTGGCGGGCCAGACGGCACTCGCGCTCGTGGTCATGTTCGGGTGGATCGCGGCGAACGGCGCGTACGAGAAGCACCGCAAGGCGCTGCGGCGCGAGCGCAAGCGCCAGATCGCGCAGCAGATCGCGGCGCGCCAGCTCGACGGGGGCGCGCGCCCCGGCGGGGCGGTAGGGCCCGGCGGGACTGACAGCTCTGTTCCGGCGGCGCTGAGCAGCGCCGCCGCTGCGCCGTCGCCGCCGTCGTCGCCCGTGCCGGAGGCTGCGCAGCCCACCCCGGCGACACCGGCCAGCCCCGCCGAGAGGGCGCTGGCGCGGATTCTGCGGCGCGTGGAGACCTCCGCGCGGTTCGAGCGGCGCGACGCGGTGCTGGTGGGCGAGCTGGCCGACGTCCTCTTCCCACTCCTGGCCAAGGTCGCCGAGCCCGGGGCCGACCCCCTGGTGCGCCGCGACGTGGAGACCATCGCGACCGACCACCTGCCCGACAGCGTCGACGCCTACCTCGCGCTGCCCGCCGAGCACGCCAGGACCAGCCGCAACTCCGCGGGGCGCACCCCGCTGGAGGAGCTGCGGTTCCAGCTCGACCTGCTGCTGACCGGCTGCGAGCGGCTGCAGGAGGCCGTGCTGCGCTCCGACGTCTCGCGCCAGCAGGCGCAGTCGCGCTTCCTGGAGGAGAAGTTCCGACCCAGCGGTCTCGACCTCT
>JAKONK010000054.1 GCA_022701985.1 Actinomycetales bacterium
GCAGCTCCGGCGCTCCGGCGCAGCACGACGTCGGTCAGCAGGCGGAACAGCAGCGCCCGCGCCACCAGGTCCCGGTCTCCGCTCTCCCCCGCAGCGGCGAGGAGGTCAGCGCCCTGGCCCCACCACAGCAGCCCGTCCGCGACCACCACCGCGCCCGCGTACGCCGCCGGCCGCCAGTACGGGGACACGTCGATCACCGCGGGAGGCAGGCCGGGGCTGAACAGCACGTTGCCGGTCAGGTCGCCGTGGACGAGCTGGGCCGCCCGCTCGGCCGAGCCGCGCGCCGCGAGCGCCCGGAGCTGCTCCACCAGCACCCGCTGGGCGGGGTGGACCGCCAGCGGCTCCTCGCCCCAGGCGGCGCGGTCGGCCACCGCCCACGGGTTGTTCCGCCGGTCCAGGAAGGGGGGCCTGGGCAGGTGGGCCACGGCGGCGGTGAAGGCCCGCGCAGCTGCGAACACCCCGGTCCAGCACCCCGCGGGGCCGGGTTCGCCGGCGACCCACGTCATGGCGCGCCAGCCGTCCACGACCCAGCGGCCCCCGGGCCCTCTCACACCAACGGGCACATCAGCGGGCGCATCAGCGGGCACGTCGGCGGGCAGGCGGACGCCGGCCTCCTCCGCGAGCGCGCCGCCCAGAGGGGGCAGGGCCTCGGCGAGCCAGGCGACCTCCTCGGCCTCCAGGTCGCTGCCCACCGGCTTGAGCACGAGGGGCGGTGCCAGCCAGCTGCTGCCCTGCCCGCCGGGCAGAGCTGTGGCGGTCACCCCTGTGACGCCGAAGGCGGCTAGCACCTGCGGAGGGGGTGCAGCACCACCACCGATGCTCATGACGGCGACCTCACCACGGGAGTGATGGAGGTGCCGATGAGCTGGCCGGGGCTCGCGCGGGCGGGGTCGTCGTCAGCCCACCACAGGCGGCTCATCACCTGACCGGGCGTCGGACGGCCCGTCGCGCCCACCTCCTCCACCCGCGTGCGCGGCCAGCTGCCGATCAGGCGCCCGTGCGGTGCGCCCGACCGGCGAGCCCGCTCGGCGACGTCCTGCAGCTGGCCCTCCACCCGCGCCGCCGCGAGGGCTGCCTCGGGGCGGCACCGCCGGACAGCGATGTCGACGGCTGCGGTGAAGTCGTCCTCGTCGTCGGCCCACCGGCGCGCCAGCTCGCCCAGGGGTGCGAGCAGGGACGGGTCGGCCAGCTCCGCAGCGGCCTCGATCTGCAGGAGGCTGACCAGACCGGCATCAGTCGGACCGGTCAGCGCCGACCTGACGGCGGCCAGAGCGCGACGGTCTCCGGTGGCGGCGAGAGCGCGCAGCGCCTCGTCGCGGGTGACCCGGTGCGGGTCGTCCAGGCGGGCGGCGAGCGCATCGCAGGAGGACGGGTCGGCGGCGTCGTTCATACCCAGCGCGAAGCAGGCCCAGTCGCGGACGTCCTCGTCGGGGTCGGTCGTCATGGCCACCAGCGCCGCGACGGCGCGGGTGCGCACCGGTTCGACGTCGGTGCCGGTGGACAGCGCCCGAGCCAGGGCCGTGCGCACCTCGGCGTCGGGGTGACCCGCCGCGGCCAGCGGCAGCAGCAGCTCGGTGGCCCGGGGGTCGCCGGCCTGTCCCAGCGCGGAGACGACGGCGGCCAGGGCGTCGTCATCTCCCCCGTCACGTGTCGAGGCGAGGAGGTCTGCGAGCTCGGGGAGCGCGTCGCTCATGTGCTCGGGGTGCCCGCTGACCCGCTCCGCCAGCGCACGGGCGCGCCGGAGGGACGCCGACCCCTCGGGTGCGACGCCGGCGCTCACTCCGGCACCAGGTCGAGCGACCAGGTACCGGGCGCGACCTCGAGCAGCGGGCCCGCCAGCACCCATCCGGACCCGTCGAGGGCGTCGTCGACCTGGTCCGCGCGCGGCCTCGTCTCGCTCGCCGTCGCCCACTCGACGACGAGCACCCCGCCCTCGTCGAGCTCCACGCGGAGGAGCCACGGCCCGCGGGGGTCGCGGGGAGGCGGCACCGGGCGGCGGATGAGCGTCGCAGAGGTCACCACGGACTCAGCGTGGCACCGCGACAGCGCTCGACGGCGCCGGGTGGCCCGGGGTCAGAAGACGCCGCCGCCGGGGGGAGCGTTGAAGTTCACGTGCCGGTCCGGCGTCGGCCCCTGGGCGGCGCTGTCGTCGCTCGTGCGCGGGTAGGTGTCCCCGAGGTCGTCCCTCAGCAGCCACGCCCGGAGGCCCCGGACCCTGCGCCACGCACTCGCCACCACGTGCCTCACGCCCGTCCGACCTCCCCGGTGAAGTGGCTGCCATCGTCGCAGGGGCGGTCACCCCTGACAAGCACACCAGCAGGCGCATCCACGGGCGCGGAGCGCTCATCGGAGCGACCCTGACGGCGTCGACAGCGGCAGCTCCCGCAGGACGGTCCACGACCCCGGGGCGTCGGACCCCGCGAGCAGCTGGACGCGGTCGACGTGAGCGGTCAGAGGCAGGTGCTCGCAGACGTCGGTCTCGGCGCGCTGCAGCGCTGCCAGGTCTGCTAGGCGGCGCTCCCCGACGGTCAGGTGCGGAGCGGACCCGTCGAAGGCTCCGCCGTAGGGCGGGTGGTCGGGGAAGGCCGCGAACACCGCGGCCGTGAGGTCGCAGAAGGGCTGAGCCGGCTCCGGGGCGAGCCAGAGCACGTCGTCCCCGAACCAGGCGGTGCGGGGGAAGGTGACGTCGAAGGCCGGGACCGCCCCCACGGCTCCGCCGAGCCGGGCCACCAGCTCGTCGTCGACGTCGCCGGGAGCGACGAAGGGGTAGATCACCGTGACGTGGGCGGGCACACCCCAGGCCGCTGCGCGGTCGAGGTGCTCGCGGTGCTGTCCTACGACGGGGTCGGCGGCGGGGAGGAGCGCGAGCACGGCGGTCTGCGTCGGCACGGGCGCGGAGCGGTGGGTCACAGCTGCGCCAGCCACGGGTGCCCGGGGTGGGCGAGCTCGAGCGCGGAGCGCAGCCAGCTCGACGCGGCGTCGTCGAGGAGCGGCGCTGCCACCTCGAAGTCCCGCTGGTCCTTCTCGCGACCTCCTGGCGCCTTGTGGAGCAGCTGCACCTCCGGCCGCAGGTAGCGCACCCCGTCGTGCTCCCGGACGGCGTCCGCCAGCGGGAGGCTGATGCGCGCGTCGCGCTCGTAGACCCAGTCCGTCCCGCGCGTGGTCATGAGGATGACGTCGTACTCCCACGGGGCGTCACCACCGGTGCGGAGCCAGAGGTTCTCGCACCCCTCCGGCAGCCCCTCAGCCGGGTCCACCAGAGGGCGCAGCGACCCTGAGGAGGCGGCCCAGACGTCCCAGCTCCCGGCGAGGTGCTCGCGCAGGAGGGGCACGTCGACAGCCGGGACGCCGACGTCCAGGTCCCCGTGGTCGCGGGGCGCGCCGGTGAACGCCTCGACCGCCCACCCACCCACGACGCACCACCGGCCGCGGTAGCCGTCGAGCAGGCGGGCTGCGTCGAGCGGGGCGCGGTGGAGCCAGGGCCCGTACAGCCGGACCACGTCGTCGTGGGTGAGCACCAGGAGAGGCTGCCACCGCCCGTCTGTGCCAACCTGCTGAGACCCCACCGGCTGACCACCGCAGGAGACACCGATGTCCGTGGCCGTCGTCACCGGAGCCCGCTCGGACCGCGGCACCGTCCGCGAGAACAACGAGGACTCCGGCTACTCCGGGCGGCGCCTCGCCCTGGTCGCCGACGGCGTCGGTGGCAACGCTGCCGGCGAGGTCGCCTCGGGACTGGTCATCAGGACCTTGCAGCCCCTCGACGACCAGCCCGTCCAGGGTGGTCCCGAAGAGGTGCTGGGCGACGCCGTCCGCAGGGCGCAGCGCGCGCTGTCCGACCACGCCGCCGCCCACCCGGCGACCGCGGGCATGGCGACGACCCTCACCGCGCTGCTGGTCACCGACCACGACCTGGTGCTGGCGCACGTCGGCGACTCGCGCGCCTACCTGCGCCCCTCCGGTGGAGACCTGCGCCAGGTCACGCGGGACGACACCTACGTGCAGCTGCTGGTCGACGCGGGGCACATCACCGAGGACCAGGCCGAGACGCACCCGATGCGGCACGTCATCACCGGGAGCCTGAGCGCGGACGACGCGAACACCGCTCCCGCCCTCACCCACCACCCGGCACGCGCCGGGGACCGGTGGCTCCTGTGCTCGGACGGGCTGTCGGGGGTGCTGACCACCGAGACCATCCAGTGGGTCATGGACCAGGAGCCGGCGTCCTGGCCGTGCGCGGCGCGCCTCGTCGAGCTCGCGCTGCGGGCCGGGGCCACGGACAACGTGACAGCGGTGGTCGTCGACGTGGTCCGGGAGGGCTGCGTGCTGCCCTTCCCGCCGCGGCTGGTGGGCGCCGCTGCCGCCACCTGGACGGGCCCGGACCCCTACGACGACGTCGTCTAGCCCGTCACCTCTCCGCCTCCGCCGCGCTGGCCGCCCCTCACCTCCGCCGGGTCCGTCGCACCCGGCGGACGGCGTGCACGAGGAGGACGAGGTCGAGCAGCAGCACGAACGCGCTGCCCGCCCCGAGACGGGGTGCCGTCGAGCACCCGTCCCAGCCCGTCACGCCCTCCGCCACCGACGCGCACTGCCCGCCCCACGAGGTCCCGACGACCACCACGGCGAGGATGACCGCCGCGACGACGGCCGCCGCTCCACGTCGACACGCCGCTCGCGGGCCCACCGGGTGCACCGCCTCAGCGGGCGAAGGCGGCGAACGGGTTCCGCCGGGTGAGCAGGACGACGGTGTCCTCCTCGACGCCGGCCGCCCTCAGCGCCGGGAGGAACGACATCGGCAGGGTCGTGAACGGCCGCTGCGCGCCTCCTCCGGGCAGGGCCGGGTCGAACCACCCCGCGTCGTGCGAGAGGAGCAGCTGCTCCTCGTGCCCCGCGTCGAGGGATGCGAGCACGAGCGCGAGCACGTCGGCGTCGTCGCCCTGACCGACGTGGTCGTACTCGATCCACGCGCCCCTGTCGACGATCGCCTGCCGCAGACCGGCATCAGCGACCGCCTGGGTGTGGATGGACAGGAAGCGGTCGGGAGCCAGCCCCTCCTCGGCCACGACGTCGAGCTGCCGCAGCACCACGCGGCCGTCGGTCGTGTGCGAGCCGACGAGGGCGCCGGTGCGCACCGCAGCACGCGCTGCGGCTCGGAGGATGCGCTCCTCGACCGGCTGCAGCCCGGCGTCACCCGCCGACACCTTCACGAACCCGGCCGGGACGTCGGTGCCGTCGACGCCGTCGGTGAGCTCACCAGCCACGAAGGCCTCCAGGTCGGCGTCGCTGGCGTCGTACACCCACCGCGGGACCCACGGCTCGCGGTAGACGCCCGTCGCCAGGACCACCGGCACGCCCGCGGCGCGGCTGACCGCGGCCAGCAGCTCGGCGCGGCGCCCCAGTCCGTGCGGGGTGCACTCGACCACCACCGTCACGCCCGCGTCGCCCGCGGCCCTCAGCGCGGGGGCCATGACCGCGACCACGGCGTCGCGGTCGAGGGCATCGGGAGGCACCTCGTCAGGGAGCCGGAAGTCCACCAGGAGGTGCTCATGGGGCAGCACCAGACCGACCTCGTCGGTCCCCAGGGGGCCGAGCGTCGTGTGCAGCACCGCCATCGGACGAGCCTACGGACGGGCGAGCTCACAGCACCACGACGACGGTCGCGCCGACCGCGTCGACCGGCGGGAGACTGACGGTCGTGACCGAGGACCACGGGGCGGGTGACAGGTACGCCGCCTGGCGGGGCGTCTACAGCCCCAGCTCCGGCGACCGGGTGCGCGGGACGGCTCACCGCAGCCGGGCGCGCCGGGTGGGCATCGCGGTGCTCGTTGCTGTCGTGGTGATCACCCTGGTCGGCACCGCCGTCCAGGTGGTCGTGGCCCTGGTCCGCTGGGACCTCTCAGCGCTCCTGAGCACCCTGGTCTCGCCGGGGACGGCCATCCTGGTGCTCCTCGCCGCGTGGAACCGCTGGCCACCGCAGACGCGCGTCACCGCCGACGCCCTCGTGGTCAGGTCGGAGCCGTGGCGGACGCGGTCGGTGCCCTGGGCGGACGTCGTGGAGGTGGGACCTCCCGGGCGCTTCGACGACCACCCCGTGGCGCGGTTGACGACCGGCGACCGCCTCGCGCTGGTCGGCCTCCCGGTCGACGTCGCCCGCGCGATGGCTGAGGTGACGAGCCCGCCGCACCGCGTGCACCGCCCGAGCCCGAGCACTGCAGCGGCGGCGTCGCGGGAGCCCGTGCCGGACGACGACCTCGACGGCCCGTTCCGCCGCGGACGCAGCGCCCGCTGACACGAGGACGTCGCCGTGACGGGCTCCTGGCGTCCGTTGACGCTGACACCGGCGATCCGGAGACTCGCGGTGTGGACGCTCTGCGTGATCGGGTCGCTCCTGCCGCGGGAGCGCTGGTCGCTGCTGCGGGTGCCGCGTCCTGGGCCCTCGCGGCCACCTCGATGGCGGCGGTGCAGGCCGCCGAGGCCAGGGCGCTGGGGCCGGGCCACACCGCGGAGGTGCCGGGTGAGGACGAGCTGGCGCTCGTCGCGCACGACGCCCGTCTGGCGGCGCTGGTCGTGGTCGCCTGCGGGCTGGCGATCGCCCTCGCGCGCCTGCCCCGACGCGTCGCGACCGCCGCGTGGCTGGGCGGGGCGGTGGCGCTCGTGGTCGCGAACGCGACCCTCGGTCGCGCCGTCGACGGCGGCCCGGTGGTGCTGGCCGCGGCCGGGCTGCTGCTCGTGACGACCGCTTCGGCGGTGGCTGCCAGCCTCCTGGAGGTCCTGCGCCGGGTGACGCCGACTCCCAGCACGCGGGGCCCGCTCTCGCTGGTCGCGGCGGGTGCAGCGGCAGCCGGCACGCTACCGGTGCTGACCTTCCAGGGCATGGACTCGGAGCGCTACGCAGCATGGGTGCTGGCCGGTCTGGCGTCGTCAAACCTCCTGTCCGCCCTCGCGACGGCCGCGGTGGTCGCCACCGTCGGCGTCCTGCTCGCCCGGGGCGCAGCGAGCGTCGTCCTGGCGCTGGCGCTCCCGGTGGTGGCGCTCGCGCTGCTCGTCGAGCCGCACGGTCCGTCGTGGCAGCTGGGCGACTCCCCCGGAGCAGCGGGGGCCGCACTGGTCGTCGCGGCAGCCCCGCTCGTGCTGGCCGCGGCCCGGGAGCGCACCGGCTCACGACGGCGCACGACCACCGCCGTCACCGCGCTGCTCGGCTCCGGGGCCCTGCTGGCGCTGGTCCCGCAGCTGCTGGCGGTCCCCGTCCTCGTGGGCGGGGGCCTGGGGATGGCGGTGACCGCTCCGGCAGGCGCCTACGTCAACTACGACGGGCTGCCGGTCGTCGGCGGGGGCCTGGTGCTCGGGGCCGCGGTGCTCGCGGTGTGCGTGGCGCTGCGCGGGCCAGCGGTGGCTCCGCCGGAGCGCTCCGAGGTCCTCACCGGCGCCCGGTGACGCACCGGACCGGTCCCGCGCGACGGACCGTCGTCGACGCGGCCGACGACCCCGTCCTCCGCAGGACGCTCGTCGCAGCGGGCCTGCCGACGTCCGGGCTCTTCGCCACGGGTGCCGGATGGGTCAGCCGGGTGTGGGTCGGCGACGAGCACGTCGTCCGCACCAGCGAGGGGCGCTTCCGCGACGCCTACCGGTACGAGGCCCAGGTGCTCGGCCTGCTCGCCGGGAGCGAGGTCCCCCACGCGCGGGTCCTCGCCCACGGCGAGGGCCCTGACGGTCCGTGGTGCGTGTCCGAGCGCCTGCCGGGGCAGACGCTGCACGCGGCGTGGCCCACCGCCGACGCCGGTGCCCGTCGCTCGATCATCGAGGGCACCGGCCTCGTCGACCTCGCCGAGGCGCTGACCCAGCCGGCCGACGTCGAGCTCGACACCCTGCTGCGCTGGTGCGCCCGCGCGCGGGAGTTCCCGCCCGCACCGGCCGCGCGAGGGCTCGACCCCGCCGACCTGGCGGAGGTCCCCGGCTGGCTCCGCGGCTCCTACCCGGAGCTGTTCGCCAGCGGGCACCTGCACGACCGGCTGCTCTTCTACGACGTGTTCGGGCAGCTCGCCCTGTGCGCCCACCACACGGAGCCCCACGAGCGGGAGCGGGCGCGGGGTTGCCTCGCCGACGCGCTGTCGGGCCGGAGCCACCTCGACCTGCTCACCTGGTGACGCGGCGAGCAGGAGGGCGACCCGTCAGGCCAGGTGGACGTGCCACCACCCGGCGCCCAGCAGGGCGGGCGCCAGCAGCTCGGCGGCCCGCGGGAGCGGCTCGACCAGGTCTGCGCTGAGGAGCGCCGGCGCCACGGCCAGGACCTCCTGAGCCGCCGCGAGCGCATCGTCGTCCGTCGCCGGCGGGTCGTCGAGGCGCAGCACGAGCGAGCGGGCGCCGAGCGCCACCACGTGCGCCCCCCACTGGTCCTGCCAGTACTGCAGCACCACCGACAGCTCGTGGGCGCTCAGCCCGGCGTCCACCGGCGCCCACCCGAGCACGGCGGGGAGCTGCCACAGGTCGTCGGCGCGGACGACGGCGACAGCTGCGTCGTCGAGGGCCTCCGGCCGCTCCACCACGGCGCGGGTGACGGCGGCGGTGGTGGCGGCCGGTGTCCTCCCCCGGTGCATCCCCGCGCGCTCCTCACGCACCGCGCGGTCGTGGGCCGCCTGCCAGCGCCTGTCGAGCAGGAGGGGCCCTTCCTCGACGTCGAGGCCGGCGAGCTCGTCGGGGTGCTGCGGCGCCTCGGTGAGCGCGTCCTCCCACTCGTCGTCGACGACGACCGGCCGCCAGGGCGACGCCGCGGCCCGCAGCGCCTCGCCCAGCTGCGGCGCCGTCGACCCCGTGCCGGCTGCCAGCTCCCAGCACACGACCGTCTCGCCGTCGGCTCCGAGGGCGACGGCCCGGGGCTGGTCGGCCGCGCGGTCGGTCGGCAGCAGGTCCGCCAGGTCGGCGGGGACCTGCGGCGCGGGCTCGTCAGCGGGCGCCGGCACGGCGGCGCCCGGGGTCCCTGCGGAGGCCTGCCCCGCCAGGGCCGTCTGCAACCGGGTCAGGAAGGAGGGCACCTGACGACCGTATCGATGGCAGGGAGGACGATAAGACGCACGACCCTGCGATGACCGGTCGCGGGTCCGGACGACGGAGGTCCCCGTGCGCCACCCCTCATCCGCCGCCGCGGTGGCCCTCCTAAGCGCGCTGGCCCTCGCCGGCTGCGGCTCGTCCGCGGACGACACCGCGGCCACGGCTGATCCGCCGCTGAGCACGGTGACGGAGACGGCCAGCGCTCCGGCGTCGTCCAGCGCCTCACCGACCGACGCACCATCCACGACGACGTCCGCTGGTGGGGGCGAGGCGCAGTTCGTGCCGCTGGACCAGGGCGGGGAGTCGCCGGGGTCCGGCTCGGCCAGCATCACGGGGGTGCGCACCGGCGAGCACGACGGCTACGAGCGGGTGGTCATCGACGTCCAGGGCGACGCCGGCGATCAGGCCGGATGGTTCGCCACCGCCGTCGATGAGCCCCTGCAGGACGCCTCCGGTGAGCGGCTGGACGTCGACGGCGACCAGTACTTGAACCTCAACGTCACCGGCATCGCCAACGGCGCTGACGGCCAGGTCGACTCGGCGGGCCGGCAGGCGTTCACGGGCACCGTCGCGGGCAGCGGCGGCCTGGTCGAGGAGGTGTACGTCGGTGGCGCCTGGGAGGGCCAGGCGCAGGTGCTCCTCGGGCTCGACGACGACGTGACCGAGTACCGGGTGCTGCCGCTGAGCGACCCGCAGCGCATCGTCGTCGACGTCCGGTGAGGACCCAGGGCTCGGGCCGGCCCCTCACCGAGCGCGAGCGGGCCGTCCTCGTCGCGATGATCGAGCGCGGGGTCGACGACGACGATCCCCCCTCCGAGGAGGACCGGCAGCGGTGGCTCGCCCAGGTGCCCGAGGTCCGGGTGGTCGGCGGCTGCCGGTGCGGCACCTGCCCCTCGGTCGAGTTCCGGGCCACCGGCACCCCTGAGACCGACCCGTGGGAGACGCAGGTGGTCCTCGAGGCCGGGGCCGACGGGGCGCTGCTCCTCCTCTTCGTCCACGACGACCGGCTCAGCGAGCTGGAGCTGGCCCCCGTCGGCGACCGGACCTTCGAGCAGCTCCCCGACGTCGAGCAGATGACGTTCTACCGATGAGCGCGTCGTCCGCGCCGCGGCTGCTCCTGCTCGTCACCGCGTCGAGCCCGCTGCGGTCGCTGCACCTCGGCCTGGCGGCCGTCCGCCGTCGCGGTGCTGAGGTGTGGGTGGGCGCCTCCCCCGACGCCCTGCCGTGGCTCGACGAGGCCGCCGTCGTCGCGGACACCGGGCACCCGCTGCTGAACGCGGGTGGTCCGCTGCCGGCGGGTCATCCGACGGTCTGCGTGGCCCCCGCGACCTTCAACACGGTGAACAAGCTGGCGTCCGGCGTCGCCGACACCCTCGTGACGGCGGTGGCCGCCGAGGCCGTCGGGCTCGGGAGCCGTGTGGTCGTGGCCCCGTCGTTCAACACCGCGCTGCTCGCGCACCCCGTGGCGCAGGAGAGCCGCCGCCGGCTGGAGTCGTACGGCGTCCACCTCCTGTGGCCGGAGACCGGCAACGACACCGGCGCCGACGGCGACGACGGCGACGGGCCGGACGTCGTGGAGTGGTGGGAGGCGGTCGTCGCGCGCTGCGAGCTGGGCTGACCCCGGGGCTCCGGGAAGTGGCCCCTTGCCGGTGACGGTCCGGTCACTCCCAAGGGGCCCGTCTGCGGAGCACCCCCGACCCCGCTCAGACGGGCCGGGACAGCTCGCCCAGCCGCGCGACGTCGAGGTCGACGCGCCCGTCCACGCCGTCGACGCGACCCCACCAGCTGTGCTGCCGGACCGTCCACGGGCGGTCGGGGCGTCCCACGAAGCTGACCAGCCACCCCGGTCGCGTCGACCCGTCGAGCACCGGGTACTCCCCCTCCCAGTCCTCCCCGACGTAGAGCACCACCTGGCGCCCCCACGCCGCCTCGACGGGGCCGAGGAAGGCGTCCGGCGGGACCGTGCGCAGGAAGTGCTCCGCCTGCTCGACGCCGGGGCGGCAGAGGGTGAAGAAGTGGTGGGCGCCGCGCTCGACGCCGGCCCGCCCCGCGCCGTCCTAGTTCTCGGTGAAGCGCACGTCGGTGAGGTCACCGCCCTCGCTGGACTTGACGGAGGCGAAGGAGATGCCGTCGGCGGCGACCGCACCCCAGTCGATGGCGCCCTGGCGCCTGCTGACGTCGACGCCGCGCGCCTCGCCGTCGCGCAGCCCCGGCCGCGCGAGCAGGAACCAGGCCGCCGCAGCCACCAGCACGAGCACGACGACGACGGCCGTAGCGACCCACCGCCACCGCCGGGTCGCGGCGCGGCGAGGGGCGAGGGGCGAGGGGCTCGACAGGCTGCGTCACGCCGCGACCATGGCGGGGTGCTGCAACGAGACCGGGGAACGCCGCGTCGTACCAGCGTGCGCCTCACCGCCGCAGCCGCCGCCGGAGCGCTCCTGCTGTCCGGCTGCAGCGCGCTCACGCCCGGAGGCGGGGGCTACTTCTGCTCCGCCATCGGCGCCGTCGAGGGGGTCGACGTCGACCTGTCACAGGTGCTGCCGCTGGAGGGCGGCGACTACTACGCCGAGGTCAGCGTTCCCTCGCTGGGCGCCAGCAACGTGCGCGGCTTCGCCGGGAACGACGGGTACGACCCCGCGGGCGACCTCGAGGCCGACCTGTCCGGCGACCCCGTCGAGGTGCACGTGCTGGTGGTCACCGAGCGCGGGGACGTCGCCTACGAGACGACGGACACGGCGCAGCCGGTGCTGTTCCAGCCCAACGGCCCGCGCTGCGACGGCGACAACTTCGGCATCTCGCTGGTCGCGACCCCGTCGGGCGAGCTCCGCGAGCGCGGCGACGGCGAGGTCGTCACCGACGCCCGCGGCCGCACGACCGAGGCCGTCGGCACCTCCTGCGGTGTCGAGTACCTCACCGACGGCTTCGGGGAGTGGCGCCGGGAGGGCGGGGTGCTCGACGACGGCGCCGGCGGGCCGCCACCGGGGTGGAACGTGCCCGACCAGCGCGGCTGGGTCACGCGCCAGGACGACGGCACCTTGCTCTTCGAGGACGAGCGAGGTCACGTCGAGCGCTTCGCACCGATCCAGGACGGGTGGTTCCCCACTCCCTGCGGCTGAGCACGGCTGCACCCCGCGAGCTGCAGCACGCCGCGCCCGCCGTCCCGGCCGCGCCTACCGTCGAGAGGTGGATGAGCACGCACCGCGGACCGGGGCTCCCGACGTCGACGTCGTCCTCCTGGGCGCCACCGGCTTCACCGGACGGCTCGCCGCGGAGCGCTTGGCGGTGCTGCAGCAGCGGGCCCGTTCCGAGGGCCGCCCCTTCCCGACGTGGGCGGTGGCGGGACGCGACCGGGGCCGCCTCGACGCCGTCGTGGCCGCCCTGCCCCCGTGCGCCCCCCCGCCGGAGGTCGTCGCCGGGGTCGACGTGTACGACGTCGGGTCGCTGGCCCGGCTCGCGGCGCGCACCCGTGTGCTCCTCAACGCCGTCGGCCCGTACACCGAGACGGCGCCGGCCGTCATCGACGCGTGCGTCCGGACCGGCACCCACTACGCGGACCTGTCGGGCGAGCTGCCGCTGCTGCGTCGCGTCGTCGACGGGTTCCACGAGCCGGCGCGCGCTGCCGGCTGCCAGGTGGTGCAGCTCGCCGGCTGGGAGGCGCTGCCGCCCGACCTCGTGGCGCTCCACGCCTGCCGGGCGGCCACCGGGGCAGCGCCCGGCGCGTGGGGCCCAGGGGCCGGGGCATCGGTGCAGCGCGTCGACGTCAGCGTCCGGTTCGACCAGGTCCCCGCGGGCCTGCGCTCGCTGTCCGACGCGGTCTCTGCGGGCACGCTGGCCAGCGTCGTGGAGATCCTCGGTGACCCGGACGCCGGCCTGGTGGGAGACCCGGCGGGTCTGCTCCCGACCGGAGGTCATGGGGACGACACCGCTGCGGCAGCCGTCCGCCGGGTGAGCCCCCTGCGGCTGCGTCCCTTCCGCGAGGGAGGTCGCCTGCTCGGCCCGGCGGTGCCCGTGGCGTTCCTGGACCCGCCGGTGCTCCACCGCACCGCGGCGCTCCTGGCGCGCGAGTCGGGGGCGCCGCACACCCCTGCGCGGCTGCGCGAGGGCATCGACCACGGTCCTGCCGGCGGCGCGGGGGCGCTGCTGCGCCTGGCGCCTCAGCTGGCGCTCGCGGCGGCCCAGCGCGGGCTCGCCGTCGTCGTTCAATTGCCTCTCTCCGTCAGGACCGGCCTCGCCGACGTGGTCCGGCGGTGGCTCCCCGCGCCCGGGACCGGCCCGCGGCCCGCGGCGCTGCACGGATGGGAGTGGACCGTGACGGCGACGGCGGTGGCCACCGGCGGGAGGCGCGGCACCGCGACCCTCCGGGGAACCGGCCACCCCGGCTACACGGCGACGGCCGCGCTGCTGGTGGCGCTCGGGTTGGAGATGGCCGAGCCCGACCGAGACAGCGTGGTGGCGGGGGTCGTCACCCCCGGCATCGCCCTCGGGCCCGGCACCTCACGGCACCTGTCGACCCCGGAGCTGGCCCTGCTCCCCTCCTGAGCGACTGGCGGCAGGTGGCACCTCCCCTAGGGTGACGAGGCGGCGTCCAGCCCCCTTCAGTCTCACGCCTTCGACCCGAGGAGCCACCGTGGCCGTCAGGACCATCGAGCACGTCACCGACGACATCGACGGCTCCGAGGACGCCGAGCACGTCAGCTTCTCCTTCGACGGCGTGGACTACGTGATCGACCTCTCCGCCGCGAACAAGGCCGAGCTGGCCGACGCGCTGAGCCTGTACATCGGGCACGCCACCAAGGTCACCGGCGCAGCCCCGAAGCGGGCGCCGGGCCGCTCCACCTCCGGTGTGGTCAGTGACGCTAAGGCGATCCGCGCCTGGGCCGAGGAGAACGACGTCGAGGTCCCGGCCCGCGGCCGCATCCCGGGCGCCGTCGTCGAGCAGTGGAAGGCCTCCCGCGCCTGACCCGTGCGCTGCAACGCTCGGCATGGGATGACCGTCCTGCAGGCATGACGCGCACCTCCGTGCTCCGGGCAGCAGCGGTCTCCGCGGTGGCGGCTCTCGCCCTGGGCGGGTGCTCGTCCGGGACTGACGAGCCGCGCACCCTGGCGCGGGTCGACGACTGGCGCCAGGGTGCGAGACCGGGGGGTGACTCCCCCTCGCTGGAGGTCGCCTACGACGCCACCTCCGCGCAGCGCCTGTGGGACGAGAACGTGCCGTCCGCGCTGCCCGACCGCGAAGGCGACCCCACCGAGGAGGGGCGCTACGGCGACCTGGCCGACGTCGACGTCGACGACCAGGTCGTGGCGCTGTGGTCCGGCGACCAGTCCGGTGGCTGCGCCCAGTGGCTCTCGGGCGTGAGCCGGGAGGAGGCGGGCGCCGTCGTCGTCAGCGAGGACGGCGAGGCCGGGCCAGGAGACGCGTGCTCGGACGTCCGGGTCCTCTACCGGACCGTGGTGGTGCTCGACAGGTCAGCCGTCCCCGACGAGGCGACTGTGGCGACGACCGACGCGACCGACGACGACCCGTCCTTCCCCCGACCCGTGCACCTGACGGCCTACCCGACCAGGTGAGGACGCCGGGCCACCAGGAGGAGTCCCGCCCCGACAGGGGCTGCCCGTGCCGACTGCGGCCGCCCTCGGCTCCCGGCCCGGGGCGTCAGGAAGGGCGGTCCTCCTCGAGAACCCGAGACGCGTCACCGGGGCCGGGCTGCAGGGCGCGGGTCATCGCCCGCAGGGCGTGCAGCGCGGCTGCCTGCTCGTCGGGGGACAGGTCCGCCAGCATCCGCACCTCCACCGCACGCACCGCAGCGCTCGCCCGCGCCAGGTGCTCGTGCCCCACGGCGGTCAGCTGCACCGGGAGCACCTTGCCCACCGGCGCCTGCGCTGGGCGGGAGACGAGACCCTCGTGCTCGAGTGCCTGCAGCAGCACGTTCATGGACTGCCGCGTCACGAACGCCCCGCGGGCGAGGTCGGAGCTGGAGGACCCCGGGCGCTGGGCGAGCAGCTCCAAGCAGGAGTAGCGGGTGATGGTCATCCCCAGGGGACGCAGCGCGTCCTCCATGGCCGCGCGCAGCGCCGCGGAGGCCTGCTTGAGCGGGTAGGCCACCGAGGTGTCCAGGTCGACCGCGCCACCTTGACTCATGTCAGCATCCTGACATAGCGTCGGCGTGTCAGGAAGTTGACACACCCTCTCGAGGAGACCACCGTGCCCGTGACCGGCCCCGACTTCATCTCCCTGCAGGTCCGCGACCTCGCGGCCTCCCAGGCCTTCTACGAGCGCTACCTCGGCCTGGTGCGCTCCCCCGCCGGCCCGCCTCACGCCGTCGTCTTCGACACGAAGCCCGTCGCGTTCGCCGTGCGCGACCTCGCGCCGGGGACAGACCTGGCGGGTGTCGCCCAGCCCGGCATCGGTGCCGCGATCTGGCTGCACGCCACCGACGTGCAGGACATCCACGACGCCCTGGCCGCCGACGGGCACACCGTCGTGGTCGCCCCCTACGACGGGCCCTTCGGGCGCACCTTCACCTTCGCCGACCCCGACGGCTACCAGATCACCCTCCACGACCGGGCCTGACAGTGCCGCGGCAGCTGCTGGGGGCGGCTCGACACACCCTCACCGGTCCGGGACCGGTGACCGGCTGCGGCTGACGCGCGTGTGAGGGTGGACGGCGTGGTCGACCTGCGCTCCCCGGCCGTTCGCAGGGTCGCAGTGGTCGCCTTCGCCCTCTACCTGGTGGTGCTGGTCGGCGTCGCGTTCTTCCCGCTGCCGGGAGACCCGAGGCCCGGCACGGAGGGCGTCGTCCCGGTCAACCTCGCGCTGTCCCGGCCCGACCTGCTGGGCGGGTGGGAGGCGCAGCGCAACGTGCTGATGACGGTGCCGTTCGGCGTGCTGCTGCCCCTGGTGGTGCGCTGGCGGTACGAGCTGCTGCTGCTCGCGTGCGTCGGCGTCACACTCGTCATCGAGACCGGGCAGCTGCTCGGCTCGCTGGCCGCGGGGTGGGCGTGGCGCGCGTTCGACGTCGACGACCTGCTGAACAACACCGTCGGGGCGCTGCTGGGCCTGGGGCTCGCGGGAGCCGTGCTCGCATGGCGGGGCCGGCGCCGCGGCGGACCACGGCGGCTGCCCGTGCTACGCCTGCTTCCCGGTGCGCTGGCGGGGGCGCTCGTCGCTGGGGCGCTGGTCTCCACGGCCACCACCCCTGTCGCCGCCCCCCTGGTGGACGCGTGCGCGGGGCCGCCCGCTCTGGCCGTGACGCAGCTCGCCGACCACGGCACCGCGTACGCGTCACCCGACGGTTCGGTGTGCGTCGTCGACGCGCAGGGCGGCACGAGCTCACTGGCCGCCGACACCCCCACCGGCGTCGTCAGCGAGGTCCAGATCGCCGACGGCGGCTGGCAGGTAGGGGTCATCGCGCCCGGTGACGATCCGACCACTGACGGGGCGGGAGCCCCGGTCGACGCCCAGCCGGTCGAGGGCTCGGAGCTCCTGGTGTGGTCACGCCCCCTGCCGCTGGGCTCAGCTGAAGGCTGACCTCAGGCGAGCAGGAGCACCACGAGGGTCGCGGCCGCCAGGAGCAGCGGAACGGCCGCCTGCGCCGGGGACTGGCGGAGCCGCACGTGAGAGACGACGGCGCCGAGGAAGTACAGGACCGCCCCCACCGCGGCCACGACCCCCACCCAGGGCACCGCGAGGCCCACGAGCAGGCCGGCTGCACCGAGGAACTCGACGGCGGCCAGCACCCACAGCCGCTCCCCCGGCCACCCGACGCCGGTCACCGAGCCCACCACGGCGGGGACCCGCGCCAGCTTGGCGACGCCGGACCCGACCATGACGGCGGCCAGCAGGAGGCTGAGGACGACGGCAGCGGTGCTCACCACCCCATCGTGCGCGCTGCGGGCCTGCAGGTCAGCCCCATGGCCGGCGACGCCCCCGTCACTGCTCGCCCTCATCGCCGCCGTCGTGACGGCGACGGTGTTCTTCATCCCGTTCGTCAGCATCCCGCTGGCGGTGGCCGTGCTGGTGACGGGTGCCGTCAAGTCGTCGACTCCGGTC
>JAKONK010000061.1 GCA_022701985.1 Actinomycetales bacterium
CGCGAGCGCCTCGGCGACCTCGGGCGTGATCCACCGGTCGGGCCCCGGACCGAGGCCCACGACCAGCACCTCCGCCGCCACGGGTGCGACGGACGAACCCCGGTCCTTGCGCCCCCCGCGGCGCGGCTTGGTGTCGCCGGGGACGACGATCAGCGAGAAGTAGGGCACCGACGTGGGATCGACGTCCGCGACGGGCATCCAGCGCTGCTCGGGCATCGAGGCCCGCTCGACGTACAGCGCCGTCGAGCCGTCCGGCCTGGCGCAGCGCCGAGACGACGGCGGGGAACGTGCGGCCGAGCTTCATGATGATCGCGCCGTCGGTGTCGGCCAGGCGGCGTGCCAGCTCGGGCTCGGGCAGCGTGCCGGGCAGGATCGTCAGGACGTCCGTCAGCCGCACCAGCGGCGAGGCCACCGCGGCGGTCGCGGCGGCGAACGCGGGGACGCCCGGCACGACCTCGGTCTCGAAGCGGTCGGCGAGCCGGTCGTGCATGTACATGTAGGAGCCGTAGAACAGCGGATCGCCCTCGGCCAGGATCACGACGTCGCGTCCTGCCGCGAGGTGGTCGCCCAGGCGCGTCGCGCACTCCTCGTAGAACTCGGCCATCGCGCCGGCGTAGCCGCCGGGGTGATCGGTCGTGCCGGTCGTGACGGGGTACTGCAGCACCTCCTCGACCACGCCCTCGGGGAACAGGCCGACCGCGATGCGTCGCGCGTTCGACTGCTTGCCGACGCCCTGGTGGTAGGCGATGACGTCGGCCGACCCGATCAGCCGGGCGGCCTTGAGCGTGATGAGCTCGGGGTCGCCGGGGCCCAGCCCGACACCCCACAGGCGTCCGGGGACCGGGCCGCTCACTCCTTCTCCTGCGCCAGCGCGTTGATCGCCGACGCCGCCATGGCCGAGCCGCCGCGGCGTCCGCGCACCGTCAGGAACGGGATGTCGAGGGCCGCGTCGACCTCGGCGAGCGCCGCGAGGGCGTCCTTGGACTCGGCGGCACCGATGAAGCCGACGGGGGTGCCGATGATCGCGGCGGGACGCGGTGCGCCGTCGAGCAGCATCTCGAGCAGGTGGAACAGGGCCGTCGGGGCGTTGCCGAACGCGACGACGGCGCCCTCGAGGTGCTCCTCCCACAGCGACACCGCGGCGGCCGAGCGTGTCGTGCTCCAGGCGGCGGCGAGACCCGGCACGCGCTCGTCGCGCAGGAAGCACATGACCTCGTTGTCGTGCGGCAGGCGGGCGCGCGTGACGCCCGACGCGACCATCGTCGCGTCGGTGATGATCGGCGCACCCGACTGCAGCGCGCCGCGGGCGGCCGTGACGAGGTGGTCGTGGATGACGAGGTCGGCGGTCAGGTCGACCTGGCCGCACGCGTGCACCATGCGGACGGCGACCTTCTCGGCGTCGGCCGGCAGGTGCGACAGATCGGCCTCGGCGCGGATCGTCGCGAAGGAGTCGACGTAGATCGCGCCGCCGTCGTCGACGTAGTCGAAGTGGCGCGAGGGGCGTGTGAGGGTCACTCGATCTCCAGGTCGGGGATGATGACGCTGCGCCACGGGGTCACGATGACCTCGTCGGCCCAGTGTCCGGCCATGGCGTCGACGAGGGAGCGGTCGAGCAGGCCGTCGGGGACGTCCAGGTGGATGGCTTCGGTGCCGGCACCCTGGGCGATCATGCCGTGCGGCAGGGGGAGCGACCTGACGTGGGTGCGGACGTCGCGGGGCGTGGGGGTCGCGACGAGCTCGGTGCCCTGCTCGGGCAGCTCGTCGACGTGCCACGGCGCGCTCTCGCCGGTGCCGGCAGCGGCGAGGAACCGCAGCGCGTGGTCGACGAGGGCCGCCGGGACGTCGTCGAGGGGCAGGACGGGGCCCCACCCGTGCGAACCGATGCGCAGCTGGGCCTGGTCGGACGCGACGGCAGTGACGCCGAGGTCGAGGGTGCGGTGGCCGACGTCGCCGCGCCCGTCGTCGAGCACGAACAGGAAGCGCCCCGCGAGCCGCGCGAGCTCGGGCTCGGCGCACAGCAGACGGTCGAGCTCGAGCGCCGTGGCCCGCAGGTCGGCCAGGCCGCCCGTGCGTCCGGTCAGCGGGGAGACCATGACGTTGCGCACCAGCTCGTGGCTCGGCGAGGGCAGCAGGCCGGCGTCGGTCAGGGCGTCGACCAGGGCCGGCGGCACGCAGCCGTCGGCGTGCTCGATGCCCCGCAGCTGCAGGTTGGTGCGCTTGGTCAGCAGGATCGTGCCGTCGGCGTGCTGCTCGGCGATCTCGATCAGCCGGGCCAGGGACGTCGAGGGGACGACGCCGCCGACGAGCCGCAGCCGCACGATCGCGCCGTCGGCGGCGATCCACGGGCGCAGCACGCCGGGACAGCGGTCGACGTGGGTGCGCGAGCTCATCGGGCCATGATCCCACGACGTCCGGACGCGGGACGGTCGGCTACGACGACCTCTTCCTCGCGCGGGCGATGCGGGCCTTGACCCGCTTGGCCTCGTACTGCTCGGACGTCACGGCGGCCGTGAGGTCGGCGTCCTTCAGCAGGACGTCCATCGCGACGTCGACCGGCGGGTACGCCTCGACGGGCTCGCCGTGCGCCATGACGACGTGGACGGGCTCGCCGGCGTGCACGAGCCGGACGACCGAGCCCTCGACGACCGTCGCGGCCTTGGCGAACGCCTTGCGCCGCTGGAGCTGCACCTGCGCCTTCTTCGCCGCGATCTCGGCGGCCGGCCTGCCGGCCTTGTCCCAGGAGATCTTGGCCTGCGGGCCGTACTTGACCGCCTTCTTGGCAGCGGGGCCGATCCAGCTCATCGTGACTCCTCGGGGTCGGACCCACATCGTCCCACCGGACGGTCGGGATCGCTCGGCGTCCGCGACGCCCTACTTCTTGCGGGTGGCCTTCTTGGGCTTGGCGCCGGGGCGGACGACCAGCACGGGGCACGTCGCGGTGTTGAGCACCCGGTGGGCGACCGATCCCATCAGCACGGCGGACGCCCGCGAGCTCTGGCTCGCCACCACGATCAGGCCGGCGTCCTTGGCCTTGGCGGCCTTGACGATCTCGGACGCGGGCGAGCCGCTGCGGATCTGCTGCGTCACCTTCGGTCCCCATCCGTCGAGCACTGCGGCGACCTGCGCGGTCGCCGCCTGGGCCGCGGTGCGGAACGACAGCTCCTCGATGTCCTTCTGCCCGCTGTCGCTCTCGGTGACGAACGGGACGGCGGCCAGCGGGCTGATGACGGCCAGCACGCTGACCGACACGACCGACTCGGCATCGGCGAACGAGCGGAGGTAGCGGGCGGCGTCGAGCGACTGCTTCGAGCCGTCGGTGGCGATGACGACGTGCATGGTGGTCCCCCTTGGGCCGAACAGCGGGTCGAGCGATGGGTCGAGCAGGCGAGGTCGTCAGCCCATGGTTGCGTCGACCTCGGATCGCCGCAACCCCTGTCACGTCAGCAGCACCGTGCCATCGGCGCGTGCTCGACCTGGTCGGCCCGGTGCCGCTCGAACTCGCGCCGGCTCGCGGGCGTCACCCCGTCGCGCTCGCACGCGGCGAGGTAGTCGTCCCAGCGCGACTCGCCGCTGAACGTCCGCAGGTACCACCGGACGCCGCGCCAGCCGCGGGCGAGCGCGTTCATCGTCCGGTCCCGACGGGCTCGTCGGCACGGCGACGTTCGTCCTCCCAGGCGGCGACGGCCTTCTTCTCCTCGGCCGTCGCGAAGAAGTCGGCGGGGGCGACGATCCTCGACGGCGTGTGCGGCACCTCGGTCGTCGGCAGCGAGCCGGCGCGGATCGCGCGCACCCAGATCAGGGCGGCGTTGGCGACCACGACGATCAAGAGCACCGCGAATGCCGACTGCGGCACGCCGTTGGTCGTCGAGTTGGTGATGATCTGGCCCATCTGGTCCTGATCGGTCGCGGGGGCCAGCAGCTCGCCGGCGTCGCGGGCCTCGCGGTAGCGCGACGCCTGCGCGAAGTAGCCGAGCGCGGGGTTGTCGGAGAAGATCTTCTGCCAGCTCGCGGTCATTGTCACGACGAGGTCCCACGCGAGCGGGACGCCCGGCACCCACGCGTACCTCAGCTTGCCGTGCTTGATCAGCAGCGTGACGCACAGCGTCAGCGCGATCGCGGCGAGCAGCTGGTTGGCGATGCCGAACAGCGGGAACAGCTGGTTGATGCCGCCGAGCGGGTCGGTCACGCCGATGTAGAGCATGTAGCCCCACGCGCCGACCGTGATGGCGCTGGCCGACCAGGCGGCGGGACGCCACGAGACGTCGCCGTAGCGCTTCCAGACGTTGCCGATCGTGTCCTGCAGCATGAAGCGTCCGACGCGGGTGCCGGCGTCGACCGCGGTGAGGATGAACAGCGCCTCGAACATGATCGCGAAGTGGTACCAGAACGCCTGCAGGTTGCCGCCGAACGCCTCGTGGAACACCTGCGACAGGCCGAAGGCCAGCGTCGGTGCGCCGCCGGTGCGCGAGACGAGCGTCTGCTCCTCGATCGCGGCCGCCGCGGCGCTGAGCTGGTCGGGCGTGATCGTGTAGCCCAGCGTGCCGACGAACTGGGCCGCGCCCTCGACCGTCCCGCCGGTCATGCCGGCCGGGGCGTTCATCGAGTAGTAGAGGCCCTGGTCGATCACGACGGCCGCGATCAGGGCGCTGATCGCGACGAACGACTCCATCAGCATGCCGCCGTAGCCGATCATGCGGACGTGGCTCTCCTTGCTGATCATCTTGGGCGTCGTGCCCGACGCGATCAGCGCGTGGAAGCCCGACAGTGCACCGCACGCGATCGTGATGAACACGAACGGGAAGATCTTGCCCGCGAAGACCGGGCCGTCGCCGTCGGTCGCGAAGCTCGTGACGGCATCGGCCTGCAGCACGGGTGCGGCGACGACGAGGCCGACCGCCAGCAGCACGATGACGCCGACCTTCATGAACGTCGAGAGGTAGTCGCGCGGCGTCAGCAGCATCCACACCGGCAGGATCGACGCGACGAAGCCGTAGACCACCAGCGCGATGACGAGGTGCTCCTTCGAGATCGTCAGCGCGCTCTCGAGGCCCAGCTGCTCGACGTAGCCGCCGCCGATGATCGCCAGCAGCAGGGCGACGACGCCGATCGCGGTCGTCTCGAGCACCCGGCCCGGGCGGAGGTAGCGCAGGTAGAAGCCCATGAACAGGGCGATCGGGATCGTCAGCCCGATCGAGAACACGCCCCACGCCGACTCGGCCAGCGCGTTGACGACGACCAGCGACAGCACCGCCAGGATGATGATCATGATCGCGAAGACCGCGATGAGCGCCGCCGTGCCCCCGACGACGCCGATCTCCTCGCGGACCATCTGGCCGAGGCTCTTGCCGTTGCGCCGCATCGAGAAGAACAGGACCACCAGGTCCTGCACCGCCCCGGCGAAGATCACCCCGACGACGATCCAGATCGTGCCCGGCAGGTACCCCATCTGCGCCGCGAGCACCGGCCCCACGAGCGGTCCGGCCCCGGCGATGGCGGCGAAGTGGTGCCCGAAGAGCACCCGCCTGTCGGTGACCTCGTAGTCGGTGCCGTTCTCGAGCCGCTCCGCGGGGGTGGCGCGGCGGTCGTCCGCGCGCAGCACCCGGTAGGTGATGAAGCGCGAGTAGAAGCGGTAGGCGATGGCGTACGAGCACAGCGCCGCGAACAGGATCCACAGCGCGCTGACGGACTCCCCGCGGGAGAGCGCCAGCACCGTCCAGCACGCCGCTCCCACCAGGGACACGCCCGTCCAGAGCGCCACCTGGCCGGCCCTGGAGCGCGGTGGGGCCGTCTGGGGCCGCTCGACCTCGTCGGGATCGGACGTCGTCGTCGCGGTCGCCATGGTCGGCTCCTCCTGCTCGGCTGTGAGATCGCGCAGGAGGCTATACCGGGGCGCTCCCCCTCCCGGCGGACAGCGGCCGTGAGGGACCTCTCAGCGGTAGGCGAGCAGGCTGATCGCGACGTAGTGGGCGGGCCAGGCCAGCAGGGTCAGGGCGTGGAAGACCTCGTGGAAGCCGAAGGTCCGCGGCCAGGGGTTCGGGCGCTTCAGGCCGTAGACCACGCCGCCCACCGTGTACAGGGCGCCGCCGACCAGCACCAGGGTGAACACCGCGACGCCCCCGTGGTCGAGCAGCACGGGAAGCGCCGGCAGCAGCGCCCAGCCGAGGACCAGCGAGATGCTCGTGTGCAGCGCCCGGGGGCACCGCGGCCAGAGCCAGCGGAACGCCACGGCCAGGAGCGCCGCCGTCCACACGGTGGCCAGCACCCCGACGCGCCAGCCGCCGGTGAGGCCCAGCAGGGCCACCGGCGTCATGGACCCGGCGATGACGAGCGGGATGTTGCCGTGGTCGGCCCGCATCAGCCACAGCCGCGCCCGGTCCGACCACCGGAACCGGTGGTAGACGGCGCTGGTGGCGAAGAGGAGCGTGCTCGTGCCCGCGAAGATCGCGACCCCGGTGACCGCTGTCGCGCCCGCCTGCCGGCTGGCGGTGCTCACGAGGACGATGCCGGCCGCCAGCACCAGCGGCACGGCTCCGGCGTGGAGCCAGCCGCGCATCAGCGGCTTCAGGGCTGCGGGTGAGGGCACGGTCACCCGGGAGGGGACCGGCTGGGACGCGCTCATGCAGGACACCTCCACGGGGTCGGCGCTGGCCGTCGTCCCCCCGGTCTACCACGCGCACCTGGCACCGGGCAGGGGGCTCAGCCGCAGAGCAGCCAGACCGCCGCCGCGTGCAGCGGCCACGCCAGCACCGTCAGGGCGTGGAAGACCTCGTGGTGGCCGGCCAGGCGCGGCCACGGCTCCGGCCACCGGGTCGCGTAGACGACGGCGCCCGCCGTCAGCAGCGCACCGCTCGCCGCCACGAGCGCGACCACGAGCCCGGCGCCCGCCACCGCCCCGCTGGTGAGCACCAGCGGCAGCACCGGCACCACGGCCCAGCCGAGCGCCGCCGTCGCCGCGGTGTGGAGGCGCCGGGGGCAGTCCGGCCACACCCACCGCGACGCCGCCAGCAGCAGGGCGGCGGTCCACAGCGCCGCCAGCAGGCACACCCCGAGCCCGCCCGGAACCCCGAGCAGCAGCAGCGGGGTGGCGCTCGCCGCGACGACCAGCGGGATGTTGCCGTGGTCGAGCTGCTTCATCCGGCGCAGCCCCGCCCGGCCCCAGGCGCGCCGGTGGTAGAGCGCGCTCGTGGTGAACAGCACCAGGCTCACCGCGGCGTAGACGCCGACGGCCCCCACCTCCAGCGGGCCGTCGGCGCGCTCCAGCAGCACCAGCCCGGCGACGGCGACGACGGGCGCGAACCCCGCGTGCAGCCAGCCCCGCAGCGCCGGACGCACCGCCGGAGCGGGCACCAGCTCCAGGACGTCACCGCGACGGGCGCTGGCGCGCTGGCGGGGGAGGGGGGTGGCAGCCGCGGTCGTCGTGCTCACGAGGCTCCGGTCTACCGGTGCCAGCCGCCCCGCCGACGACGCCGAGGTGGACGCCCGGTGACCACCCCGCGAGAGGTGGGTGCCCCCCCGGGGTCTCGCAGCCGAGCGCTCGGTTGCGGTCCCGGAGGGGGGCGGAACCGCAACCGGGCGCTCGGCTGCGGGTGGGGGCCGGGGGCGCGGGGGGCTCAGCGCGCGAGCGAGGCCACCAGCGCCTCCTTGATGGCCGGCCGCGACCCGAAGACCAGCAGGAACAGCGCCTCCCGCACCGTGCGCTCCGCCAGCCCGCCCGCGATGACCGCGCCGCTGCCGGTCGCGGTCGCCAGCGTCCCCGCGGCCCTCCAGGCCAGCTCCACGGCCGCTGCGCGCGCCACCGGCAGCTCCGCCGGCCCTGCCGCGTCGAGGCGGTCGCGCGCCGCCTCCAGCTGGGCCGCGAGCGCGTCGGCTGCGGGCGACCCCTCCAGCGCCCGGACGCAGCGCAGCACCAGGCCGAGCGCGAGCGACCCGTTGGGACGCAGCCCCGCGGCGTCCCCGGCGAGCAGCGCGGCGTGCCGCCCGGTGGCCACGAGCCGGTCCGCGGGCACGCGGTGCCCGGACAGGTGCAGCTCCACGGTGCGGCTCGCGGGCACGCCGACGAGGTCGAGGGGCTCGCCGCGCAGGGTCGGGCCCTCCTGGTCGGGCCTCGCGTCGAGCAGGAGGAAGAAGACGTCCTCACCGTCGCGCGCGGTGAGCAGGACGGCGTCGAGCAGGCCCCACCCGGTGACCCACGGGACGGTGCCGTCGAGCACGAACGCGCCGTCGTCGCCCTCGCGGCGCGCGACCACGGCGGCGGGCCCGGGGCGCAGCGCCGCCTGCAGGGCGATGCCGGCGTGCAGCCGGCCGGCGCGCAGGTCCTCCAGCGCCCCCGCCCACGCGGGGCCGGCCTGTTCCAGCCACCGCACCACCCCGATCCGCTGGACCCACACGAACGCGGTGGCCAGGTCGCCCGCGGCCAGCTCCTCGAGGACGGCGAGCGCGTCCGCGCCGTCGGCCCGTCCGAGCCCCGCCCGCGCGAGGGCGTCGAGGTGGGACCGCGGCACGGCGCCCTCGGCCTCCAGGCGCGCCGCCTGCGGGGCGAGCAGCTCCTCGGCCACCCGCCGCGCGGTCTCCTCGCAGGTCACGCCGCCCACACCCCTCAGAAGTAGTACGGGAACGGCGACCAGTCGGGCTTGCGCTTCTCCAGGAAGGAGTCGCGGCCCTCCACGGCCTCGTCGGTCATGTACGCCAGCCGCGTCGCCTCGCCCGCGAACACCTGCTGGCCCATGAGGCCGTCGTCCACGAGGTTGAAGGCGAACTTCAGCATCCGCTGGGCCGTCGGGCTCTTGCCGCAGACCTCGGCGGCCACCCGCAGCGCCTCGCGCTCGAGGTCGGCGTGGTCGGCGACGACGTTCACCGCGCCCATGTCGGCCATGTCCTGCGCGGAGTACTCCCGGCCGAGGAAGAAGATCTCCCGCGCCCGCTTCTGCCCGACCATCCGGGCCAGGTACGCGGAGCCGTAGCCGGCGTCGAAGCTGCCGACGTCGGCGTCGGTCTGCTTGAAGCGCGCGTGCTCCCGGCTGGCCACGGTCAGGTCGCACACCACGTGCAGGCTGTGCCCCCCACCGGCGGCCCACCCCGGCACGACGGCGACGACGACCTTCGGCATCGTCCGGATCAGGCGCTGCACCTCGAGGACGTGGAGCCGGCCGCCCTCGGCGGCGGTGCGGCGCGCGTCGACGCCGGACGCCGTCTCGTCGGCGTCCTCGTGCCCGGCGGCGTACTGGTACCCGGAGCGTCCGCGGATGCGCTGGTCACCGCCGGAGCAGAACGCCCACCCGCCGTCCTTGGCGCTCGGGCCGTTGCCGGTGAGCAGCACGCAGCCGACGTCGGCGGTGCGGCGGGCGTGGTCCAGCGCGCGGTGGAGCTCGTCGACGGTGTGGGGGCGGAAGGCGTTGCGCACCTGCGGCCTGTCGAACGCGATCCGCACGGTCCCGCCGGCAGCACCCGGCAGCACGCAGCGGTGGTAGGTGACGTCGGTGAGGCCCTCGAACCCCGGGACCTCGCGCCACGCGGCGGGGTCGAAGGTCTCGGACACCCCGGGCAGCGCGCTCACCGGGCCACCCTAGGCACCGCGGCGGGCCGCCGCTCAGGTGCGGCGCCGCCCGCCCCGCCGACCCAGGGCGGAAGCGATGAGCGGCGCGAGCAGCAGCATCACCAGCAGCCGGAGGACCTGGACGGCCAGCACCAGCGTGGTGTCGCCGCCGGCGTCGGCCGAGGTGGCCACCACCGCGTACAGGCCGCCCGGCGTGGTGGCCAGGTAGGCGTCCAGCGTGGAGGCGCCCGCCAGGCGCAGGAGCGGCACGCCCGCGGCCGCGGTGGCGACGATGACGAGCACGATCAGCCCCAGGGCCGCCGGGAGCAGCCGGCGCACCGACCGGAGGCTCTCGCGGGTGAACGACAGCCCGACCTGGAGCCCGATCAGCGCGAACGCCACCTGGAGCACCGCGGCGGGCACGGTCGCGCCCTGGGTGAGGCCGGTCGCCGACGCGGCCGCGGCCAGCACCATCGGCCCGAGCAGCGCGCCCGCGGGCACGCGGAGCCGCCGCGCCAGCAGCACCCCCGCGACCGCCACCACGGCCGTGAACACGACGTCGAGCCAGGGCGGGGCGGCGCCCGCGGCCAGCCCGCCGGTCGCGCCCGCCCCGGCGGCACCCCCGCCCGACCCGCTGCCGAGCAGGAGCGCCACCGCCGGCATGGCCAGCAGGATGACGAGCACCCGCAGGTACTGGACGACGGCGACGACCCGCTGGTCGGCCCCCAGCTCCCCGGCGATGGACGTCAGCCCCGACGCGCCGCCGGCGACCATCGCGAACGAGCCGGTGGCGGCGTCGACGTCGCGCCGGAGCCCCAGCAGCAGCCCGGCGAGGACGCTGATGACCAGGGTCGCCACCACCGCGGCGAGCACCGGGGCCCACGCGCCGGCCAGCTCGGCCAGCGTCGCCGGCTGCAGCAGCGCCCCGGACAGGACCCCGAGCACCGCCTGCGCCCCCAGGGCCACCGGGCCCGGCAGCTGCAGGCGCCCGTCCCCTCCCGCGCGGCGACGCGGCCGCGGCCACCCCGTCAGGGCGGCGACGAGCCCCACCACGAGCGCTGCGAACAGCGCTGCCGAGGGGACGCCGACCCGGTCCATCCCCACCGCGAGCGCAGCGGTCGCCGCTGCGACGACCAGCCACGCCACACGAGCAGGCTAGGTGCGCCGGGTCGACGGCGGGGCCCGGCGCACGGATGCTGGGCCCATGACGAGCGCGCCCCAGACCCCCGGTCACAGCTCGGCGCTGCCCCGCCTGGAGGGGCGCACCGTCGTCGTCTCGGGGGCGAGCTCCGGCATCGGCGCCGCCGCGGCCCGGCGCTTCGCCGCCGCGGGGGCCACCGTGGTCCCGCTCGGCCGCGACCCGGAGCGCACCCGGGCGCTGGCCGCCGAGCTCGGCGTGGAGCCGGTCCTGGCCGACTTCGCCCGCTTCGCCGACGTGCGCCGCGCCGCCGCGGAGGTGCTCGAGCGCTGCCACCGCATCGACGTGCTGGCGAACAACGCCGGCGGGACCTTCCCCGAGCGGGTGGTCACCGAGGACGGCCACGAGAAGACCTTCCAGGTGAACCACCTCTCGACGTTCCTGCTCACCGCCCTGCTGCGCGAGCGCGTCGAGGCGACGCCCGGCGCCCGCGTGATCACGACGTCGAGCCGCGCGAGCTCCTTCGGGCGGGTCGACCTCGGCGACCTCGACAGCGCCGTGGGCCGCTACCGGGGCTTCAGGGTCTACGGCACCACGAAGCTCATGAACGTCCTGTTCACGCGGGAGCTGTCCCGGCGGCTGCAGGGCACGGCCACGGCGTCGTGCTTCCACCCCGGCGTGGTGGGCACCGCCTTCGGCGCCGACACGCCCGTGGTGCGGGTCCTCTACCGGCCGCCGCTGAGCCGCCTGCTGACCATCACCTCCGAGGAGGGCGCCGCGCCGCTGCTGGCGCTCGCCACCCGACCCGACCCGGAGACCGTCGACGGCGCCTACCTCGACAGGTTCACCATCGGCCGCACCAGCCGCCAGGCCGACGACGTCGAGCTCGCGCGCGGGCTGTGGGAGCGCTCCGCGGCGGCGGTCGGCGTCCCCGCCTGAGGCGCGGGGGGGCCTCCGGGAGCGAGCCGGCTCAGCGGGAGCGGGCGAGCGTGAGCACCGCGTCGAGGGCGGCGTAGCCGCCGGCGCCCAGCGCCAGGGAGCAGCACAGCACGATCACCGCGGCGGCGCGCTCCCCGCGGCGCGGCAGCAGCGCGGCGACCAGCACCCCCACGACGACGAACAGCCACCCGCCCGCCGCCTGGTACGGGAACAGGAGCACCGAGCGCAGGCCGTCGGCGATCACCAGAGCGCCCAGCAGCCCGAGCGCCGCGCCGCGGGCGTGCCCGGTCCCGGCGACCACCGCGGCGGCGCAGGCACCGACCACCGCGCCGCTCACGAGGCCAGCCCCCGCCCAGACGGCCACGGAGGTCGCCGCGTGCGGGGTGCCGCTCACCAGGGCCGCCCACCCGTAGTAGCCCGCCACCAGGGCCTGGGTGGTGACCAGCCCGCCGATGACCCCGAGCGCCCGGGCGCGGCGCCCGTGCCACCCGCTCGAGGACACCACCACCCCCGCCAGCAGCGCCGGGAGCAGCACCCAGGCCGCCACCGAGTTCGCCAGCGGGCCCCACGCGGTGGGCAGCACCCCCTGGCCCACCTCGGTGGCCGCGCCGAGGAGCAGGGCGGCGGCGCCGGCGGCGACCACCGCCGCCACCGCGACGGCGGGCCGCGCGTCCCCTCCGGGCCCGGGACGTCGGCCACCGGCCGACGGCGTCGCGACCTCCTCGGTCGAGGGGTCCGGGGCTGCCACCGCGCTCATGACGGGAGCGTGACGGCGGTGCGGGTCGGCCGTCGTCAGCCCGGCGCACCGGACGGGTGGGCCGCCCGTCAACCCGGGGGATGAGTCTGCGAGCGTTCCGGGGTGGACGCGTGGACGGCGCCTGACCTCGACGAGCTCCTCGACGGCGCCGTCGTGGTGGCCCTGCCGCTGCGCGTGCGCTTCCGCGGGCTCGACGTGCGCGAGGCCCTCCTGCTGCGCGGTCCCGCCGGGTGGGGGGAGTTCTCGCCCTTCGCCGAGTACGACGACGCCGTCGCCGCGACGTGGCTGGCGGCCGGTGTCGAGGCGGCGTGGGGAGGCTGGCCGGCGCCGCTGCGGCCCCGGGTCACCGTCAACGCCACCGTCCCCGCCGTCCCCGCCGGGCGGGTGCCGGAGGTGCTCGCGCGCTTCCCGGGGTGCACCACCGCCAAGGTCAAGGTGGCCGAGCCCGGCCAGCAGCTGCACGACGACGTCGCCCGGGTCGCCGCCGTCCGCGAGGTCCTCGCCGCGCGCGGACCGAGCACCGCGGTGCGCGTCGACGCCAACGGCGGCTGGTCCGTCGACGAGGCAGCAGCCGCGCTGCCGGCGCTCGCGGCAGGGGGGCCGCTGCAGTACGCCGAGCAGCCCTGCGCGTCGGTGCCCGAGCTCGTCGAGCTGCGCCGGCGCCTGCGCTCCGCCGGGGTCGAGGTGCCGGTGGCCGCTGACGAGAGCATCCGCCGCGCCGAGGACCCCCTCGCGGTGGTGCGCGCCGGCGCCGCGGACGTCGCCGTCCTCAAGACCCCGCCGATGGGCGGGGTCCGCGCCGTCCTGGCCCTGGCGGCGCAGCTGCGCGAGGAGCACGGGGTGCCCGTGGTGCTCTCCAGCGCCCTCGACACCGCGGTCGGCATCGGGGCCGGTCTCGCCGCGGCGGCGGCTCTGCCCGCCGCGGGCCCGGGGGCGGGGGAGGAGCCCCTCGCCGCGGGGCTCGGCACCGGGTCGCTGCTCGCCGCCGACGTCGCCGCGCCCCGCCCGCTGGAGGGCGGGTCACTGCCCGTCGGCCCGGTCGAGCCCGATCCCGAGCTGCTGGAGCGCCGCGCCGCAGGGCCGGAGCGCCGGCAGTGGTGGCTGGACCGCCTGCGGCGCTGCCACGCCCTCCTCCCCTGACAGCGAGGAGGTGACCCAGCCCCGCCCCACGCGACCCACCCGTGGTCACGAGGGTCCGCCACCCATGATGGTCCGGTGGTGAACCCGTCGACGGCGCTCGCTCGCGCGGTGGTCCAGCAGCTGGCCGCATCGGGGGTCCGCGAGGTGGTGCTCTGCCCCGGGTCGCGCTCGGCGCCGCTCGCCTACGCCCTGCACGCCGCTGACGCCGCGGGTCTGCTGCGCCTGCACGTGAGGCACGACGAGCGCGTCGCCGGCTTCACCGCCCTGGGCCTCGCGCGCGGCGGCCAGGTCCCGGCGGCCGTCGTCACCACCTCGGGGACGGCGGTCGCGAACCTCCACCCGGCCGTGCTGGAGGCCGCGGAGTCGGGCGTCCCCCTGGTGGTGCTGTCCGCCGACAGGCCGCACGCGCTGCGCGGCACGTGGGCGAACCAGACGACCGCCCTGCAGGCGGGCCTGTTCGGCGCCGCGGCCCGGCTGGCCCTCGACCTGCCCGTGCCCCGCGAGGGCGAGCCGCTGGAGCGCGCCGAGGCCACCTGGCGCGCCGGCGTGGCCGACCTCGTGGCCACGGCCGGGGGCGAGCGGGACGTCCGCCCCGGTCCGGTCCACGGCGACCTCGCCCTCGCCGACCCGCTCGTCCCCGACGCCCCCTGGGACCCGGCCCTGGCCCCGCCCGCGCCCGCGCCCGCAGCGGAGGGGGCGCCCCGCGAGCCCCTCGGGACCGCGCCCGGCGCGGACAGCGCGCTGCAGGGGGAGGCGCGCACGGTCGTCGTCGCCGGTGACGCCCCGGCGCACCTGGGTGCCCTCGCCCGCGCGCTCGCGGAGCGCTCGGGCTGGCCCCTGCTGGCCGAGCCGAGCTCCGGCGCCCGCGGCGGCCCGAACGCCGTCGGTCCCTACCGCCTGCTCCTCGCCGAGCCGGGCCTCGGCGGCGCCGTCGAGCGCGTCGTCGCCGTCGGGCGGCCCACCCTCAGCCGCCCCGTCACCGCCCTCCTCGCGCGGGACGACGTCGCGCTGGTGCACCTCGTCGCCCACGCGGACGAGCCCGGACCCGGCCCCGCCCGCAGCGCCCACCGGGTGGTCGTGCCGCCGGCGGCGAGCGCCGACCACCTCCTGGCGGGCACCCGCGGCGACGACGCCTGGCTGACCGCCTGGCAGCGCGCCGGCACCGCGGCCCGGGCCGCCGCGGACCGCGTCCTCGACGCCGAGGCGGACGCCGGCCGGCTGACCGGCCCGCTGGTGGCGCGCGAGGTCGCCGCCGCCGTGGGGCGGCGGCCGGGAGAGCTGCTGGTGGCCGCCGCCTCGAACGCGGTCCGCGACCTCGACCTCGCCGCCGCCCCCTGGGCGGGCACCGGCGCCGCAGGGGTCCCGCGGGTCCTGGCCGGGCGCGGCCTGTCCGGCATCGACGGCACGCTGTCCACGGCCACCGGGGCCGCCCTCGCAGCGGGGGCACCCGCAACGGTGCTGGTGGGTGACCTGGCCCTGCTCCACGACGCCAACGGCCTGCTGCTGCCCCCGAGCGAGCCGGCGCCCGACCTGCGCGTCGTGGTCCTCGACGACGACGGCGGCGGCATCTTCACCGGCCTGGAGCACGGAGACCCGAGCGCCCACGACCGCGCCGCCGTCTTCGAGCGCCTCTTCGGCACGCCGCACGGCCGCGACCTGGTCGCCCTCGCCAGCGCTCTGGGCACCACCGCGCGCCGGGTCACCGGTGCCGACGACCTGCGCGCGGCCCTGGCGGCGCCCGTGCGGGGTCGCGAGGTGCTCGTGGTCCGAGCCGATCGCTCCGACCTGCGCGCGCTCCACGCCCGGGTCCGCGCCGCCGCGTCCCGGGCGGTGGCCGACGGGGCGGGCCGGACCGGCTGAGGGGGTCGGGCCTCAGGCGCCGGCGAGGGCGTCGCGGACGGGGACGAGCTTCGCGTCGGACTCCGCCAGCTCGGCCACCGGGTCGGACCCGGCGACGACCCCGCACCCGGCGAACAGCCGCACGCGACGGCCGTCGTCGGGGTCGATCCGGGCGCAGCGCAGCGCGAGCCCCACCTCGCCGTCGCCGTCGGCGTCCACCCAGCCCACGGGGCCGGAGTAGCGGTCGCGGTCCATCTGCTCCAGCTCGGCGATGAGCGCCGCCGCGGAGGGCGTCGGGGTGCCGCACACCGCCGCCGTCGGGTGCAGCGCGGCCGCGAGCTCGAGCACCCCGGGCGCACCGCCGGGGCGGTCGTCGTCCAGGACGCCCGTGACGTCCGAGGCCAGGTGCATCACGTTCGGCAGGTGGAGCACGAACGGCGCGTCGGGCGCCGTCGTCGTCCGGCAGTGGGGCGCCAGGGCCGAGACCACCGAGCGCACCGCGTACTCGTGCTCCTCCAGGTCCTTGCCCGAGCGCGCCAGGGAGCCCGCGAGCGCCGCGTCGCGCTCCTCGTCACCGGTGCGGCGGATGGTCCCGGCGAGGACCCGGGAGTGCACCAGGCCGCGCTCGCGGCGCACCAGCAGCTCGGGAGTGGCGCCGACGAGGCCGTCGACGGCGAAGGACCAGCAGGAGGGGTAGGCCTCGGCGAGCCTGCCGAGCAGCCAGCGCGGGTCGACGGCGTGCTCGGTCTCGGCGACCAGGTCGCGTGCCAGCACGACCTTCTCGAGCTCCCCCGCCTGGATGCGCTCCACCGCGCGGGCGACCGCGGTGGCCCAGCGGGGACCGCTCAGGGCGCCGTCGGAGTAGCGCACCGCCCCCGGGCCGCGCACGGGGCCCGCCCCCTCGGCGGCGGTCCTGTCGAGCGCGGCGGCGAGGGCGTCCGCGGGTGGGGCCGCGGGCTCGTCGACGGGGGTGGCGGTGGTGACCCACCAGGTGCAGCCGCGGCGCCCGACCAGCACCTCGGGGACGACGAGCACCCCGCCCGCCGCGGACCCGCCGTCGAAGGACAGGGAGGTGAAGGCCACCGGACCCGTGCCCGGCTGGCGCACCTCGTCGACCACGGGGGCGCCGAGCAGCAGGTCGCGCCAGGCCGCTCCCGCGGTCGCGAAGCGGTGCTCGCCCGAGGCCTCGACGCGGGCCGCCTCGCCCCACCCGACGATGCCCTCGCCCCGCCGGACCCACGCCAGGGGCCCCTCCGGGCCGGTGCTCGCGGGCGCGCTGCGGGCGAGCAGCTCCAGCAGCGGCCCCGGGTCGCTCAGGCGGGTGGTGCGCCAGCGCAGCCGCGCGCCCGCGGGGAGGGCGCGCTGGGCGGCCGGCCCGGAGGGGCGCGGCGCGGGCGGGCGGCCGGGGCGGCCGACGGTCGTGGTCATCGCCGTCCAGGCTAGGCGCCTGGCGCCGGGGCGCCCCCCGCAGCGGGCGCCGGGTGTGATGACGTCCACCACACGGCGCACCGACAGCGGGTCGGCGGCCCGCCAGCCGCCCGGCAGCCGCCCCTCAGCCGCGCAGCGAGGCCTCGACGGCGTCGGCCTCGGTGCTGCCCGCGGGCAGCACCACGAACTGCCGCAGCACCAGGTCGGCGCCGGTGACCGGGCCGCGGGGGCCGGGCACGGAGTCGACGCTGATGCCGGTCTCGGGGACGCCCAGCAGCTTGTAGCCGTCGAGCAGGCGGGTGGTGGTGTTCCAGAAACCGCCGGTGCCGCCCCAGGAGCCGAGGAACTCCGCCGCGGTGCCCGCGTCCTCGGTGACGACCGTCGCGGCGATGCCGCTGGTCTGCGCGCCCGCGAGCGCCGCGGCCTCGACGGCGCCGGCCACCGGGGCCACGGTCACGCGGGCCTCGTTGCCGGAGTCGAGCGCCCACTCGTGCCCGAGCCGGTGGGCGTGCGGGGGCAGCTGCGCCTGGACGCCCGCCTCGGAGAGCACCTCGACGGCCACCTGGCTGAGCTCCTCCCAGCGGGCGGCGTGCACGAGCAGGAGGTTGAGGCGGTTGCAGACCCCGAGCCTGTCGACGCCGGCGCGCAGCAGGTCGCGGAACCTGTCCAGGTCGGCTGCCAGGTCGGCGTACAGCACCCCGCCGCCGTCCGCGTGGGCGAGGACGCGCGTGCCGGCCGCGGCGCCGAGGCGCGACAGGTGCCGGGTGGTCTCCCCGGAGCCGCGGACGATGACGAGGGGCACCAGGTCGGGCTGGGCCACCAGCGCCTCGGCGGCGTCGTGGCCGGGCTGGCGGACCAGCTGCACCGAGCCGTCGGGCAGCCCTGCGGCGGCGAGCGCGGGGGCGAGCACCTCGTCGACGAGGACGCTGGAGGTCCGCAGCGCGGCGGACCCCGTGCGCAGCACGGCGGCGCTGCGGGCGCGCAGCACCTGCCCGGCGACGTCGACGGTCACCGCGGGCCGCGCCTCGTAGGTGGCGCCGATGACGCCGACCGGCACCCGCCGCTCCCAGACCCGCCCGCCGTGCACGCCCTCGCCCGGCAGGTCGCGCACGAACACCAGGCGCGGCTGGGCGGGCAGCGCGGCGATCTCCCGCAGCTGCTGCGCCGCGGCCTCCAGCCGGGCCGGGTCGAGGCGGAGCCTGTCGAGCAGCCCGGCGCTCGTCCCCGAGGCCTCGGCGGCGGCCACGTCGTCGGCGTTGGCCGCGAGCACCGCGTCGGCGGCCGCGGCCACGCGCTCGGCCGCGGCGGCCAGCGCCTCGCTCACCTGCGAGTCGGGCGCCACGCGCAGCGCTGCGGCGGCCCCGGCGGCGCGCTCGGCCGCCTCCCGCACGGCGGTGGCGGCGGGGGAGGCGGCGGGGGTGGTGGCGGTGGAGCCGGAGGACGACGTGGCGCTGCTCACGGCGGCAGAGCCTACGACCACGCCCCTCCACCCCCCGTGATCATGGGACCTGCGCACACCCCCCGTCGTGATCATGGGCTCTGCGCCCGCGTCATGTGCGTGAGCCCCATGATCACGGTCGGTCGTGTGCGTGAGTCCCATGATCACGGCGGGGAGGCGGGTGGGGCTGCGCACGCGGGCCGATGGGGGACCATGGTCGGGTGACGCGCGCCGACCTCGCCAAGGCACCCCAGCAGGTCGCCGCCATGTTCGACGGCGTCGCCAGCCGGTACGACCGCACCAACACCATCCTCAGCCTCCGCCAGGACCGCGGCTGGCGCCGGGCGGTGGTCGCCGCCCTCGACCTGCGCCCCGGCGAGAAGGTCCTCGACCTGGCCGCCGGGACCGGCACCTCGACCGAGCCCTTCGCCGACCTCGGCGCCCGCGCGGTCGCCTGCGACTTCTCCCGCGGCATGCTCGCCGTCGGCGCCCGCCGCCGCCCCGACCTGCCCTTCGTCGCCGGTGACGCCACCCGGCTGCCCTTCGCCGACGCCACCTTCGACGCGGTGACCATCAGCTTCGGCCTGCGCAACGTCGTGGAGCCGCGGGCGGCGCTCGCGGAGATGCTGCGGGTGACCCGCCCCGGGGGCCGCCTGGTGGTGTGCGAGTTCTCCCACCCGACGTGGGCGCCGTTCCGCACGGTCTACACCGAGTACCTGATGCGGGCGCTGCCCGCCGTGGCGCGGCGCACCGCCTCCAACCCCGAGGCGTACGTCTACCTCGCCGAGTCGATCCGCGCCTGGCCCGACCAGGCCGGCCTGGCCCGGTGGGTGCAGGACGCCGGGTGGGCCGGCGCCGCCTGGAAGGACCTCACCGGCGGCATCGTGGCGCTGCACCGCGCCGTGCGGCCCACCGCGTGAGCAGCGGTGTGGGCGAGGGCGAGCGCGCCGACGTCGTCGTGGTGGGCGCCGGCCCGGCCGGCAGCTCGGCCGCGGCGCACCTGGCGGCCGCGGGGCTCGACGTCGTGCTCCTGGAGAAGTCCTCGTTCCCCCGCGACAAGGTCTGCGGCGACGGCCTGACGCCCCGCGCGGTGCGAGAGCTGTCCCACCTCGGGATGTCGGACGCCGACCAGGACGGCTGGGCCCGCACCCTGGGCCTGCGGCTGGTCGGCGGCGGCCGCAGCTACGACATCCCCTGGCCCCGGCTCGCGTCCTTCCCCGACCACGGGCTCGTGCGCACCCGCGGCGACTTCGACGAGCTGCTCGCCCGCCGCGCCGGCGCCGCCGGGGCGCGCCTGCTCGAGCGCACGTCAGCCGTCGCTCCAGTGCTCGACGGGACCACCGGCCTGGTCACCGGGGTGCGCGCCAGGCCCGTCGACGAGCGCGGCCGCGCCACCGGGCCCGAGGTGGTCCACACCGCGCCGGTGGTGCTCGCCGCCGACGGCGTCTCGAGCCGCACCGCGGTGGCGCTCGGCGTCGAGCGCCGCCCCGACCGGCCCCTCGGCGTCGCCGCGCGGGCCTACTTCCGCACCCCGCGCAGCCACGAGCCCTGGATGGAGAGCTGGCTGGAGCTGTGGTCGGGCGAGCCGCGCCGCTCGCCGCTGCTCCCGGGCTACGGCTGGATCTTCGGCCTGGGCGACGGACGCGCGAACGTGGGCCTGGGCGTCATCGACGCCAGCCAGCCGGTCGACCTCAGGGCGGTGCTGCGCCAGTGGCTCGCCACCACCCCCGCGGAGTGGACCCTCGACGAGGCCCACCAGGAGGGCCCGGTCAAGAGCGCGGCCCTGCCGATGGGCTTCAACCGCACGCCGCACGCCGCGCACGGGGTGCTCCTGCTGGGCGACGCCGGCGGCATGGTCAACCCCTTCAACGGCGAGGGCATCGAGTACGCGCTGCACTCCGGGCGCCTCGCCGCCGACGTGGTGGTCACGGCGCTGCGCGAGGGCCGCGAGCGCGGTGACGGGGCTCGCGCGGCCGCGCTCGAGGCCTACCCGCGCGCCCTGTACGCCGAGCTCGGCGGCTACTTCACGCTGGGCCGCACCTTCGCCAAGCTCATCGCCCACCCGCAGGTGCTGTCGGCGGCCGTGCGGCTGGGCCTGCCGCGCCGCTCCGTGATGCACCTGGTGGTCAAGCTCCTCGCCAACCTGGCCGAGCCGACCGGCGGTGATGCGGCCGACCGCGTGGTCACGCTGCTGTCGCGCCTGGCCCCGGTCGGGAGGTGACCTACGCTGGCCCCGTGGTCACGGGAGCGCTCGTCCCCGCGCCCCCGGGGCCAGCGAGCCCCCGGGCGCGCGGCACCGCCGCCGTCCCCGACGTCGACGAGGCGCTGACCGCCCGCGTCCTCGACGGGCTGGACGGCGTCGAGGCCCAGCTGCGCGAGGCCGTGCGGCACACCGACGCCCTGGCCGACGCGGCCTCGCGGCACCTGGTCGAGGCCGGTGGCAAGCGGGTCCGCCCGATGCTGGCGCTGCTCGCCGCCCACCTGGGAGACCCCGACGAGCCGGGCGTGCTCACCGCCGCCGTCGCCGTCGAGCTGGTGCACCTCGCGAGCCTGTACCACGACGACGTCATGGACGACGCCCCGATGCGCCGCGGCGCCCCGTCGGCGCAGGCCAAGTGGGGCAACGACGTCGCCATCCTCACCGGCGACCTCCTCTTCGCCCGCGCCTCGCGCCTGGTGGCCGAGCTCGGGCCCCTCGCGGTGCGCCTGCAGGCCGAGACCTTCGAGCGCCTGTGCCTGGGCCAGATGCACGAGACCGTCGGGCCCCGCCCCGACGAGGACCCCGTCGCCCACCACCTCCAGGTCCTCTCGGACAAGACCGGCTCGCTCATCGCGCTCGCCGGCCAGTTCGGGGCGCAGTTCTCCGGCGCTCCGGCCGACGTCGTCGAGGTCATGCGCCTGTACGGCGAGCGCGTCGGCGTCGCCTTCCAGCTCGCCGACGACGTGCTCGACCTGTCCCGCTCGGGGGAGGACGCCGTCGCCCGCACGGGCAAGGCCGCCGGCACCGACCTGCGCGAGGGCGTCCCCACGCTGCCGGTGCTGCTGGCCCGCCGCGCCTCCGCCGGGGGCGACGCCGACGCCGCCGCCCTGGTGGAGCTGCTCGACGCCGACCTGTCGGGAGACGAGGCGCTGGCCGCCGCCGTCGACGCCCTCGCCGCCTCCCCGCACGCCGCGGCCGCCCGCGAGAGCGCCCGCGAGTGGGCCGCCTCCGCCGTCGAGGTGCTCGACGGGCTGCCCGCCGGCCACGTCCGCGACGCGCTCGCGGCCTTCGCGCGGAGCACCACCGAGCGCGACCGCTGACCCGCGCCCGCGGCGGCGCCACGGGGTGACACACTCCGTGCGTGGTGGAGGAGCCTGCCGCGGACGTCGGGGGAGGCTGCTCGTGAGCGTGGAGTCCTGGGGCGCGGTGCTCGCGGAGCACCAGGCCGACCTGCAGGCGAGCTGGCTGGCCGAGGTCGCGCCGCCGCTGGCGGGCCGCGTGACCCGCCAGGAGCTCGAGCGCGACGGCCGCGAGCTGTTCGGCGCTCTGGCCGCGGGGGCTGCGGTGAGCGGCTCGTTCTCCGACGGCGCCTACGACGAGCTCCGCGCGGTGCTCACCGAGCTGTCGCGCTCGAGGGCGCGCCAGGGCCTGACGCCGAGCGAGACCGCGACCAGCGTCTTCGCGGTCAAGACCGCCTTCCTGCGGGCCCCCGGGGTCCAGCCCGACGCCGCCTTCGTGGCGCTGTCGCAGTTCGTGGACGAGCTCGGCCTGTTCACCTTCGAGGTCTACGTCGAGGCGCGCGAGCGCGTGATCGGGGAGCAGTCAGAGCAGCTCCTGGAGCTGTCGACGCCCGTGGTGAAGCTGTGGGACGGCGTGGTGGCCGTCCCCCTCGTGGGCACCCTCGACTCCGCGCGAACGCAGGTGGTGATGGAGAAGCTGCTGCAGTCGCTCGTCGACACCGGCTCCGAGCACGCCATCATCGACATCACCGGGGTGCCCGCCGTCGACACCCAGGTCGCCCAGCACCTGCTCAAGACCATCCTGGCCGCCCGGCTGATGGGCGCCGAGTGCCAGATCTCCGGCATCAGCCCGCAGATCGCCCAGACCATCGTCGCGCTGGGCATCGACTTCGGGGAGATCCGCACCCGCGCGACCCTCGCCGACGCCCTGGTGCACGCGCTGCGCAGCACCGGGGCCGACGTCGTGCGCGGCGCCGGTGCGCCGGCCCGCACCGGTCGCTGAGCGAGGGGCGGGGAGGGTCGTGGTGGACCGGGTCCCGGTGCTGAGGCTCGGCGGGCTGCTGCTGGTGTCGATCCAGGTCGACCTGGAGGACTCCACGGCGCTCGCCCTGCAGGAGGACCTCTCGCAGGCCGTCGTCGCCACCGGCGCCCGCGGCGTGCTCATCGACATCTCCGGCCTGGAGATCGTCGACAGCTTCGTCGGGCGGATGCTGTCGACGATCGCCGCGGTCTCGCGGGTCCTGGACGCCGAGACGGTGGTGGTCGGGATGCGGCCGGCCGTCGCCATCACCCTGGTGGAGCTCGGTCTCGACCTCGCAGGGGTGCGCACCGCCCTCGACGTGGAGCGGGGGATGCGGGTGCTCGGGTCCACCACCGCCCCTCGCGCAGACGGCCTCCCGCTGGCGCGGTGAGCGCCCGGGGCGGTGGTGACGAGGTGCCCATCGCCGCCGACGCCGACGTGGTGCGCGTGCGCCAGCTGGTCCGCGCGCGGGCCCAGGCCGCCGGGCTGGGCCTGGTCGACCTCACCAAGGTCGTCACCGCTGCGAGCGAGCTGGCGCGCAACACCCTCGTCCACGGCGGCGGGGGCACCGCCCGCGTCGAGGCCGTGGCCGGCACGACCGCCGGCGGCCGCCCCCGCAGCGGTGTGCGGGCGGTCTTCGTCGACGCCGGTCCCGGCATCCCCGACGTCCGCGCCGCGCTGCAGGACGGCTGGAGCAGCGGCACCGGCCTCGGGCTGGGCCTGTCGGGCGCTCGGCGCCTGGTCGACGAGTTCGACCTGACCAGCGGCGTCGGCTCCGGCACGCGCGTCGTCGTCGTCAAGTGGGGGCGCTGACGTGGCCGGTGGCAGCGGCCGCCCCTGGGCCAGCGACGAGGCGTGGCTCCTGGTGGAGCAGGCCAGCGACGCCGGCGCCGCCCGGCGGGCCGCGACCGACCTCGGCGAGCGGCTCGGCCTCGACGCCCACCGGTGCGCGGAGCTGGCGCTGGTGGCCACCGAGCTCGCCACCAACCTCGTCAAGCACGCCCGCCAGGGGACGCTGCTGGTCAGGTCCCTGCGGGCGGCGGACGGCGCCGGCGTGGGGCTGGTGGCCGTCGACTCCGGCCCGGGGGTCGCTGACCTGGCGGCCGCCGCCGTCGACGGCACCTCCAGCACCGGGACACTCGGCCTCGGCCTCGGGGCGATCCTGCGGCTGTCGACGGCGTGCGCGGTGCACGGCGTGCGCGGCCGCGGCACCGTCGTCGCCGTCGAGGTGTGGGCGCAGCCGCGTCCGGCCGGTGCTGCCGCACCCGCCGGGGGCGGGTGGGTCGACGGCCTCACCCGGCCCATGACCGGCGAGGAGGTCTGCGGCGACGCCGTGGCGGTGCGCCACCTGGCCGACGGCGAGCTGCTCCTGGGCGTCGACGGCCTCGGCCACGGGCCCCAGGCGGCCCGCGCGGCGGCCGAGGCCGTGCGCGCCTTCCACGACACCGCCGACGAGGACCCGGTCGCGGTGCTGGCGCAGCTGCACGCGGCGCTGCGCGGCACCCGGGGCGCGGCCGTCGCCGTCGCGCTCGTCCAGCGCTCGCACCAGCGGGTGCGCTTCGCCGGTCTCGGCAACGTCTCCGGGTGGGTCGTCGCGCCCGCGGGCTCCGACGGCGACCACCGCCTCGGCGGGCGACGGCGCAGCATGCTGTCGCAGCCCGGGATCGTCGGCCACCACAGCAGGTCCCTGCGCGAGACGCTCCACGAGCTGCCCGACGACGCCGCCGTGGTCCTGCACAGCGACGGGGTCCGCCCGCAGTGGTCGCTCGACGACACTCCCGGCGTGCTCCGGCGCGGGCCCCTGGTGCTGGCCGCGACGCTGCTGCGCGACGCCGGCGTGCGCCGCGACGACGCCTCGGTGCTCGTCGACGCGCCCTCCGGCGGGGAGGCGGCGTGACGGACCTGCTCGTGCTCGACCTGGTGGCGGAGACCGACCTGTTCCTCGTGCGCCAGCGCGCCCGCGAGGTGGCCGTCGCGCTCGGCCTCGAGGGGCCGGACCAGGTGCGCGTCGCCACGGCGGTCTCCGAGGTGGGCCGCGACCTGCTCGCCGCCGGCGGCGGCCGCGTGGCGTTCAGCGCGGCGGCGTCCGGTCCCCTCGTCGTCGCGCTGGCGGCCCGCACCCGGGCAGCGCTGCCCGACGGCGGCACCGCGGCCGCCGGGCGGCTCGCCGACGACGTGCGCGTCGAGCGCGACGCCGGCGGCCGCGTCGTCGTCGTCCTCACGAAGGCGCTGCCCCGGGGCGCCACCTGGACCGCCGAGGGGGTCCGCGAGCACCTGCTCGCCTCCCCGGCGAGCCCGACCGCCGAGCTGCGGTCGCAGAACCGCGAGCTGCTGGTGGCGCTGGCGGAGGTGAGCAGCAAGCAGGAGCAGCTCGAGCACCTCAACGCCGAGCTGGAGCAGACCAACCGCGGCGTGGTCGCGCTGTACGTCGACCTGGAGGAGAAGCAGGAGCAGCTGCGCGAGGCCGACCGCGCCAAGAGCCGCTTCCTCACCAGCGTCAGCCACGAGCTGCGCGGCCCGGTGAGCAGCGTCCTGGGGCTGGCGGGGCTCCTGCTGGACCCCGCCGCGGACCCGCTCACCCCCGAGCAGCGCGAGCAGGTGCAGCTGGTCGGCGGCTGCGCCCAGGACCTGCTCACCCTCGTCAACGACCTGCTCGACCTCGCGAAGGCGGAGTCCGGACGGCTCGAGCCGGCGCCGGAGCCGGTCGACCTGCGCGCGCTCCTGGCCGACCTGGTCGCCTCGGTGCGCCCGCTCGCCGGCCCGGAGACGGCGCTGGTGCTCGACGACGTCGACGCCCGGGTGCCCGCCACCGTGGTCACCGACCCCGCGCTGGTGCGGCAGGTGCTGCGCAACCTCCTCACCAACGCCCTCAAGTTCACGGAGCGGGGGACCGTGCGCGTCAGCACCGACGTGCACGGCGCCCGCCTGGCCGTGCGCGTGCAGGACACCGGCATCGGCATCGCGGAGGCGGACCGCGGCCGGGTCTTCGAGGAGTTCTTCCAGGTCCCCGGCCCGTGGCAGGCGCGGGTGCGCGGCAGCGGGCTGGGGCTCCCGCACGCCCGCCGCCTCGCGGCGGTGCTCGGCGGGGGGCTGAGCCTCGACAGCGAGCTGGGCCGGGGCACCTCGGTGGTGGTCGACCTCCCGGTCGGGGACGCGGACGCGGACGGCGGTGCCGGGGCCCCGGGGGCCCGGGGCGCGGAGCCGACCGGGCACGTCGGCGGCGGTGGCGGACGGGCTGACGGCGGGGGGCCGGGGGGCCGGCCGGACGACCGGCTGGAGGTGGGCACCGTCCTCGTGGCCGACGACGACCCGGCCTTCCGCGGGCTGCTGCGCCGCGAGCTCGCCGCCGTCTCCTCCGCCGAGGTGCTGGAGGCCGCTGACGGGAACGAGGCGCTCGGCGTGCTGCGCGAGCGCGGCGTCGGGCTGCTCTTCCTCGACCTGCGCATGCCGCGGCTCGACGCCGCCTCGGTGCTCGACCACCTGCGCACCGACCCGGCGCTGGTGGGGGTCGCCGTGGTGGTGGTGACCGCCGTGGACGGGGCCACGCTCGACCGGGCGCACCTCGCGGCCGCTGACGCGGTGCTCTCGAAGGCGGAGCTCTCACCCCGGGCGCTGGCGGGAGCCGCAAGCCGCGCGCTCCGGGTCGCGGGCCTCCGCGCCGGCGGCGGGGTGAGCGGCCCGTGAGCGCGGACGACGACCCCGCGGCCGGTCCGGCGGCCGGACCCGTGACGGGTCCGGTGGCGGGGGCGCTCGCGGGCGCCGTGGTGCTCGTCGTCGACGACACCGCGTCCAAGCGCTACGTCGCCTCGCAGTGGCTGCGCCGCGCCGGCAGCACCGTCCTGGAGGCGGAGACGGGGAGCCGGGCGCTGGAGCTGGCGGCCGGCGGTGGGCTCGACCTCGTCGTCCTCGACGTGCACCTGCCCGACCTGTCCGGCCTGGAGGTCTGCCGCCGGCTGCGCGCGGCGGCGGCCACGGCGGCGCTGCCGGTGCTGCACATCAGCGCGGTCGCCACCGAGGTGGCCGACCGCGTCGCCGGGCTCGAGCAGGGCGCCGACGCCTACCTCGTCGACCCCATCGACCCGGCCGAGCTCGTCTCGACGGCCGCGGTGCTCGTGCGCCGGGGCCGGGCCCGGGGGGCCGCCGAGCGCCTGGCCGAGCAGCGGGGC
>JAKONK010000067.1 GCA_022701985.1 Actinomycetales bacterium
ACTGGCCGACGAGCGGCGCCGACATGGCGCGCAGCACGCTCGGGTACGCCGAGATCGGCCCCGGGCCCATGAGCAGCCGCGGGGGCGGGTCGATCTCGCCGGGCACCCGGCTGGTCACGGGCGCGGCCGGCGCCGTGGTGGGGCGGGGTGCGGTGGTGGTCACGGACCCTCCAGGGTCTGGGGCTCGGAGCGGGTGGTCGGGAGGTCGGCGAGCCGGCGGCCCAGCGCCACCAGGGCGGCGTCGGACCCGCGCGGCCCGACGAGGCAGACGCCCACGGGTGCAGGGCCGGTCTGCTGGTCGAGGGCCAGGAGCGGCACCGACAGCGCGGGCAGGCCGGAGGCGGAGACCGGCGTCGTCATCGCCAGCAGGGCCGCGCGCAGCTGGTCGCCGAGGGCGGGGTCGGTGCGCGCGGGGTGGCCGCGGCCCGGGGCGGCACCGGGCGCCGTGGGCCAGACCAGCACGGCCGTCGCGGTCGCCGCCTCGAGCGCGGCCCGCACCCGCGCGAGCACCTCGCGGGCGGCGGCCTCCTGCTCGGGCGTGACGGCCTCCGCGGCGCGGAAGCGCGCGGCGACGGCGGGCCCGAGCGCCCCCGGGTGCTCGGCGACCCAGGCGCCGTGGGCGCGCCGGGCCTCGGCGCCCTGGACGGTGCGGAAGGCGGCCGCGCACTCCGCCGGCGACGGGCCGGGCAGCTCGACGCGGTCGACGGCGGGGGCTCCCGGGGCGTTCGACACCGCCGCCAGCCAGGACTCGAAGGCGGCGCGGGTGGTCTCGTCGGCGCAGGCGAGCAGGGCGCTCGGCACGGCCAGCCGCGGGGGGACCTCCACACCGCCGTCGGGCAGGCAGTGGTCGACGACGCGCTGCAGCACCTCCCCGCTGCGCGTGATCCAGCCGGCGGTGTCGAAGGAGGGGGCCAGCGGCAGCATGCCGGACGTGCCGACCCGGCCGTGGGTGGTCCGCAGCCCCCACAGCCCCTGGTACGAGGCCGGCACGCGCACGGACCCGGCGGTGTCGGTGGCCAGGCCCACCTCGGCCTGGCCCGCCGCGACGGCGGAGGCGGGACCGCTGGAGGAGCCACCCGGCAGCGCCCCGGGCACCGCGCCGTTGGGGGGCGTGCCGTAGTGGGCGTTGTCGCCCGCGAGCCCGTAGGCGAGCTCGTCGGTCCGGGCGATGCCGCGCAGGTCGGCGCCCCCGCGCAGCAGGTCGGCGACCGCTGCCGCCGAGGTGGTCTCGACGGCGGCGCCCGCGAGGTGGGTGGGGTTGCCCGCCCCCGTGCGGAACCCGGCGACGGCGAAGAGGTCCTTGACGGCCACCGACAGCCCCGCGAGCGGGCCGCTGCCCGCGCCGTGGACGAGGGGGTCGCCGACGCAGCGCCACACGGTGCGGTCGAGCGCCTGCGGACGGGGGGTGACGTGCGCCGCGGTGATCACCCAGCGACCCTCGACGCGCTCCCACAGCTGGGTCTGCAGACCGCGGCCGCCCGCCCTGAAGGCCGAGACCGAGACGAGCAGCGCGGCGTCGTCGCCGAGCGGGCGGTGGTGCACCTCGACCAGGTCGCGCGGGGGCACCCCGCCGCGCCCGGCCCGGAACCGGGTGATGGCGTCGTGGCCCACCAGCACGCCCGCGCCGTCGCCGCGCAGCGCGTCGTCGCCGGGGGCGAAGCTCTCGGAGAGCACGGGGAGGTCGTCGGCGAGGACGGCCGCCTCGTAGGCCTCGAAGGCGCGGAGCAGGTCGTCCGGGACGCCGGGACCGCTCACCAGGGGGCTCACCGCGGCACCCCGGCGAAGTCGGCGGTGCGGATGCGGGCGTGGACGCCGCACACGACGTCGACGACCTGCGACACGTCGAAGTCGGTGGCCGCGCTGAGGTAGGCGTAGGCGAGGTGCTCCTCGACGCCCCAGCGCGCCCGCAGCAGCGCCAGCGCGCTGCGCACGCAGCAGCGCATCGCCTCGCCCAGGTCCTCGTGGAGGCCGGTGGGCACGATGAGCTCCGGGGTCTCGACGAGCGGGCCGGTCAGCTCGCCGTACTCCGCGAGCGCCCGCTCCCGGGGCACCACGTCGAAGCGCAGGGTGGCGCGCAGCGAGGCCTCCAGCGCGGTCAGCGCCACCTCGCCGCCGCCCTGGGCGAAGTGCGGGTCGCCGACGTAGGCCAGCGCCCCCTCTACCTGGACGGGCAGCAGCAGGGAGGTGCCCTCGACCAGCAGGTTCACGTCGATGTTGCCGCCGTGGGCGCCGGGCGGCACCGAGTGCGGCCGCTCGTCGCCGGCGACGGCGACGCCCATGAGGCCGAGGAACGGCGCCAGCGGGAGCTCGATGCTCCGGGGCCCGCCCTCGACCACCGGCAGGGTGCCCACCAGCCCGGCGGCACGCTGTTCGACGGGGGTGAAGACGCTGACGCTCCCGGGGCGGCGGGGCAGCTCGCCGGGCAGCGCGCCGCGGCCGTGCCGGTTGGAGATGACGCCGTACGGCACCCGCGGCACGAGCCGCTCGACGCTGATGCGCAGCAGGTCTCCCGGCTGGGCGCCCGCGACGCGGACGGGGCCGACCACCACGTGCGGGCCGTCGGCCGACGGGTCGCGCCGCCCGCTGGCGACGAGCTCGACGGCGTCGGCCAGGACGGCGGAGGGCGCGACGCCGTGAGACCCGAAGTACGCGACGGGGTCCGAGCCCTGGTCGGGCAGCAGCCCCTCGTGGCTCACGGTGTCGACCGTCACGGTGTCGCCGTCGGCCACCTCCAGCACGGGAGCGTCGGTGGCGCAGGGCAGCCGCCCCCACAGGGCCGTCTCCGGGGTGCACGGCAGGTGGTGGTGGCCGGGGAGGTCGGCTCCGGTCCAGCTGCCCGGCTGCAGGACGGGCAGGGCGGCGGCGTAGGCGGTGGGCCGGCTCACCGGGGAGCCCCCTGCACGACGGCCCCGCCGGCGAGCACCTCGCGCCCGGCGCGGGCCAGGACGCCGGCCCCCGGCCCGGAGGCGTCGCGGGTGAGCACGCCGTGCACCCACGTCGCCGTCACGACCCCCGCCAGGCGGGCGCCGTGCCACGGGGTGACGGGGTTGCGGTGCTCGAGCTCCTCGGCGACGACGACCCGCTCGGCCTCGGGGGCCAGCGCCACCAGGTGCGCGGGCTCCCCCACCGCGAGGCGGCCCCGTCCGACCGGGCCCGGCAGGCGGTCCAGGCCCGCCACCCGAGCGGGTCCGGTGGTCAGCAGGGGCAGCAGCCGCTCCAGCGGCACGCCGCGGCGGCGGGCCTCGGTCCAGACCGCGGACAGGCCGGTCTGCAGCCCGGAGATCCCGCCCCAGGCCAGGCCCAGGTCGGGGTTCGACTTCAGCTCGGCGGTGGCCGGGGAGTGGTCGCTGACCACGGCGTCGACGGTGCCGTCGAGCAGGCCCTCCCACAGCAGGTCGCGGTTGGCTGCCCCCCGGATCGGGGGGCAGCACTTGAAGGCCCCGGAGCCGGGGGGCACCTGCTCGGCGGTGAGGGTCAGGTAGTGCGGGCAGGTCTCGACGGTCAGCGGCACGCCGGCCGCCCTGGCGGCGCGGACGTCGTCGAGGCAGCCGGCGTCGGACAGGTGCACCACGTGCGCGCGGCCCCCCGTGCGGCGGGAGGCGGCGATGACGGCGCGGACCGCCTCGCGCTCGCTGGCGGGCGGCCGCGAGGCGAGGAAGGTGGCGTAGTCCGGGCCGAGCGGTCCGTCCGGGCCGAGGTACGCCGGGTCCTCGGCGTGCACGGCCAGCACGCTGCCCAGGGAGGCCACCTCGGCCAGCGCCTCCTCGAGGCCGCGGGCGTCGAGGTGGCCGAACTCGTCGATGCCCGACGGCGACAGGAAGCACTTGTAGCCGACCACGCCGGCCTCGTGCAGCGCACCGAGCTGTCCCAGGTTCTCGGGCACCGCCCCGCCCCAGTACGCCAGGTCGACGGCGAGCTTGCCCGCCGCCGCCGCGCGCTTGGCCTCGAGCGCGGCCGGCGTCGTCGTCACCGGGGAGCTGTTGAGGGGCATGTCGACGACGGTGGTGACCCCGCCCGCGGCCGCCGCCGCGGTCCCGGTGAGGAAGCCCTCCCACTCGGTGCGGCCCGGCTCGTCGAGGTGCACGTGGGAGTCGACCAGGCCGGGCAGCAGCACCTGGTCCTCCGGCAGGACGACGTCGGCAGCGGGGTCGAAGGCCTCGACGCCGGTCACCAGACCGCCCTCGTGGTGGACGGTGGCGGGCACCAGCGAGCCGTCCAGCCAGGTGCGGCGGGAGGCGGTGGAGATCGGCACGGGGTCACCGTAGGTGCGGTGCGCCCGTTCGGGGCGTGCCGGAGCGCGATCCGCGCAACTGCGCCCGCGGGGCCCTGCGGGCGCGGTCCAGCACCTACGGTGCCGTGCGTGCGGCTCGACGACTTCAACGCGGCCGGCCCCGGCGAGGCCGCCGCGCAGGTGCGCGTGTGGGCCGACGTGCCCTCCTGGGTGGAGGCCGTCGTCGCGGGCCGTCCCTACCCCGACGTCGCCGCGGTGCGGTCGCGCGCCGCCGCGCTCGCCGAGCGGTGGGGCGAGGCGGACCTCGACGCGGCCCTGGCCCACCACCCCCGGATCGGGGAGCGGCCGAGCGGCTCCGGGGCCGCGGCCGAGGCCTCCCGCGGGGAGCAGGCCGCGATGGCGCACGCGGCCGACGACGACGCCGCGGCCATCGCCGCCGGCAACGCCGCCTACGAGGCGCGCTTCGGGCGGGTCTTCCTCGTCCGCGCCGCCGGGCGCTCCCCCGCGCAGCTGCGCGCCGAGCTGGAGCGGCGGCTGGGCAACGACCCCGCCGACGAGGTGCGGGAGGCCGCCGGGCAGCTCGCCGAGATCGCCCTGCTGCGCCTGGGGTCCGCCCTCGACGACGAGGCCGACGACCGGACCGAGGAGGGCTCGTGAGCCGCATCAGCACCCACGTCCTGGACGCCACCACCGGCAGGCCCGCGGAGGGCATCGCCGTGGTGCTGTCCTCCGCCACCGGAGGAGTGCTCGGGGAGTCGGTCACCGACGCCGACGGGCGCACCGCCCTCGGGCCGGAGGAGCCCTCGCCGGGCGAGCACCGCCTCGAGCTCGCCACCGGCGCGTACTTCGCGCGGCGCGAGGTGCCGTCGTTCCACCCGCGGGTGGTGGTGGTCTTCACCGTCGGCGACGACGGCCGCCACGTGCACGTGCCGCTGCTGCTCAGCCCGTTCGCCTACTCCACCTACCGCGGGAGCTGACGCGCGTGAGGGTCGTCGTGGTCGGGGCCGGCGTCGGCGGGACGAGCGCCGCCCTGGCGCTGCAGCGCCAGGGGCACGACGTCGTCGTGTACGAGCGGGTCCGGGAGAACCGGCCCGTGGGGGCGGCGCTGTCGCTGTGGTCCAACGGCGTCAAGGTGCTCAACTGGCTCGGCCTGGGCGAGCAGGTGGCGGCGCTGGGCGGCCGCATGGACGACATGGCCTACCTCGACGGGCGCACCGGCGAGGAGCTGTGCGCCTTCAGCCTGGCGGACGTCACCAGCCGCAGCGGGCAGCGCCCCTACCCGGTGGCGCGCGCCGACCTGCAGGCCCTGCTCATCGACGCCGTGGGGCGCGAGCACGTGCGCCTGGGCCAGCAGGTCGTCGACGTCCGCCAGGACGACGACGGCGGCTCGGTGACCGCCGTCCTGGCCGACGGCACCAGTGACACCGCAGACCTGCTGGTCGCCGCCGACGGCGCACGGTCCGCGCTGCGCGCGTACGTCACCGCGCCCACGGGGTCGGTCCCCGAGCGCGCCTACGCCGGGTACACCAACTACAACGGGCTGGTCGCCGTCGACGAGCGCATCGGCCCGCCCGACCGGTGGACCACCTACGTCGGCGAGGGCAAGCGGTGCGCGGTCATGCCGGTCGCGGGGGGCCGCTTCTACTTCTTCGTCGACGTGCCGCAGCCGGCCGGCCTGCCCTGGGACCGCGAGCGCGACGGCGCGGCGCCGCTGGAGGAGGCGTTCGGCGCCTGGGGCGCGCCCGGCGTGCGGGCGCTGCTGGACGCGATCGACCCGGCGGTGTCGCTGAACCGCGTCGAGATCCACGACGTCGACCCGTTCCACACCTGGGTCCGGGGCCGGGTGGCGCTGCTGGGCGACTCCGCGCACACGACCACCCCCGACATCGGCCAGGGGGCGTGCTCGGCGCTGGAGGACTCCTTCG
>JAKONK010000105.1 GCA_022701985.1 Actinomycetales bacterium
GGGTCTCGCGTAGGCTCCTGCGACCGTGGCGCTCACCATCGGCATCGTCGGCCTGCCCAACGTCGGCAAGTCCACCCTGTTCAACGCCCTCACCAAGAACACGGTGCTGGCGGCGAACTACCCGTTCGCCACGATCGAGCCGAACGTGGGCGTCGTGCCCCTGAACGACCCGCGGCTCGACAGGCTCGCCGAGGTGTTCTCCAGCGAGCGCACCGTGCCCGCCGTCGTCTCCTTCGTCGACATCGCCGGCATCGTGCGCGGCGCCTCCGAGGGCGAGGGCCTGGGCAACAAGTTCCTCGCCAACATCCGCGAGGCCGACGCGATCTGCCAGGTGGTCCGCGCCTTCGCCGACCCCGACGTGATCCACGTCGACGGCCGCGTCGACCCGGGGGCCGACATCGAGACCATCGCCACCGAGCTGGTGCTCGCCGACCTCCAGACCCTCGAGCGCGCCGTCCCGCGCCTCGAGAAGGAGGTCAGGGGCAAGAAGACCGACCCGGCCGTGCTCGCCGCGGCGGTCGCCGCGCAGCAGCTCCTCGACTCCGGCACCACCCTCTCCGCCGGGGCGGCCGGCGCGGGCATCGACGTGGAGCAGCTGCGCACGCTCGGCCTGCTGACCACCAAGCCGTTCCTGTTCGTCTTCAACGTCGACGAGGCCGGGCTGGTCGACGACGCCCGCCGCGCCGAGCTCGCCGCGCTCGTGGCGCCCGCCCAGGCCGTCTTCCTCGACGCCCAGCTCGAGGCCGACCTCGCCGAGCTCGACGCCGAGGAGGCCGCTGAGCTGCTGGGCAGCGTCGGCCAGGAGGAGCCGGGGCTCGACATCCTCGCCCGCGCCGGCTTCGAGACCCTCGGCCTGCAGACCTACCTGACGGCGGGGCCCAAGGAGTCGCGCGCCTGGACCGTGCGCCGCGGCGCCACCGCCCCCGAGGCCGCCGGCGTCATCCACACCGACTTCCAGAAGGGCTTCATCAAGGCCGAGGTCATCGGCTTCGAGGACCTCGTGGCGGCCGGCTCGGTGGCCGAGGCCCGCAAGAGCGGCAAGGCCCGCATCGAGGGCAAGGAGTACGTGATGGCCGACGGCGACGTGGTGGAGTTCCGCTTCAACGTCTGAGGCGCCGCCCCTCAAGGGGGCTGCTGGCGACGTCGATCACCACGACGGAGGGCGCACCGGCGCCCGCAGTCGTGGGGAGTGGTCGCGGTGGTGTTCCAGAGGTGGGCGGACCTGCGCGTCGGGACGCGGCTGGCGGCGCTCGTCGTCGTCGGCAGCGCGGCGACGCTGGCGGTCGGCGGCTTCGGCGCCCTGCGGCTCGTGGAGGCGGGCGAGCGCGCTGACGCGCTGAGCGCGGCCAGCGACGCCACCCTGGCCGCCACCGAGGCGGACATGATGCACGACGCCGTCCGCGGCGACGTGCTGCGCGGCCTGCTGGCGACGGACGACGGCGAGCGCGCCTCGGCGTCCGCCGACCTCGCCGACCACGCCTCCGCGCTGTCGGCCCACCTCGACGCCGTCGTCGCGGCGGGCCTCGGCAGCGGGGTGGGGGGAGCCGTCCAGGGCGTCCGCGGCGACGTCGACGGCTACGCGGCGGCGGCCCAGGACATCGCCGCCCTCACCGCGACCGACCGCGCCGCCGCGGTCGCAGCGCTGCCCGCCTTCCAGGCCTCCTTCTCCGCCCTCGAGCAGTCCCTGCCGAGCGTGGGCGAGGCCGTCGGCGAGGTGGCTGCCGCGTCGGCCGCGGCCCTCGACGCGCAGCGCCGCTCGGCCCTGGTCGCGCTGGCGGTCACCGCGGGCCTGGCGGTCGCCGTCCTGGCCGCCCTCGGGGTCGCCGTGACCCGCTCGGTCACCGGCCCGCTGCGCCAGGTCACCGCGGTGGCCACGGCGCTGGCCGAGGGCGACCTCACCCGCAGCGCGGACCTGGCGCGGCGCGACGAGCTGGGCGTCACCGCCGGGGCGCTCGACTCAGCGCTGGCGTCGCTGCGCCGGGTGCTGGGCACCGTCGTCGCCTCCGCCGACGCTGTGGCCGCCTCCTCCGCGCAGCTGAACGACACCACGGCCCGGATCGCGACCGCCTCCGCGCAGACCAGCGACCGCTCCTCGGCCGTCGCGAGCACGTCCGAGAGCATCGCCAGCAGCGTGCAGGCGGTCGCGGCGGGTGCCGAGGAGATGGGCAGCGCCATCCGCGAGATCGCTCGGTCCACCACCGAGGCCACCGAGGTGGCCGCCACGGCCGTCACCGCTGCGGCGCGGGCCAACGACACGGTCAGCCACCTGGGCACCTCGAGCCGGGAGATCGGCGACGTCGTGAAGGTCATCACCTCGATCGCCGAGCAGACCAACCTGCTGGCCCTGAACGCCACCATCGAGGCGGCCCGCGCCGGTGAGGCGGGCAAGGGCTTCGCGGTGGTGGCCGGGGAGGTCAAGGACCTCGCCCGCGAGACCGCCCGCGCCACCGAGGACATCGCCCGCCGCGTCGAGACCATCCAGGGCGACTCCGCGGGGGCGGTGACCTCGCTGGAGGAGATCTCGCAGGTCATCGCCCGGATCTCCGACTTCCAGACCGCCATCGCCTCGGCGGTCGAGGAGCAGACGGCCACCACGGCGGAGATGTCGCGCTCGGTGGTCGAGGCGGCGAGCGGCACCGACGAGATCGCCCGCAGCATCGGCGGCGTCACGAGCGCCGCCGCCTCGACCAGCGAGGAGCTCGACCTGGCCCGGGTGGCGGTCGCCGAGCTGGCCGACCGCGCCGCCGAGCTGCGCCGCGAGGTGTCGGCCTTCACGTTCTGACGGGCGCCCGCCGGACCGCCAGCCGTCCCGCAGGGGGCCTCAGACGACGCGGCGGAACTGCACGTCGTCGGTCCACAGGGTGCGGACCGAGACGCTCTCCCCGGTGCGGGGGGAGTCGATGATCTTGCCGTCGCCGGCGTACATCGCGACGTGGCCGTAGCTGT
>JAKONK010000180.1 GCA_022701985.1 Actinomycetales bacterium
CGTCGGCGAAGGCGCGCTGGGAGGCGGCCTCGGCGCGGTAGTCGAGCTCCTCGGCCACCCGCTCCTTCAGCTCGGCGACGATCGGCGCGACGTCGAGGCCGGGCACCCAGCCGGCGGCCACCCGCAGCAGGCGGCCCACCTGGTCGAGGTCGCCCAGCAGCGCGGCGCCGGCGCCCGGGTACTGCACCTTCACGGCGACGGCGCGGCCGTCGGCCCACGTGGCGCGGTGCACCTGCCCGACCGACGCCGCCGCGGCCGGCTGCTCGGTGAAGTCCTGGAACGAGGAGCGCCACCCCGGGCCCAGCTCGGCCGCGAGCACCGCGCGGACCGTCGCGGCGGGCATCGGGGGCGCGGCCTCCTGCAGCTTGGTGAGCGCGGCGCGGTACGGCCCGGCCTGCTCCTCCGGCAGCGCGGCCTCCAGCACCGACAGCTGCTGGCCCACCTTCATGGCCCCGCCCTTGAGCTGGCCCAGCACCTTGAACAGCTGTTCGGCGGTGGCGGCCTGCACCGAGGCCTGCACGTCGGCCTGCGAGCGGCCCGCCGCCCGCTTGCCGAGACCCACCGCCTGCCGACCCGCGAAGGCCGCGGGCAGGGACGCCAGCTTCAGCCCGCGGCCCAGGGCCCCCCGGGGGATCGTCCCGGAGCGCTCGGCCCGGGAACCGGCTCCCTGGCCGGGCCGCCCCGGGGACTGCTCGTCGGTGAGGTCGTCGGCCCTGGGGGCGCTGTCGTCCGTCACCCCGACATCCTCCGTCGGGCCCGGCGCCCGCGCAGCGCGGGGTGACCGCACCCCCGGCCGTCGGGCGGTCGGGTCGGTCGAGCGGTCAGGCGCCCAGCGCCCACGTGCAGCCGCAGCGGTCGTGGGGGCTCCAGGGGCGCACGCCCACGACGCCGCCGTCGAGCTCCACCTCCACGGTGGCGTCGAGCGCGACCGGGTCGGCGCCGTCGAGCTGCGCCAGGACCTGCTGCACGGCGAGCGCGGCCGCGAGTGCCGACAGCTCCGGGCGCTCCGGACGGCGAGGCCCGCCGGGGGGCGCCGCCAGCTGCGGCAGCAGGCGCGGCCACTCGGGGTCGCGGTCGGTGCGGTGCAGGTCCGTGCAGCGCAGGCACGTGGTGCTCCCCGGCCTGACCAGCGGGCCGACCGCCGCGGAGGCTCCCCGCAGCAGCAGCCCGAGGTGCACGACCCCCTCGCGCACCAGGCCCTCGGCGCGCCGCGCGTCGTGCGCGCCCGACGCCACGAGCACGACGACGTCGGGACGGACGGAGCCCCCGCCGCCGCAGGAGCCGGGACCCTCCGGGGAGGTCCGGGTGCTGGGGCACCGGGCCGCCAGCTCGCGACGCGCTGCCTCGCTGCGCCGCAGGCCGACGAGCTCGGGGTGGTACCCACCGGGACCGGTGTCCGCCGGCGCCACCGGGGCGTCGTCCTCGACCATCACCGTCCCGGTGCCCGCCCCGGCCAGGCCGAGGGCGACGGCGAGGCCCGCCGGGGAGGCGCCCACCACCACCGCGCACGCCCGGGCGCGGTGGGCCCGCGAGCCCGAGACCGCCTCGAGGGCCCCGGCCCCTCCGAGGGCGGCCACGAGGACGTCCGCGCGCTCCGGCTCGACGCCCCGGGACGCGGCCAGGTGCCGCAGGCCCGGCACGTCGCTCCCGCGCGCGAGGGCGTCGACCAGGTGCTCGTCGGCGGCGCTCAGACCCTCGACGACCACCGCGTCGCGACCCAGCCCCACCTGGAGCCGGCCGGGACCGCGCCAGGCCGTCAGGACCCCGGCTCGCAGCCGCACCGGTGTGCGGTCGGCTGGTCGGTCCTCGGGACCCGACCGCGCCGGGACGGCAGGAGGGTGCCACGGGCTCACCCCGCCAGCGTGGCAGGGGACGCCGCCGCGGTGCTGGCTCCGTCCACAGGCCCTCACCGTGGAACAGCGGCGGCCCGCCCCTCCGCCGAGGCGGGGGAGCGGGCCGCTGCGAGCGCCGGAGCGCCGGGGTCTCAGGCCTTGCCGAGGATGCGGTTCAGGTTGGTGCCGCACACGGGGCACTTGGCCTTCGCCATGCGGCGGCCGTTGGTCTCGACGACGCCACCCTCGGCGTCGCGCTTCTCCTTGCACTTCACGCAGTAGAACGAGCCCGAGTAGGTCTCGGCCATGTCGGCTCCCTGGGGTGTGCCGGGCCTGTGCCCGGGGCTGTCGTGATCCGCGTCACCGTAGCGGCTGGGGCGGACACCGGTCGTCGGGCCGGACGCGGGTCGTCCTCCGGCCGCCGAGCCGTGCCGCCTTCCCCTGCGGTGGGCCCGGCGACCAGAGGACTGGGCACGACGGTAGGCCCGGTGCCCGGGGGCGTCAACGCGCAGCCCCCCGACCGGTCCAGTGGGGTGCACACCCGGTGGCGACAGCGGGTCGCGGGCGCGTCACTGCTGGTAGCCGCGTGCTCGCGCGCGGGTGTCGCGCCCGGTGACGAGGCCGTGCGCGCAGTAGCGTTCGTGCATGGCGGCGCAGGGGGCGCAGACTGCCGGGGCCGACCCGGTGCTCCCGCGCGCGCCCCGCGCTGGGGCGCAGGGCGCCTCCCACGAGGCCGTCGAGGTCCGCCGCAGCGCCCGGAGGCGGCGCACCGTCACCGCCTTCCGCGACGGCGGGACGCTCGTGGTCTGCATCCCGGCCGGCTTCAGCGGCGCGCAGGAGCGGCTCTGGGTCGACCGCATGGTGACCCGCCTGCAGGCGCAGGACCAGCGGCGCCGTCCCAGCGACGAGGCCCTCGCCCGCCGCGCCGCGGAGCTGTCGGCGCGCTACCTGGCGGGCCGCGCCCGGCCGAGCAGCGTCCGCTGGGTCGCCAACCAGACCACCCGCTGGGGGTCGACGACGACGGCCGACGGCTCGATCCGCCTCTCCGACCGCCTGCAGGGCATGCCCTCGTGGGTCGTCGACTACGTGCTGGTGCACGAGCTGGCGCACCTGCTGGAGCACGGCCACGGCGAGGCGTTCTGGGAGCTCGTCGACGCCTACCCCCGGACCGAGCGCGCTCGCGGGTACCTCGAGGGCTTCGCCACGGCGCGAGACCTGCCCCTCGACGTCGACGACGGCGCGGACCCCGCCTCCTCCCTCGGCTGACCTCCCGCCGGGGGCCGTCCCGCTCTCAGCGGCGCAGCGCCCCGCGGGCGCGGGACAGCCGAGCCGGCAGGTCGGGCGCGGCGCCGGGGGGCAGGGCGTCGACGTCGAACCAGGCCACGCGGTCGCTCTCGTCGCTGAGCACCGGCTCCGCGCTGCTCGGGGCGGTGAAGAGGAACGCCACGTCGAGGTGCGCCCGGCACGCGCGGCCGAAGCCCGCGGCCAGCTCGTGCCGCTGGACGTCCAGGGGCGCGCCGCCCAGGGCCGGGCTCAGCACGGCCCCCAGACCGGTCTCCTCCGCGGCCTCGCGCAGCGCCGCCGCGGCCAGCGAGGCGTCACCGGCCTCGACGTGGCCGCCGGGCTGCAGCCACATCCCGGCCTTGCGGTGCAGCACGAGGACGGCGCGGTCGCCGCCCTCGTCGAGCACGAACGAGGTGACGGTCAGGTGCTCGACCGGACCGTCGCGGTGCAGGGCGCTGCCCTCGAAGCCCGGTGCCGGGACCCCGGGGAAGGCCGCCAGCTGGCGCCGGTGGCCCTCGAGGAGCGCCGCCTGCCCCTCACCGCGGGGCACGTGGCGGGCCAGCTCGGCGTCGGCCTCGGCAGGGGTCACCGGGAGCCGTCACCGGCCTCCGGCGGGGCGGCCGGCCCCTCGCCGCGCAGCAGCGCCTCCAGGGCGGCGTCGACGTCGGCGTCCGCGGCCTCGGCGTCGCTGCGGCGGCCGGCGAAGCCGTCGGGGTCGTCGAGGTCGGCGGCC
>JAKONK010000236.1 GCA_022701985.1 Actinomycetales bacterium
GTGCGGGTGCGCACGGGGCGGCGGTGGCGGGCTGCGGGCCTGCTGCTCACGGTCATGGCGTCTCGGCCTCTCCGACGCCTGCGGGGTGAGCTGTCGGGTTCAGGCGGAGGTCATCGCCTGGCGCGCACCGCCGGGGTCACCGGCCGGGTGCGCGCTGCACCCCGAGGAGCTCCACCGGGAGCCCCGTGGTTCATGGGTCCCCCGCCCCTGCCAGCGGTGTCGTTCCGACCGCATCCGGTGGCAGGGTTCGGCGCCCGGTGCGTCCCCCGCGAGCTCGCTCTCGAGGTAGGACAGACAGTAATGACGCGTGACTCTGGGTCCTGGGACCTTCGGGATGTGTCTAAACGTGACCTGGGTCACACTCGTGCGAGGCGGGTGTCACTGACGGGTCAGGCGGTGCGCACCACGAAGACGTGGACCGCGACGTCGTCGGCGAGCACCTCGCGCGACTCTCCCACCAGCACCCCGCCGGCGACCCGGGCGACCGTCGCGGTGCCGCCCGGCCGCAGCCCGAGGGCGGAGAGCCGGTGCATCCCCGCGGTGTCGGCCTGCGCGGGCTCACCGACGCGGCGCACCTGCACCTCCGCCGGCGTCGTCGTCGCGGCGGCCACCAGCGTCTGCAGCCCGTCCAGGGTGTCCGGCACGTCGGTGCCGCCGATCTGGCCCAGCCCCGGGATCGGGTTGCCGTACGGGTCCTCCGTGGGGGCCTCGAGCAGGTCGAGCAGCCGGCGCTCCACGCGCTCGCTCATCACGTGCTCCCAGCGGCAGGCCTCGTCGTGGACGTACTCCCACTCCAGCCCGATGACGTCGATCAGCAGCCGCTCCGCCAGGCGGTGCTTGCGCATCACCTGGGTGGCGCGGTCGCGCCCGAGGGCCGTGAACTCGAGGTGGCGGTCGCCGCTGACCACCACGAGGCCGTCGCGCTCCATGCGCGCCACGGTCTGCGAGACGGTGGGTCCGCTCTGCTGGAGGCGCTGGGCGATCCGCGCACGCAGCGGGACCGTGCCCTCCTCCTCGAGCTCGAAGATCGTCTTGAGGTACATCTCGGTGGTGTCGATGAGGTCGCTCACGCCAGCCCCTCCGCCTCTTCCTGAACGAGTCCAGCCTGGTGCCAGCCTAGTCGCGTGCGACCCACCCCTCCCTCAGGGCTGCGCCCCCCGGTGGACGTCCGGCACCTCGAAGGTGAAGACGTCGGCGTCGAAGTCGGAGTAGCCGGCGTAGTCGACGAGCTCGTAGAGCCGCGCGCGGGTCAGCATCGACGGGACCTCCGGCTCGAGGGTCCCCCCGGCCGCGAGGGTGCCGAGCGCCCTCTCGACGGCACCCATCGCCGTCCGCAGCAGGCTGACGGGGTGCAGGGCGATCCGCACGCCGACCTCGGCCAGCTGGGCGTGCGTGAACAGCGGCGCCTTGCCGAACTCGGTGAGGTTGGCCAGCACCGGCACGTCGACCGCGGCGACGACGCGCTCGTAGTCGGCGAGCGACAGCATCGCCTCGGGGAAGACGGCGTCGGCGCCGGCGTCGACGTAGGCCTTGAGCCGCTCGACGGCGGCGTCCAGCCCCTCGACCGCGCGCGCGTCGGAGCGGGCCATGACCAGCAGGTCGGGGTCGCGCCGGGCGCGCACGGCAGCAGCGACGCGCTGGGCGGCCGTCGCCCTGTCCACCACCTGCTTGCCGTCGAGGTGCCCGCAGCGCTTGGGGTTGACCTGGTCCTCCAGGTGCAGCCCCGCCACCCCGGCGTCCTCCATCACCTGCACGGTGCGGGCGACGTTCATCGGCTCCCCGAAGCCGGTGTCGGCGTCGACGAGCACCGGCAGGTCGGTGGTGCGGGCCACCTGCGCTGCCCGCTGGGCGACCTCGGTGAGGGTGGTGAGGCCGATGTCGGGCAGGCCGAGCTCGGCGGAGACGACGGCACCGGAGACGTAGACGCCCTCGAAGCCGTGCTGGGCCACCAGCGCCGTCGACAGCGGGGTGAACGCCCCGACGAGGCGCAGGAGACCGCGGTCGCCGGGCTCCGCCAGCGCACCGCGCAGCGCCTGGCGCTTCTGCGACGCGGTCCTCGTGGCGTGCAGCATCAGAAGATCCCCCCCGACGGCGTCGCGACCCGCGCCCGCACGGTCAGCCCGCTCAGCTCCCCGGGGCCCAGCTCGGGCAGGCGCTGGGCGACGTCGAGGAAGCGCTCGACCTCGGCCTCGTCCAGGACCCCCTGCGCCAGGGTGCGGAACTTGGCGACGTAGTCGGCGCGGGCGAAGGGCCGCGCCCCGGCGGGGTGGGCGTCGGCGACGGCGATCTCCTCGACCACCCGGCTGCCGTCGGCGAGCTCGGCCTCCAGGCGACCGCCGAAGGCCCTCTTCATGGGCTCGGGGTCGTGGTACCGGCGGGTCCACTCCGGGTCCTCGACCGTGATGATCTTCTGCCACAGGGCCACGGTGTCCGGCCGTCCCGCGCGCTCGGGGGTGTAGCTGTGCTCGTGGTGCCAGCCGCCGTCCTGCAGGGCGACGGCCACGATGTACGGGATCGAGTGGTCGAGCGTCTCGCGCGAGGCCGTGGGGTCGTACTTCTGCGGGTCGCCCGCGCCGGACCCGATGACGTGGTGGGTGTGGTGGCTCGTGTGCAGCACGATGCTCCTGACCTGCTGCGGGTCGCGCAGGGCCGGGTGCTGCGCGCCGAGGCGGCGGGCCAGGTCGATCCAGGCCTGCGCCTGGTACTCGGCCGAGTGCTCCTTGGTGTAGCTGTCGAGGATCCCGCGGCGCTGCTCCCCCGCCTCGGGCAGCGGCACCTCGTAGGTGTGCCCGAACCCGGAGAGCAGGCGCGCGATGACGCCGTCCTCCCCCTCGTAGATGGGCGTCGGGCTCGTCTGGCCCCGCACGGCGCGGTCCACGGCCTCGACGGCGGCCTTGCCGGCGAACGCCGGGGCGTGCGCCTTCCACGTGCTGATCTCGCCCTTGCGCGACTGCCGCGTGGCGGTGGTGGTGTGCAGCGCCTGGCCGATGGCGTGGAAGACCTGCTCCGTCGGCAGGCGCAGCAGCGTGCCCAGCCCCGCCGCGGCCGACGGGCCGAGGTGGGCGACGTGGTCGATCTTGTGCTCGTGCAGGCAGATGCCGCGCACGAGGTCGATCTGCACCTCGTAGGCGGTGACGAGGGCCCGCACGACGTCGGCCCCCGTGGTGCCCCGCGTGACGGCGAGGTGCTGCGCGACCGCGACGACGGGCGGGACGTTGTCACCGGGGTGGGAGTAGTCGGCCGCGAGGAAGGTGTCGTGGAAGTCGAGCTCGCGCACGGCCACGCCGTTGGCCCACGCCGCCCACTCCGGCCCGTAGCGGCCGGGCGCGCCGTGCACGGTGGCCCCGGTGCCCTGGCTGGGCGCGGCGCCGCTGGCGGGGTGCGCCATCGCCTGGCCCCGTGCGGCGACGACCGGCGCGCGCGTCAGCGACGCGGTGGCCACGGCGGCGTCGTCGATGACGCGGTTGACCACCATGTCGACGACGTCCTCGTCGATGCTCGGCAGCGCGGTGGTGTCCGCGGCCAGCTGGGCGAGCTTCCACGCGAGCTGCTCGGTGCGGGGCAGGGCCTCGTCGCTGCGGTGGGCCCGGACCTGGTGCGCCTTCATCGGTGCGTCCTCACCCCGCCACGCTAGCCGCCGTCGTCCGGGGTGGCCGAGGGGTGCGCGGTGCGCGACCCTCGCCTCGTGATGCTGGCATGACCTCGACCGTCCTGTGGCTGCGCCGCGACCTGCGCCTGAACGACCACCCGGCCCTGCTGGCCGCCGCGCAGGACGCCGGCGGCTCGGGGGTGGTGCCCCTGTTCGTCCTCGACCCCGCGCTGCTCGACCCGGCCGGCGCCACGCGAACCGCCTGGCTCTTCCGGTCCCTGCGGGCCTGGTCGGACAGCACCGGCGGAGCGCTCGTCGTGCGCACCGGGAAGCCCGAGGACGTCGTGCGGCAGGTGGCGCAGGAGGTCGGCGCCGAGCGCGTCCACGTGACCGCGGACTCCGGCCCGTACGGCCGCGGTCGCGACGAGCGCGTGGAGGCCGCGCTGGGCGCCGACGACGTGGCACTGGTGCGCACCGGCACCCCCTACGCCGTGGGACCGGGCACGGTCGTGAAGCAGGACGGCAGCCCGTTCCAGGTCTTCACCCCGTTCTCCCGCGCGTGGACGGCGCACGGCCACCCGGCGCCGGCGGACGCGCCCCCCGCTGACCTGCGCTGGGTGCGCCGGCTCGACAGCGAGGACGTCCCGCCCGACCCGGACCTGGGTGAGTTGCGGCTCCCCGCGGTCGGCGAGCAGGCGGCGCTGGAGCGGTGGGAGGAGTTCCAGGACCGCCTGGACGGGTACGACAGCGACCGCGAGCGGCCCGACCGCGACGGCACCTCCCAGCTGAGCGCTCACCTGAAGTACGGGGAGGTGCACCCCCGCACGCTCTTGGCAGACCTGGCCGCCGGCCCGCACAGCGGCACCAAGGGCGGGCAGACCTTCCGGACCGAGCTGATCTGGCGGGAGTTCTACGCCGACGTCCTGTGGCACCGCCCGGAGTCGGCCCGGGAGTACTACCGTCCCCAGCTCGCGAGCATGCGCTACGAGTCCCCCACCCGCGGGGAGGGCAAGGCGCACCTGGAGGCCTGGCAGGAGGGCCGCACGGGCTTCCCCTTCGTCGACGCCGGCATGCGCCAGCTGCGCGCAGAGGGGTGGATCCACAACCGCGTGCGGATGGTCGTCTCCAGCTTCCTGGTGAAGGACCTCCACCTGGAGTGGCAGCTCGGGGCTCGGCACTTCATGCGCTGGCTCCGCGACGGCGACCTCGCCTCCAACAACCACGGGTGGCAGTGGGTCGCGGGGTCGGGGACGGACGCAGCCCCGTACTTCCGCGTCTTCAACCCCGTGACCCAGGGGGAGAAGTTCGACCCCGACGGCGAGTACGTCAGGAAGTACGTGCCCGAGCTCCGGCACGTCGCGGGCAAGAAGGCCCACTCACCGTGGGACGTCACCGACGGGTACTCGCAGGGATATGCCGAGCGGATCGTCGACCACAAGGTCGAGCGCGAGGAGGCTCTGGCGCGCTACGGCGAGGTGCGCGCCTGAGGGGTCCGGGACCGGGGCGCTGGCCCCGGTCCCGGTTCACTCCGAGCGCACGGCTGGAACCGGGTATGGGAAAGGGGCCGGACCCACACGAATGTGGATCCGGCCCCTTCCAAAGGATGTCCGGCGGTGACCTACTCTCCCACCCAGCTCCCCGGGCAGTACCATCGGCGCAGGTAGGCTTAGCTT
>JAKONK010000251.1 GCA_022701985.1 Actinomycetales bacterium
TGCGCGAAGAACTCGTTCGGGTCCTGCACGAGGACCTTGGGGGCGCCCGCCGGTTCGCCGACCTCGAGGGCGCCCCCAAGGTCCTCGTGCAGGACCCGAACGAGTTCTTCGCGCAGGCCGAGGCCGAGTACCCGAACCCGCCGGTGTGGAGCGGAGAGCTCTACCTCGAGCTGCACCGCGCGACGTACACCAGCCAGGCCCGCACCAAGGCCGGGAACCGCCGCAGCGAGCACCTGCTGCGCGAGGCGGAACTCTGGGCGACGACGGCCGCGCTGAACGTCCCCGGCTACGCCTACCCCCACGCCGAGCTCGACCGGCTGTGGAAGATCGTCCTGCTGCACCAGTTCCACGACATCCTCCCCGGCTCCTCCATCGCGTGGGTGCACCGCCAGGCGGAGGAGACCTACGGCCGCGTGGCCTCCGAGCTCGGCGCGCTGGTCGACGACGCGGCGTCGTCGCTCGCCGCCTCCGGCACCGGGCTGTCGCTGCTCAACACCGCCCCCCTGCCGTTCCGCGGCGTGGCGCTGCTGCCCGAGGGCACGCCGGTCGTCGCGGACGGCGCCGCCGGTGCGCAGCGCCTGGCCGACGGCCGCGTCGCCGTCGTGGCTGCCGTCGACGCCCAGGCCGCCACCCCGCTCGACGGCAGCGCGGGCTCCGCGGCGCGGGTCGAGGTCGAGCGCCGCGACGGCGGGTTCGTGCTCGACAACGGCGTCCTCCGCGTCGTCGTCGACGCCGAGGGCCTGCTGCCGTCCGTCGTCGACGCGGCCACCGGTCGCGAGCTGGTGGCCGCGGGCCGCCGGGCCAACCTGCTGCAGCTGCACACCGACTTCCCCAACGACTGGGACGCCTGGGACGTCGACGCGCACTACCGCCGCCAGGTCACCGACCTGACCGCCGCGGAGTCCGTCGAGCTGGTCGACGCCGGCCCGCTCGTCGCCACCGTCAGGGTGGTCCGGGCGTTCGGGGCCTCGCGCCTGGAGCAGCTGCTCGTGCTGCGCGCCGGGTCGGACCGCCTCGAGGTGGAGACCGAGGTCGACTGGCACGAGCGCGAGAAGATGCTCAAGGCCGCCTTCCCGCTCGACGTGCACGCCGACCGCTTCTCCTCGGAGATCCAGTTCGGTCACGTGGTGCGCCCCACGCACACCAACACCAGCTGGGACGCCGCCCGCTTCGAGGTCTCGGCGCACCGCTGGGTGCACGTGGGCGAGCCGGGCGCCGGCGTCGTCGTCGCCAACGACTCGACCTACGGCCACGACGTGACCCGCGACGCCGTCGGCGGCGGCGCCGGGGAGCCCGCGAGCACCTGCACCACGGTGCGGCTGTCGCTGCTGCGCGCCCCCCGCGTGCCCGACCCCGAGGCCGACCAGGGCACCCACCGCTTCACCTACGCGGTGGCCCCCGCCGAGACCCCGGTGCAGGCGCTGCGCCACGGGTACGAGCTGAACCTGCCGCTGCGCGCGGTGGCCGGCTCGGTGTCGGTGCCGTCCGTCGCCGCGACCGCGAGCGGCAGCGCGCTGGTGGAGTCGGTGCGCCTGGCCGACGACGGCTCCGGGGACGTGCTGCTGCGCGTCTACGAGCCCAGCGGCGCCCGCGGCGCGAGCACCCTGCGGCTGGGCTTCGCGGCGGCGTCGGTGCACGTGGCCGACCTGCACGGCACCGCCCTCACCGGTGAGGGGGCCGAGCAGCTCGACGTCTCCGCCGACGGCGAGGTGCAGCTCGCGCTGCGCCCGTTCCAGGTGCTCACGCTGCGCGTCGCACGCGCCTGAGCCCCCTCTGACCAGCGGTCGGGCCCGACGCCACCGGCTCGGGCCCGGCCGCTGCCCACCCCCGTGACCACGGGGCCCCGCACCACCACGGAGGCACGCGATGGCCATGTTCGACCCCACCGCGCAGCGGCCCGAGGCCTACCAGCGCTTCGTCCGGCCGGTGCCCGAGTGGTACCGCGATGCCGGTCTCGGGATCTTCGTGCACTGGGGCGCCTACTCCGTGCCCGCCTGGGCGGTGCCGCTCGGCGAGCACGGCACCCAGCACGACGACTGGTTCCTCAAGAACCCGTACGCGGAGTGGTACATGAACACCATCCGCATCCCGGGCTCCCCCGCGGCGCAGCACCACCGCGACGTCCACGGCGGCGTCCCCTACGACGACCTGCTCGACCAGTGGCGCGCCGAGGCCTTCGACGCCGACGGGCTGGTGGCCCTGTTCGCCCGGGTGGGAGCCCGGTACGTGGTGCCGACCACCAAGCACCACGACGGCATCGCCCTCTGGGACGCCCCCGGCACCGGCACCCGCAACACCGTCGCGCGCGGACCGCGCCGGGACCTGGTGCGCGAGTTCGAGCAGGCGACGCGGGCGGCGGGTCTGCGGTTCGGCGTCTACTACTCCGGCGGGCTCGACTGGCACGCCGCCGACACGGGGCCGATCTGGGACGCCGACGACGACTCCGGCGCGCGCCCCCTCGGCGCTGAGTACGCCGCCTACGCCACCGCCCACGTCGTGGACCTCGTCGAGCGCTACGCCCCCGACGTGCTCTGGGGCGACATCGACTGGCCCGACGCCGGCAAGCCCGAGGGGCCCGGGTCCTTCACGCACGTGCTCGACGCGTTCTACGCGCGCAACCCCGAGGGCGTCGTCAACGACCGGTGGGGCCTGACGCACTGGGACTTCCGCACCAGCGAGTACCAGGCCGGCACCGCCCTCGAGGGCGACCAGGCGTGGGAGAACTGCCGCGGCATCGGCCTGTCGTTCGGGTACAACCGCACCGAGGGCCCCGAGCACCACCTCGGCGGTCCGGCCGCCGTGCGCCACCTCGTCGACGTCGTCTCCCGCGGCGGCAACCTGCTGCTGAACGTCGGTCCGGACGCCGCGGGGCGCATCCCCGAGCTGCAGCTGCGGTGCCTGGAGGGACTCGCGTCGTGGATGGAGGTGAACCGCGTCGCGGTCCACGACACCCGGCCGCTGCCCGCCGACGTGGCCTCCCCCTCCGCGGACCCCGCCGAGGGCGGACCGTGGGTCCGGTGGACGGCGAGCGCCGACGGGGGCTCCGCCTTCGCGGTCGTCGACGCGTCGAGCGGGCGGGTCCGGCTGGAGGCCCGGGCCGACGCGCTGGGCCTGGGGTGCGCCCGCCTGCTGAGCGGCGGTCCCGCGGACCTGGTCGAGGTCGACGGCGGCGTCGAGCTCGACCTGAGCGCCGGGCGGCCGGCGGACGCCCCCGCCGGTCCGCTGGTCGTGGAGGTCCCCCTGCGCAGTCGCTGACCCGCGGCCGGGCGGGCTCAGAAGGCGCGGGGCAGCACCGCGGGCGGGCCCGCGAAGACCCCGCGCAGCAGCACCGCCGTGGCCGCGTCGCACGCGATGCGGCCACGGGCCCGGGCCAGGACCGGGTCGAGGTGGCCGGTGAACACGGAGGCCAGGTCGGCGAGGTCGAGGTCGACGGTCGGAGCCCCCGGTGCGGCAGCCCCGACGCGCGCCGCACCGGCGACCACGCCCAGCCCCACCTCGGCGGCCGCCGCTGCGTCCCCCACCCCCACCCGCAGCCGCAGCTGCGCGGTCGTGCCGGGTGCGTACCCGCGCTGCGCCAGAGCCGCCGCCGGGTCGAGCAGGCGCAGCATCCAGGTGCCGTCCTCGACCGGCGCCACCTGCCGCTCGAGGGACTCCTCGAGCAGGCCGCCGGGGAGCACGAGCGCCTCGACCACGGGCGCGGCGGGCACGTCGGCGACGGCCCACCGCCACAGCGCCACCTCGTCGTCGGGGGTCTCGCCGACCAGGTCGCGGACGACGCCGTCGTACGTGGCGCCGACGGCGGTGGGGTCGCGGCGGTGCACGACGCACCAGCCGGTGACCCGCCCGCCGCGCTCGACCACCCAGGACCCCGGCTCGCTGACGTCCTCCGCCGGCCCGCGGGGGAGGCGCCGGTGGTCCAGGGCGCCGTCGACCACCGCGGCGCGGCGCTCGACGAGGTCGGCGACGGCCGCGGCGTCGCCGGGGGTCGCCGGCCTGACGACGTCGGGGCGCCGGCCCCGGGGCAGGTCGGCGAGCACCTCGCGGACCCGCAGCGCGTGCACGGGGCGGTGGCCGGCGACCCCGAAGCCGTGGGAGCGGTAGAAGCGGTGGGTCGAGGGCAGGAGCGCCGCCACGACGGCGCCCGACGCAGCGGCGGCCCCGAGCGCGCTCTCGAGCAGCGCGCCCCCGAGCCCCCGGCCCCGGTGGGCCGGGTCGACCGCGACGGAGGAGACGGCGGCGCCAGGGAGCCGCGCGCCGCCGAACCACTGGCCCCGCAGCCGCACGAGCACCGTGCCGACGACCGCGCCGTCTGCGGCCACCGCGACGACGCGCAGCTCGCCCGGGGGCCCGGCCGCCGGGGCGGTCGGAGGACCGGGGGGCACCGCGAGCTCCTCGGCGGTGAGAGCCCCCGGGCGGGACCCGGGCGTCTGCGCGGAGAAGACCGCCGCCGCCAGGCGCCGCGCGGCACCCACCTCGCGGGCCTCCGCCCCCCTGACCGTGATCATGGACCTCCCGCGCACGGTGTCCGGGAAGTCCATGATCACGGACGGATGGCGCTTCGGAGGCCCATGATCACGGGGGTGGTCAGCAGGAGTGGGCGTCGCCGGTGGCGGACAGCGCCGCTGCCACCGCCGGGATCTCCCGGGTGTAGCCGTCGAGCAGCTGCCGCGCCCGCGGCAGCGACTGGACCAGCGGGTGCAGCGCGAACGCCTTCTCCGCCAGGGCCCGCGACCCGCTGAGGGCGGCGTCGATCGTGTAGCGCTCGCACGCCTTGAGCTGCTGCATGAGCCCGAGCTGGTGGAGGTCGGGCTGGGTGACGGCCTGCCGCTCCATGCCCGCGGCGGACACCCGCACCGGGACCTCCACGACGGCGTCGTCGGGCATCCCCGCGACAGCGCCGCCGTTGCGGACGTTGAGGATCAGGGTGGCCGGCTCGTCGCGGGAGACCGCGCGCATCACCGACAGCGCCACGCCGGCGTAGCCGTCGTCGCCCTGGAAGGGGCTGTCCTCGGCGTCGGCGACGTGGTCGTCGGGCTTGGCCTCGGCCATGTAGGTGGCGCTGCGGGCGGCGGAGGTGTCCTGCCAGAAGCGCCACGGGTCCTCGGCGGAGGCGACGCGGGAGAAGAAGTCGGCCTGGTCGACCACGAGCTGCTCGCCGCGGGTGCGGGGCCGCTCGAGGATGGCGGGCACGGCGTCGCGGTTGCAGTAGTAGTAGTACAGGTACTCGTTCGGGATGGCGCCGAGCATGCGCAGGGCGTCGACGCCGAAGACGGCACCCTCCTCCAGCGATCCGAGCAGCTCGTCGTCGGCCAGCACGCGGGGCAGCACGTCCTCCCCGCGGTGCAGCACGCGGCGCAGCCAGCCCAGGTGGTTCAGGCCGGCGTAGTCGAGCTCGACCTCGCGGGGGTCGATGCCGAGGCCGGCGGCCAGGCGGCGGCCCAGGCCCGAGGGGGTGTCGCAGATGCCCACGGCGCGGTCGCCCAGCACCCGCTGCAGGGCCTCGGTGATCATGCCCGCCGGGTTCGTGAAGTTGATCATCACGGCGCGCGGCGCGACCGCCGCGACCCGCTCGGCGATGGCCGTCATGACCGGCACGGTGCGCAGGCCGTAGGAGATGCCGCCGGGGCCGACGGTCTCCTGGCCCAGCAGGCCCAGGGAGAGCGCCACGCGCTCGTCGACCACGCGACCGGCCAGCCCGCCGACGCGGACGGCGGAGAAGATGAAGTCGGCGTCCTCGAGAGCGGCGTCGAGGTCGGTGGTGGCGTGCACCACCGGCGCGGCCTCGGGGCGGGCGCTGCGCCGGGCGGCGGCCGCGAGGATCGCGCGGACGGCGTCGAGCCGGTCGGCGGTGACGTCGTACAGCCACACCTCGCTGATGCGGGGGCTGCCGGAGTCGGCCAGGAGGGCGCGGTAGACGTCGGGGACGCGGAAGCCACCGCCGCCGAGCACGGTGAGCTTCATGCGAGCACCACCCGGCCGCCGGCCGCGGTCACGCGGTCGAGCGCGGACTGCGGGGCGCCGTCGGTGGTGACGAGCACGTCGACCGCCTCCAGGGACGTGGTCTGCAGCGACCCGGTGCCCGGGAACTTCGCTCGCGAGGTGAGCAGGACGGTCTGCTGGGCCGCAGCCACGAGGGCCTCCTTCGTCGGCGCCTCCACCGACATGTCGTCGACGACGCGGCCGTCCGGCCGCACCCCTGTGCACGAGAGGAACGCCAGGTCGCAGCTGATGCTGGCGAGCGCCTGCAGGGTCAGCGGCCCGACGAGGGTCTGGAAGTTGCGGCGCACCTGGCCGCCGAGCAGCACGACCTCGACGGCGTCGTCACCGCGCAGCTCGTCGAGGACGGCGAGGTTGGCCGTGATGACGGTGACCGGCCGGCCCACCAGGTGGCGGGCGAGCAGCGGCGTGGTGGTGCCGATGTCGAGGGCGACGACGGCGCCGTCGGGCACCAGCGCGGCGGCGGCGCGCCCGAGGGCGGCCTTCTCGTCGGCGTCGGTGGCGGCGGTGCTGGCCCACGGGGCCTCGACGCTGCCCTCGCTGGTGCGGGTGGCCTCCTGGCCGCCGCGCGCGAGGAGCACCGCTCCGCCGTGCGTGCGGCGCAGCTCGCCGCGGGCGTCGAGCTCGTGGAGGTCGCGCCGGACGGTGGAGGCGCTGACGCCCATGGCGAGCGCCAGGTCGTTGACCGAGGCGAACCTGTCAGCGTCCAGCCGCTCGAGGATGCGGTCGTGCCGCTCCTGTGTCTGCACGGGTCCAGTCAAGCGTTCTGCGCGTTTTCAGTCAAGCAATGTCCGGATACCAGGTTCGTGCGCGTTTTCGCGCACCTGTGCCATGCTCGGCCGCGTGAGCGAGCACCCCGGCACGAGCTGCGACCTGGCCTTCCTCGGGCCCGTCTACGTCGACCTGGTGATGACCGGGTTCGACGCCCTCCCGGTGCTCGGCTCCGAGGTCCACGCGACCGCGATGCACCTGTCACCGGGGGGCACCGCGACGCGCGCCGTCGCCGCCGCCCGCCTCGGGGCGCGCACCGCCCTGCTCAGCCTCGCCGGGCACGACCTGTTCGGCGACCGCCTCCTCGCCGACCTGCGGCACCTGGCGCCGACCGGGCTCGACCTCACCGGGCTGGTGCGCAGCGACGCCACCCCCACCCCCGTCTCGGTGGCCGTCGTGGCCGGCGGTGACCGCACCTTCCTCACCTACGAGCAGCCCCGGTGGGCCTCCCCCGTGCAGCTGCCCGAGTGGCGCGCCGCCCCCCGCTCGCTGCACCTGGACGTCTCCGACCCGGTGCCCACCTGGGTGAGCGGCCTGCGGGGCGCGGGCACCGAGCTGGTCGGCGGGGTCGGCTACGTCGACGACGCCGGCTGGGGCGAGCGCCTGCGCCGCCACCTCGCCGACGTCGACGTCTTCGTGCCCAACGACGACGAGGCCCAGCGGGCCACCGGCGCTGCGACCCCCGAGGCCGCCGCCGCGGCGCTGGCCGAGCACGTCGGGGTCGCCGTCGTCACCCGCGGGGCCCGCGGCGCGGTGGCCGCCGGCGCCCAGGGCTGGGTGGAGGTCGACGGCGCCGGGCCCGAGGTGCTGGGCGCCCTCGCCGCCGAGCCCGTGGTCGACACCACCGGGGCCGGTGACGTCTTCGCCGCCGCGCTCATGGCAGGCGGTCTGGAGGGGTGGTCGCTCGCCCAGCGGGTCGAGGCCGCCGTGCTGTGCTCGGGGCTGGCCGTGCGCCGTCCGGGCGGTGCGAGCGGAGCCCCCGACGCCTCCGCGCTGCGCGGGTGGTGGGACGCAGCGCCCGCCGGGGGCCGGCGCCGGCTGGCGCACCTCGAGGCCTGGGTCACGCGGGGCGCCTGAGCACCAGCGCCTCCAGCCGGGCCAGCACCTCGCGGTTGCGGGCGTCGATCGCGACGTCGCGCAGCGGCCCCGGCAGCAGCGCTCCCGGCCCGGCCACCGCGTCCTCGCTCAGGGAGACGAGGGTGCCGCCGCCCCGCGGCTCCAGCCCGAAGACCACCCGGGCCTCCCCCAGCGGCCACCCCCGCGCCGTCATGACCAGCCGGCGGGGCGCCGCAGCCTCCTCGCAGCGCGTCTCGCCCTCGCGCTGCAGCGGCCACGCGCCGACGGTCGGCAGCAGCCGCGCCCCCGGAGCGGGCCAGTGCGGGTCGACGGCGCGCACGTGCGTGGCACCGACCACGAACCCCGCGTACGACCAGCCGTCGGCCAGCACCGCCCAGACCGCTCCGGGCTGCGCCGCCACCCACCGCTGCTGGGTCCCCACAGGTCCACCTCCGCCCGTCGCGGGCGCGCGTGACCCGCTCGCCCGCACAGGGCCGGTGGCTCGACCTCGCCACCGACCCTACGGCGGGCCGTCGCGACGCGGGTCAGGGGACGAGGTACCCGGCGGCCGTGAAGAGGCGGTACCACTCCGGGCGGCTGAGCCGGACGTCGGAACCGGCGGCGACCTCGAGCACGCGCTGCGCCTTCGTGCTGCCCAGCACCACCTGGATGTCGGCCGGGTGCCGCGTGATCCACGCCGTCGCGATGCCCGTGGGGGTCACGCCGTGGGTCTGCGCCAGCTCGTCGAGGACGTCGTTGAGGTCAGCGTAGTTCTCGCGGTCGCCGATGAACGTGCCGGTGAAGAAGCCGCCCTGGAACGGCGACCAGGCCTGCAGCGTGGTTCCGTGGATGCGGGCGTGGTCGAGCATGCCGCCGTCGCGGTGCACCGACTGGTCGAGGTCGCGCATGTTGGACGCGACGCCGGTGGCCACCAGCGGGGCGTGCGTGATGCTCAGCTGCACCTGGTTGACCACGAGCGGCTGGCGCACGGCGGTCCTCAGCAGGTCCTGCTGGAGCGGGGTGTGGTTGGAGACGCCGAAGTGGCGGACCTTGCCGGCAGCCTCGAGCTGGTCGAACGCCGCGGCGACCTCCTCGGGCTCGACGAGGGCGTCCGGCCGGTGCAGCAGCAGCACGTCGAGGTGGTCGGTGCGCAGCGCTGCCAGGGACTCGTCCACCGAGCGCAGGATGTGCTCGGTGGAGAAGTCGAAGGACCCGTCGCGGATGCCGACCTTGGAGACCAGCTGCACCTTCTCCCGCTGCTCAGGGGTGAGGCGCACGGCGTCGCCGAAGCGGCGCTCGCAGAGGTGGTCGCCGCCGTAGACGTCGGCGTGGTCGAGCATCGTGACGCCGGCGTCGAGGGCGGTGCTGACCAGGTCGCGGACCGCGTCGTCGTCGAGCGCGTCGATGCGCATGAGGCCGAGGACGACGCTGCTGACCTCGGTGCCGGTGCGGGAGAGCTGCTGGGTCTTCACCGGTCCATCCTGTCGTGCCCGTCCGGTGCGGGCACCGGCGGGAGGGCGGCCGCAGGGGCCCGGCAGACGGGTGAGTCTCGGGTGGCGGAGGACCTCCGGAGCGAGGACAGTCCGTGCCAGCTGGAGTGATCCAGACCTTGTTCAACTCGGAGGTGCGGCCATGATCGTCCTGGGGCTCATCCTGCTGCTGCTCGGCATCTTCCTGCCGCAGAACCTGCTGCTCACGATCGGCATCGTGCTGATCATCGTGGGCCTGGTGCTCAACCTGGTGCCGATCGGCGGCTCCCGCCGACGGGTGTTCTGACACCAGCCGCACGACGACGAGGGCCCCGCAGCCGACCGGCTGCGGGGCCCTCGTGCGTCAGCGCCCCTGCGCCAGGAGCACCTCAGAGGGTGCTGGCGGTCGGGTCCCAGTCGGCCGGCAGCGCCGGCGCGACCTCGACGGTGCTCTCGACGTCGACGGGGCTGCGCCGCTGGGCCGCCTCGACGGTCGAGACCATGACGTCGAGCACGTGGAACGCCTGGGCACCGCTGGCCCGCTCGGGCCGCCCCGCGCGGATCGCGCGCGCCAGCTCGAGCACCCCGGCGCCGCGGCTCGCGGTCGAGCCGACCGACGGCTCCGAGCGCGCGGTCCCGTCGAGGGCGTGCACCTGGACGTCGCCGTCGAACGTGTTCGGGTCGGGCAGCTCGAGGGTGCCGGTGGTGCCGGCGACCTCCAGCTGGGTGCGCGAGACCGCGGAGTCGAAGCTGAACAGCGCGCTGGCGCTCGCCCCGCCCTCGAACTCGTACAGGGCGCTGACGTGGGTGGGCACCTCGACGTCGAAGACCTGGCCGGCCTTGGGCCCCGAGCCGATGGTGCGCTGCGGGCGCGCCCTCGAGCTCGTGGCGCTGACGCGGGCCACCGGGCCGAGCAGCTGGACCAGCGCCGTCAGGTAGTACGGGCCGATGTCGAACAGCGGCCCCGCACCCTCGGCGAAGAGGAACGCCGGGTCGGGGTGCCAGCTCTCCGGACCCGCCGACTGCAGCAGCACCAGGGCGGTCAGCGGGTCGCCGACCTCCCCGGACTCCAGCAGTCGCCGGGAGGTCTGGATGCCGGCGCCCAGGAAGGTGTCGGGGGCGGTGGCCACGCGGCGGTCGGCCCGCGCCGCGGCCTCCAGCAGCGAGGTGCCGCTGGCCCTGTCGAGCGCGAAGGGCTTCTCCGTCCAGACGTCCTTGCCGGCCGCCACGGCGGCGCTGGCCACCTCGACGTGCGCAGCGGGGATGGTCAGGTTGACCACGACCTCGACCTCGGGGTCGGCGAGGACGTCCTCCACCGAGCCCCAGCGGGGCACGCCGAAGGCCTCGGCCTGCGCGCGGGCGCGGTCGACGGCGAGGTCGGCCACCACCCTCACGTCGAGGTCGGGGAAGGAGGTGAGGTTGGTCAGGTACTGGGTGCTGATGGTCCCGGCCCCGATGACGCCGACGCCGACGCGGCCGGAGCCGCGGGCGGCGCCGCCCGCCGTCGACCCGCTCGTGGCCGAGGTCACGCCAGGCCCTCGCCGCGCAGGAAGGAGAGGCTGTCGGCGACGGCCGTGAACCGGTCGCCGCGGGAGTCGTCGAGCTCGATGACGCGCAGCGCGTGCGGCGCTGCGGCGGCGATGGCGGTGACCGGCAGGGTCCCCCGCCCGAGGGCCACCTGGTCGAGCACCTCGGCCGTGGCCGGGCCGTCCTTCAGGTGGACGGCGACGACCTGGTCCCCCAGGCGCTGCAGCAGGGCCAGGGGGTCGTGCCCGCCGACGGCCACCCAGTAGGTGTCGACCTCGAGGACGACCTCCGGGGCGACCTCGGCCAGGCGCTGTGCGAGCACCTCGAAGGCGCTGGTCCCGTCGAGGTCGCTCTCGAGCTCGTGGGCGTGGTTGTGGTAGCCGACGCGCACGCCGTGGCGGGCTGCGACACCGGCCGCGGCCGCCAGCTCGGCGACCACGGACTCGACGTCGTCGCGGGTGGTCCAGCGGTCCGGCGGGGTGAACGGGTCGACGACGGTCAGCGTGCCGCGCCGCGCCGCCGCGGCGAAGAGGGCGTCGAGCGCGTCGTCGTCCTGCCCCAGGAAGCCCTGGTGCATCGTCGGCGCGGAGATGTCGTGCGCGGCCAGGGCGGCCGCGAGCTCGTCGGACAGCGCCAGCGGGCCGAACGGCTCGACGCTGGTGAACCCGAGCTCCGCGAGGCGGGCGACCGTGCCGGCGACGTCATCGGCGAGGGCCTCCCTCACGGTGTAGAGCTGGACGCTGACCTGGCTGCTGGCCCGCGCGGCGGGCGTTCCGGCGGAGGTGGCTGACGTGCTCACGGCGCTCCTCGAGAGGGGGTCCGGACAGCGGCACCGCTGCCGGGAGGTCGCCCTCGAGTCAACCACCCGCCCGCGAGATCCGTACCACCCGGTCGGTGTCGGTCGCCCGGTGCCGCCCGGTGCCGCTCGGTGCCGCCCGGGCCCGCCCGGCCGAGCGCGTGGACGCACCAGCGCCCGAAAAGCCCCATGATGGTCGGTCGGACCGACCCCCGCCCCGGGGGCCGCAGGAGGGAGTGGTGCGCGTGAGGATCGTCTACAACAGCTTCGACGGCCGGTACTCGGACAGCCCGAGGGCCCTGCACCAGGCCCTCCTCGACTCGCGCGAGCCGCTCGAGCACACCTGGCTCGCGTCTCCCGCCCACGCCGCCGGCTTCCCCGCCGGCACCCGCACCACCAGCACGAGCGGTCCCGACGCCGTGGCCGCCCTGGAGGCGGCGGACCTGGTGGTCTCCAACACGCACCTGCAGCCGGCCTGGTCCAAGGCGCCCGGCTGCCTCTACCTGCAGACCTGGCACGGTACGCCGCTGAAGCGCATCGCCGCCGACGAGCCGCACGTCGGCGCCGACGACCCGGTGCCCGGGTGGCGCGACGTCGACGGGTGGGACCTGCTGCTGTCGTCCGGCCCGGCCGCCACGCGCGCCCTGACCAGCGGCTTCCGGTGGACCGGTCCGATCGCCGAGACCGGCTGGCCGCGCAACGACGTGCTGCTCTCCTCCGGCGCCCCCGCCCTGCGGAGCCGCGTGCGCGACCGGCTCGGCGTCCCCGAGGGCCGGACGGCCGTGCTGTACGCACCCACCTGGCGCGACGACGTCCTCGACGCCGACGGCCGCCGCGACGTGCAGCTCCAGCTCGACCTGGCCGAGTTCAGCCGCCGGTACTCCGGCACGCACGTGCTGCTGCTGCGCCTGCACTACATGCTCTCCGACCGCCTGGCCGAGCACCTCGGCGGCGCCGGCCTGCCCGACGGCGTGGTGGACGTCTCGGCCCACCCCGACATCGCCGAGCTGTACCTCGCCGCCGACGCGATGGTGACGGACTACTCCTCCACCCTGTTCGACTTCGCGGCGACGCGGAAGCCGGTCGTGCTGTTCGCCTACGACCTGGAGCACTACCGCGACGACCTGCGCGGGTTCTACTTCGACCTGTTCTCCGCCCCGCCCGGCCCGGTGGTCCGCACCAGCGACGAGCTCCTCGACGTCCTGGCCGACCCGGCCGCCTCCGCGGCGCCGTGGGCGCAGCGCGCCGAGGCGTTCCTCGCCGAGCACTGCCCCCTGGACGACGGCGGCGCCGTGCGCCGCGTGCTCGACCTGGTGCTGCCCGGCGCGGCGCGGAACGCCGGCCCCTCGAGCGGCCCCGCCGCCACCTCCCCGACCGTCCCCTCCGCTGAACTGGTGGTGCACCCGTGACCCTGCAGGCCGTCGTCCTCGCCGCCGGGAAGGGGACCCGCCTCGGGCGGCCCCTGCCCAAGCCGCTGACCCAGCTCGCCGACGGGCGCAGCATCCTCGTGCAGCAGGTCGAGAACCTGCGCACCGTGCTGGGCGAGCAGCTCTCGATCACCGCCGTCGTCGGCTTCAAGGCGCCGCTGATCATGGAGGCGGTGCCGACGCTGCTGTTCGCGTACAACGAGGACTACGAGGACACCAACACCTCCAAGTCGCTGCTGCGGGCCCTGGAGCTGTCGGCCGACGGGCCCGTGCTGTGGCTGAACGGCGACGTCGTCTTCGACCCGACGCTGCTCGAGCTGCTGCTCGGCCCGATCGCCCGCGGGGAGTCGGCCGTCTGCGTCAACACCTCCAGCGTCGGCGAGGAGGAGGTCAAGTACACGGTCGACCCCGAGGGCTTCATCGCGGACCTGTCCAAGACCGTCGTCGGCGGCCTCGGCGAGGCGGTGGGCATCAACCTGGTCTCGGCCGGCGACAAGGCGCTGCTGGTGGAGAAGCTGCGCGAGTGCGGCGACCAGGACTACTTCGAGCGCGGCATCGAGCTGGCCATCGCCGCCGGCATGCGGGTGCTGCCCGTCGACATCAGCGAGCACGTGGCCGTCGAGGTCGACTTCGAGGAGGACCTGGTGCGGGCCGAGCGCCTCGTCGCCGAGCACCACGCGGCGCACCCCACCGCCTGACGCACCACCCGCGTCGTGGTCGTGGGCGCCCGGCCACCTCTGGCGGTGGCCGAGCGTCCACGACCACGCTCCTCCGGGGCGGTCAGCGGCTGACGGCCGCCAGGACCTGGGCGGCGATCTCCGCCTCCTCGTCGGTCGGGACGACGAGCACCTTCTCCCCGACGCGCACGCCGCTGGACGGGCCGCGCGCCGCGTCGTTGGCGGCCTCGTCGACCCCGAAGCCGAGGTGCGCGAGCGGCGCGCAGACGGCGGCCCGCACGGCAGCGTCGTTCTCGCCGACTCCCGCGGTGAACACGACGGCCTTCACGCGGGGCACCAGCGCCAGGAACGACCCGACGGCCGCGGACAGCCGGTAGCAGTAGACCTCCATCGCCTCGCGCGCCGCGGCGTCGCCCCCGCGGGCGCGGGCCTGCACCGACCTGACGTCCGACTCCCCCGCCAGGCCCTGCAGGCCGCTGCGCTTGTTCAGCAGGTCGTCGACCTGCTGGGCGCTCATGCCGGCCTCGCGGACCAGGGTCATCACGATGGCCGGGTCGACGTCGCCGCTGCGCGTGCCCATGGCGACGCCGGCCAGCGGGGTGAGCCCCATCGTCGTGTCGACGCTGCGCCCGCCCTGCACGGCCGTCACCGAGACGCCGTTGCCCACGTGGGCGATCACCAGGTCGGCCTCCTCCAGCGGCACGCCGAGGAGCTCGGCGGCGCGGCGGGTGACCACCTGGACGCTGGTGCCGTGGAAGCCGTACTTGCGCAGGCCGTAGCGCTGCGCGAGCTCGCGGTCGACGGCGTAGGTGGCCGCCCGCGGGGGGATGGTCGCGTGGAAGGCGGTGTCGAAGACCGCGACCTGCGGCACCTCGGGCAGCGCGGCGCGCAGCGCCCTGATCGCCGCCAGCTGGGGAGGGTTGTGCAGCGGCGCGAGCGCCGACAGCTCGTCGATGCCGGCCTCGACGTCGTCGTCGACCACCACGGGGTCGGTGTACCGGGTGCCGCCCTGGACCACGCGGTGCCCCACGCCGGCGAGGCCCTCCAGCCCCGGTCCCCCCCGGTCGCTGCGCAGGGCGCCCATCACCTGCTCGAGCGCGGCGGCGTGGTCGGGGACCTCGGAGCTGCCGATGCGCTCGACGGTGCCCTTGAGCAGCACGTCGGCTCCGTCGCGGAGCTGGTACTTCAGGCTCGAGGAGCCCGCGTTGACGACGAGGACCCTGCTCATGCGGACGCGGTCTCCTTGGTCTGGGACTGGACGGCGGTGATGGCGACGGTGGAGACGACGTCGGCGACGGTGCAGCCGCGCGATAGGTCGTTGACCGGGCGGCGCAGGCCCTGGAGCACCGGACCGACGGCCACGGCGTCGCCGGTGCGCTGCACCGCCTTGTAGGTCGTGTTGCCCGTGTTGAGGTCGGGGAAGACCAGCACCGTGGCGCGTCCCGCGACGGGGTTGTCGGGCATCTTGGCGGCACCGGTGGCCGGGTCGACGGCGGCGTCGTACTGGATCGGGCCGGCCAGCGGCAGGTCCGGGGCCATCTCGGCGACGAGCCGGGTGGCCTCGCGCACCTTGTCGACGTCGACGCCCGCGCCGGAGCTGCCGGTGGAGTAGCTGACCATCGCGACCCGGGGCTCGACCCCGAACGCGCGCGCGGTCTCGGCGCTGGAGATCGCGATGCCGGCGAGCTCCTCCGCCGTCGGGTCGAGGTTGACGGCGCAGTCGGCGAAGACCATCACCCTGTCGGGCAGGCACATGAGGAACGCGCCGGAGACCCGCTTCGCGCCCGGCACGGTCTTGATGACCTCCAGGGCGGGCCGGATGGTCGCAGCGGTGGTGTGGGTGGCGCCGGAGACCATGCCGTCGGCGTGCCCGGTCTCCACCATGAGGGTGCCGAAGTAGGTCGGGTCGAGCAGCTGCTCGCGGGCGCCGTCGAGCGTCACCCCCTTGTGCTTGCGCCGCTCCGCGTACACCGCGGCCATCTCCTCGCGCAGCGGCGAGGTGGCCGGGTCGACGATGCGGGCGCCGCCCAGGTCGACGCCGAGGCGGTCGGCCAGGGCGCGCACCTGCTCCTCGCGGCCCAGCAGCACCAGGTCGGCGACGTCGAGGTGCCCGAGCTCCTCCGCGGCGCGCAGCACGCGGGTGTCGTCGCTCTCGGGCAGGACGATGGTCCGGCGGTCGGCGCGGGCCGCCGCGAGCAGCCGGGCGTTGAACATCGCCGGCGTGACCGCCTCGGTGCGCACCAGGCGGATCCGCTCGGCCAGCTCGTCGGCGTCGACGCCCGCGCTGAACGCCCCCAGGGCCGCCGTGACCTTGCGCTGGCTGGTGGGCCGGATGGCGCCGGTGGCGCCCTCGAGGCGGTGGATGGTGCTGTACGTGTCGGTGGGCACGCTGACCATCGGCAGGCCGCTGGGCCGCAGCAGGGTCAGCTGCAGGTCGTCGGGGCGGGTGCCGTTGGTGAGCACCAGCCCGCCCGGCGTGGGCAGGTCGCGGTGGATCGCCGCCCCCGCCGACACCAGCATGAGGTCGAGCCGGTCTCCGGAGGTCACCAGCAGGGTGCCCTCGCGCAGCAGGCGCAGCACCACGTCGGCGTGGGCCGAGCCCGCCAGGTAGCCGCCGACCTCGCGCTCGAGGGCCGAGTCGGACCCGGTGAGCACCGTCCCGCCCAGGACCGTGGCCACCTCGCCGACCGTCAGCGCGCTGAGGAGCGGGACGTCCTCGACGGCGTAGACCGGGTGCTGCGTGGCGCCGCCGGTGTGCCCGCCGGCGGCGCGCACCGCCTCGAGCACCTCCTCGCGGTGGCCGGGGTCGACCCGGTTCACCACCGTGGCGAGCTTGGTGCAGCCGCGGGCCGCGAGCGCGCTGCCGGCCTCGCGGGCGGCCGCGGCGACCGAGGACGCCTCGGCCGGGCCGTCGGTGCCGGCGGCCGAGACCACGACGACGACGGGCGCGCCCAGGTTCACCGCCAGCAGGGCGTTGAGGTCGAGCTCGGTGGCCGGGGAGGGCCCGGTGAAGTCGGTGCCGACGACGAGGACGAAGTCCGAGCGCTCCGAGAGGCGCTCGACCCGCTCGACGATGGTGGCGACCAGCCGGCGGGGGTCGGGCCCGGCGTCGGTGGAGTCGACCAGCGCCGCCGCCTCCGCCCACGTGAGGCCCACGGCGTCGGCGTCCTCGATGTCGAGGTCGTAGCGGTGGCGGAGCAGCTCGACCAGGGGGTCGGGCTCGTCGCGGCTGGAGACGACCGGCCGGAACACCACCGGTCGGCGCACGGAGCTGGCGAGCAGGTCGAGGATCCCGAGGGCCACGACCGTCTTGCCGGCGCCCGCGCGGTCGGCGGTCACGTAGAGGCGCTGGTTCAGGCCCCGGTCCGGGGTCGGGTGGTCAGACGGCACGGGTCCACCCTGTCGGGCACGGCCCCCCGGCGCCACGCCGGGGGGCCGTGCCGTCGATCACTGCGGCAGCACCGCCCGGGTCACCCCCGCAGGTCGAGCCAGGCGACCTGCTCGGCGGTCAGCTCGACGGCGAGGCCCGCCATCGACGAGCGCATCTCGGCGATGGAGCGGGGCCCGAAGAGCGCGAACACCGGGAAGGGCTGGGCGAGGACGTAGGCCAGGGCGACGGCGGTCGCGGGGACGCCCAGCTCGGCGCCCAGGCGCTCGGCGCGGCGCCTGCGCTCGAGGTTGTCGTCGGAGAGGTAGCAGCGGACCAGCTCCGCGTCGCCGCGCATCTCCTCCTCGGGGCGGGCGAAGAAGCCGCGGGCCTGGCTCGACCAGGGCAGCAGCGCCACCTGCCGCTCCTCGAGCCACGCGCGCGAGGCCGGGTCGGTGGCGTGCTCGCAGCCCGCCCACGGCACGTCCAGCGCGCGGGCGAGGCCGAAGTGGTTGCTGAGCACGGAGAAGGGCCGGCGGCCGTTCGCGGCCGCGTGGGCGTTCGCGGCGTCGAAGCGCTCCGGGGTCCAGTTGGAGCCGCCGTACACGCCGATCCGCCCCGCCCGGGCGTGCTCGTCGAGGACGTCGACGAACTCCCCCACGGGCACGGAGGGGTCGTCGCGGTGCATCAGGTAGACGTCGGCGCGCTCCAGGCCCTGGCGCTCGAAGGACTCCAGCAGCTGCCGGCTCAGCGACTCCGGGTCGCAGTGGGGCGTGTGCGCCCCCTTGACGATCACGGTGACGTCGTCGCGGACGCCGCGGTTGGCGAGCCACCGGCCGAAGCGGCGCTCGTAGGCGCCGTCGGGCCCGTAGACCCAGGCGGTGTCGAAGGTGGTGCCGCCGGCCTCGACGAAGGCGTCGAAGATCGCCGAGGCGCTGGCGAGGTCGGGCTGGTTGTCGCAGCCCATCACCAGGCGCGAGACCGGGCGGTCCAGCCCGGGCAGGGCCCCCACGGGCACCTGCGCGGAGCCGGGGACCGGCACGCGCAGGGGCTCGCCGGAGACGGTGCCGATCCGGGCGGTCTCGGCCTCGAAGGGGTAGCGCAGGCCGATGGCGGCGCGCCAGCGGTCGAGCACGGCGAGGGTGCCGAGGGAGTCGGCGTGGGTCTGCTCGGGGGCCTGCGCGTCCGAGGCTCCCCCGTCGGCGCCTCCCCCGTCGCTCCGGCCGTCGGTCCGGCGGGCGGCCAGGCGGGCGGCGGCGTCGGCCAGGGCCTGCGCCTCCAGCGCGAAGGCCTGCTGCTCGGGAGCCGCGCCGTCCCAGGTCTCGACCCGCTCGGGCTCGCCCGCGCGGCGCAGCACCAGCCGCGGCGCGGCCTGGACGGTCCACGGGTCGTGCAGCTCCAGCACGCCCTCGGCCCCGCGGACCACGACGACCTGGGGGTCGTCGACGCGGATCCCGCAGCGGACGGTGGCCAGCAGCCCGCCGCCGAAGTCGAGGTGGGCGGTGGTCCACTCGTCGACGCCGGTCGGGCCGATGCGGCCCTGCGCGCGGACGCCGGCGGGGCCCGGCAGGGGCTCGGCGAACGGGCGCCCGGACGCGGCGCCGGCCACGGCGCGGGCCATCGACACCGGGTAGCAGCCGACGTCGAGGATCCCCCCGCCGGCGGTGGCCGGGTCGTACAGCCGCCCCGGACCGCCCGGGGAGCCCTCGGGGGCGGGGCTGGAGTCGAAGGAGAAGCTCGCGTCGACGTGGGAGACCCGTCCCACGGCGCCCTCGGCCACCAGCTGGAGCAGGCGGCGCGTGGCCGGGTGGAACCGGTAGGCGAAGGCCTCCAGCAGGGCGACGCCGGCGCGCTCGGCGGCGTCGACCAGGGCCGCCGCGCTGCCCAGGTTCGGGGTGAGGGGCTTCTCAACGAGCAGGTGCTTGCCCGCCCGGGCGGCGGCGACCGCCAGCTCGGCGTGCCTCGTGTGGACGACGCTGACGTACACGCCGTCGACGTCCGGGTCGGCGAGGACCTCCGCGTACGTGCCGGAGCTGACGCGACCGCCCCTCGCCGCGCCCTCGGCCCCGGCCGCCTCGGCCTCGTCGGCGAGCGCACGGGCGCGACCGGCGTCGGAGGAGCCCACCGCGACCAGGACCCCGGTCCGGCTGGCGGGCAGCTCGCGCACGAAGCGGCGGGCGATGGAGCCGGGGCCGAGCACGGCCCACCGGAAGGGCCGGTCCGAGGGCTGGCCGGCGGGCCGGTCGGCGGGCGTGGTGGCGTCGTCGTCGAGCACGCCCAGCAGGCTAGGCGAGGCGCCGGAGATCACGCCCGACGGGCTGTCAGACCCCCGTGGGAGGGTCTGCGACGCGACCCGGGGCGACCGACACGCCGTGGGACCTCGGCAGCAGCGACCACTACCAGTAGTTCGCTGGAAACCTCGGCCCACTAGATGTAGCGTCAGGAGCACCGGCGCAGGCTCCACGAGCCACCCGGCCACCCCACTTCCCCCGGGACCTGCGGCGATGACGCAGCGTTCCGGTCCGAACCACGCCCGAGCGCACGCCAGAGAGCCGAGGAGACGCACATGACCCAGGTGGCAGACGAGGTCCTGGAGGTCTCCACGGGTGGGACCGGCGCCGACCACGGCGGTGCGGCCCCCACCGCCGTCATCAACCGGCGGGGCGAGGTCGTGCCCTTCGAGGCGTCGCGGATCGCCGTGGCCCTGCAGAAGGCGTTCCTCGCCACCGAGGGCCAGGCCGCCGGCAGCTCCGCCCGCGTGCGCGAGCTCGTCGAGGAGATGACCGCCACCGTCGTGGACACCCTGGTGCGCCGCTCCCTGGCCGGCACCGGATCCTCCGGCCGCCCCGTGGCCGTCGAGGAGGTGCAGGACCAGGTCGAGCTCGTCCTCATGCGCTCGGGCGAGCACGCCGTCGCCCGCTCCTACATCCTCTACCGCGAGGAGCACGCCAAGGCCCGCCGCGCCCGCGAGGCCGCCACCCCCAGCGTCGCCTCCGTGCGCCAGCTGTCGGTGCGCACCTCCGAGGGCACCCTGGTGCCGCTCGACCGCGACCGCGTGGCCGCCGTCGTCGCCGAGGCCTGCGCCGGCCTGCCCACCGTCGACCCCGACGCGGTCGTGACCGAGGCCATGCGCACCCTGTACGACGGCGTCGGCGAGGTCGAGCTCGCCCAGGCCCTCGTGCTGGCGGCCCGCACCAAGGTCGAGGTCGACCCCGACTACACCTACGTCTCGGCCCGCCTGCTCATGGACATGCTGCGCACCGAGGCCCTGACCGCCGTCCTGGGCGAGCGCACCCTGGCCACCGCCCCGCAGATGGCGCAGCTCTACCCGCGCTACCTCAAGGGCTACATCGCCAAGGGCATCGAGCTCGACATGCTCGACCCCCGCCTGGGCGAGTTCGACCTCGACCGCATGGGCGCGGCCATCGAGGCCGGCCGCGACGCCGACTTCACCTTCCTCGGCCTGCAGACCCTGTACGACCGGTACTTCCTGCACGACCGCGGCCAGCGCTACGAGCTGCCGCAGGCCTTCTTCCTGCGCGTCGCGATGGGCCTGGCCCTGAACGAGGAGCACAAGGAGGAGCGGGCGATCGAGTTCTACCGCCTCATCTCCAGCTTCGACTTCATGTGCTCCACGCCGACGCTGTTCAACGCCGGCACCACGCGCCCGCAGCTGTCCAGCTGCTTCCTCACCACCGTCTCCGACGACCTGTCCGGCATCTTCCAGTCCATCAAGGACAACGCGATGCTGGCCAAGTACTCCGGCGGCCTCGGCAACGACTGGACCCCGGTCCGCGGCATCGGCGCCCACATCAAGGGCACCAACGGCCAGAGCCAGGGCGTCGTCCCGTTCCTCAAGATCGCCAACGACACCGCCGTCGCGGTGAACCAGGGCGGCAAGCGCAAGGGCGCCGTCTGCGCCTACCTCGAGACGTGGCACATCGACGTCGAGGAGTTCCTGGAGCTCCGCAAGAACACCGGTGACGAGCGCCGCCGCACGCACGACATGAACACGGCCAACTGGGTGCCGGACCTGTTCATGCAGCGCGTGGCCGCCAAGGGCGACTGGACGCTGTTCTCCCCCGACGAGACGGCCGACCTCCACGACCTGTACGGCGCGGCCTTCGCCGAGCGCTACGCGGAGTACGAGGCGATGGCGGCCCGCGGCGAGCTGCGCGTGCACCGCACCGTCAAGGCGCTCGACCTGTGGCGCAAGATGCTGACCTCGCTGTTCGAGACCGGCCACCCGTGGATCACCTTCAAGGACCCCTGCAACCTGCGCTCCCCGCAGCAGCACGTGGGCGTCGTGCACTCGTCCAACCTGTGCACCGAGATCACCCTGAACACCAACGCGGACGAGGTCGCGGTCTGCAACCTCGGCTCGGTCAACCTGGCCGCGCACGTCAGCGCCGGCGGCCTGGACGTCGAGCGCCTGCGCCGGACGGTCCGCACCGCGGTGCGGATGCTCGACAACGTCATCGACCTGAACCTCTACACGATCCCCCAGGCCGAGAACGCCAACCAGCAGCACCGCCCCGTGGGCCTGGGCCTCATGGGCTTCCAGGACGCGCTGTTCGCGCTGCGCCTGCCCTACTCCTCCGACGAGGCGGTGCAGTTCGCCGACACCTCGATGGAGCAGATCTCCTACGCGGCGATCGAGGCCAGCTCCGACCTGGCCGCCGAGCGCGGCTCCTACCGGAGCTTCGACGGGTCGCTGTGGAGCCGCGGGATCCTCCCGATCGACTCCCTGGAGATCCTGCGCGAGGCCCGCGGCGGCGACGTCGAGCTCGACACCTCCGCCACCCTCGACTGGGCCCCGCTGCGCGAGAAGGTCCAGCGCCAGGGCATGCGCAACTCCAACGTCATGGCGATCGCGCCCACGGCGACGATCTCCAACATCGTGGGTGTCGCGCAGTCGATCGAGCCGATGTACCGCAACCTGTTCGTGAAGTCGAACATGTCCGGTGACTTCACCGTCGTGAACGCCTCCCTGGTCCGCGACCTCGCCGAGCGGGGCCTGTGGGACGAGGTCATGGTCTCCGACCTGAAGTACTTCGACGGCTCCCTCGGCGCCATCGACCGCGTCCCCGCCGACCTCCAGGCGCTGTACGCCACCGCCTTCGAGGTCGACCCCTCCTGGCTGCTGCGCTCCGCCGCCCGCCGCCAGAAGTGGATCGACCAGGCGCAGTCGCTCAACCTGTACGTCTCCAGCCCGAACGGCCGCAAGCTCGACAACCTGTACCGCACCGCGTGGCAGCTGGGTCTGAAGACGACGTACTACCTGCGCTCCTCCTCCGCCACGCACGTCGAGAAGTCGACGCTGCGCGGCACCGACGGCAAGCTCAACGCCGTCTCCTCCGGCGCCCCGGCCGCTGCTCCCGCCGCGGGCGTGCCGGCACAGGCCCAGGCCGCGGCTCCCGCAGCCGCCGTGGCCGCCGCACCGGTCGCCGCGGTGACGGCCAGCCCCTCGCCGGTCGTCACGCTGCCGCAGACGGGCAGCGCCGACCAGACCCCGGAGTTCGACGTCTCGGCCGCTGCCGCCTGCTCCATCGAGAACGGCGACGAGTGCGAGGCGTGCCAGTGAGCGCCCCCACCAGCAGCCACCTCCCGACCACCCGCACCTCCAGCGAGGAGACCACCGTGACCACCCTGGACGACGCCGTCGAGACCACCGTCGAGAACGTGACCGGCCTGGGCGCCATCCAGTCGGGCGCCTCCCGCGTCGACGTCAGCGAGAAGGCGATGATCAACTCGCGCGCCGACGTCAACCAGCTGCTGCCGCTCAAGTACGGCTGGGCGTGGGAGAAGTACCTGGCCGGCTGCAACAACCAGTGGATGCCGACCGAGGTCTCGATGCAGGCCGACATCGCGCTGTGGAAGTCGCCGAACGGGTTGACCCCCGCCGAGCGGCAGATGCTCAAGCGCAACCTGGGCTTCTTCGCCACCGCCGAGTCGCTGGTCGCCAACAACATCGTGCTCGCGGTCTACCGCCAGCTCACCAACCCGGAGTGCCGCCAGTACCTGCTGCGCCAGGCCTTCGAGGAGGCCGTGCACACGCACACCTTCCAGTACATCTGCACCAGCCTCGGCCTCGACGAGGGCGAGCTGTTCAACATGTACCGCGAGGTGCCGTCCATCACCGCCAAGGACGCGTGGGCCCTCAAGCACACCCGCAACCTCGAGTCGGGCGAGTTCTCCACCGGCACGCCCGAGGCCGACCAGGACTTCCTGCGCGACCTCATCGCCTTCTACGTGGTCTTCGAGGGCATGTGGTTCTACACCGGCTTCGCGCAGATCCTCAGCCTGGGCCGCCGCAACAAGATGGTCGGCATCGCCGAGCAGTACCAGTACATCCTCCGCGACGAGTCGATCCACCTGAACTTTGGCATCGACGTCATCAACCAGATCAAGGCCGAGAACCCGCACCTGTGGTCCGCGGAGTTCCAGGCGGAGGTCCGGGGCATGCTCAAGGAGGCCTGCGAGCTGGAGATCGACTACGGCCAGGAGACGATGCCCCGCGGCATCCTCGGCCTGAACTCCGACCTCACCTCCGAGTACATGCGCTTCATCACCAACCGCCGCTGCGTCCAGCTGGGCCTGGCCGAGGTGTTCCCCCCGGCGGAGAACCCCTTCCCGTGGATGAGCGAGACGATGGACCTCAAGAAGGAGAAGAACTTCTTCGAGACCCGCGTCATCGAGTACCAGACCGGTGGCGGTCTGGCCTGGGACTGACCTCCCGCTGACGCCCCGCACCCGGCGGCGTCTCCCGTTCACGGCGGCCCGTCATCTCCCCGAGGAGGTGGCGGGCCGCCGTCGTGCGCGTGCGCGTCCTCCGGTGACGACCTCGGGGTGCGGACCCGCCCGCTGTGCGGGAAGTTGAGCAGTTCGGGCGGATCCCACCCCTCTTCGCCCCACGGCACCCGGAGGCCGTTATCGTTCCGTGACATGAGCTCCAGCACCCGCGACGGCGCGGGCACCCCGCACCTCGGCAGCACCGGTCAGCGGGTGAGCTCGTAGCCCGGCGCGGTGCCGGCGCGTGGGCGCGCCAGGCGAAGCCCTCCCGTCCCCGCGAGGAGGGCCTGCGCCTGGTGGCCCGGAACAAGCGCGCCGCGCACGACTACGTCCTCGCCCACTCCTACGAGGCGGGGCTGGTGCTCGTGGGCACCGAGGTGAAGGCGCTGCGCGCCGGCCGCGCCTCGCTCTCGGAGAGCTGGGTGGAGATCAGCGACCGCGGTGAGGCGTGGCTGCACGGCGCCCACATCCCCGAGTACTCCCAGGGCAGCTGGACCAACCACTCGGCCCGCCGCCCGCGCAAGCTGCTGCTGCACGCCGCCCAGCTGGCCCGCCTGGAGGCCGCGTCCCGCGAGGCGGGCTGGACCGTCGTGCCCACGAGCCTGTACTTCCTGGGGTCCTGGGTGAAGGTCGAGGTGGCGATCGCCCGGGGCAAGCAGGAGCACGACAAGCGCCAGACGCTCCGGGAGCGGCAGGACGCCCGCGAGGCCGAGCGCGCGATGTCCGCCCACCGCCGCACCAACCCCCGCGCCGACCCGTTCAGCGCCAGCGGCCGTCCGGGCACCGGAGGTCCCCGTGGCCAGGACTGAGCCCAACGCGGTCGGGTGGGCCCGCCGCCTCCAGGTCGTCACGGCGACGGCGGCCGTCCTCGTGCTGCTGTGGCCCGTCGTCGACATCGCGGTCAGCACCGCGTGGTCGCACCGGCGCGTCGACGCGGGCCGGCTCGACGCCGTGGTCGTGCTCGGGTCGAGCCTGGACGCGGGCAGGCCCACCCCGCTGCTGGAGCGCCGGGCGGAGCGGGCCGCTGAGCTGGTGGCCCAGGCCCGCGCCGAGGGCGGCGACCCCTGGGTGGTCGCCAGCGGTGGCGTCACCGGGGCCACGGCCTTCGACGCGGAGCCGGTCAGCGAGGCCGACGCCCTCGGCGCGCGGCTGGTCGAGCTCGGCGTGCCCCGCGAGCGGTTGCTGCTGGAGGAGCGCGCGCTGTCGACGTCGGACAACCTCGCGCTGTCGATGCCCCTGCTCCAGGCCACCGACCCGGGCGTGCACCGGGTCGCGGTGGTCACCTCCGACGGCCACGTGGCGCGGGTGCGGCTCCTCCTGAGCCAGGCAGTGGCTGACGGGCGCGTCGACGCCGCGCTCGACGTCGTCGTGGTCGGCGCGGCGACGCCCCTGGCCGACGTGCGCCAGGCGCTCGTCAGGGAGGTGTCCCTCGTCGCCGGCCAGCGGGCTGACACCGCGCTGACCAGCGCTCTCGACGCCGCGCTGCAGCAGACCCGTCGCCTCGCCCGCGGGACCGGCGGTGGAGCGGGCGGCGGCACGGCGGACCAGGCGCCGGCGTGAGCCACCGGTCTGTGACGCTGGACCGGTGACCTCCCCGAAACCGGCCGCACCGCCCGACCTCGCGCCGCAGCGCGTCGCCGACGCCGTCACCACCGCCGAGGCGTCGATGGACGCCCTGGACGCCGTGCGCGCACGGGTCGACGGCGGCCGCGCGGCCAACACCCACGGCGGCGACCCGGGCCTGCACCGCAACCGCAGCACGGTCGTCCGCCACGCCGTCAACTACCTCGTGGCGGCGCGCGCCGGGGCGGCCGCCTGCGCCGAGGGGCTGCAGGGCCCGGTGCTGGACGTCGGCGCGGGCACCGCTGCGTTCTCGCCGCTGCTCGCCGAGCGGCTCGAGCGGCCCCTGGTGCTGGTCGACGTCGACGTGCGCCACGCCGCGCTGGCCGCGGCGGCCTTCCCGCAGGCGGTCACCCACACCGACCTCGCCTACGCCCCCGACGGCGCGGTCGTGGCGGCCAGCGAGGTGGTGGAGCACCTGGTGCCGGCCGACCAGGTCGGCTTCGTCGCCTCGATGGCCGCACGCACGCTCCCCGGCGGGGCGTTGGTGCTCACCACCCCCGACGAGTCCGGGTACCTCGGGGGCTGGTCGGGCTACGCCCCGCACGTCGGCCCGGTGGACGCGGCGGGGCTCGCCCGCGTCGTCTCCGAGGGCACCGGTGGGTGGCCCGTGCGGGTCCTGCGCATCGACGGCCCCACCTTCACGCTGACCCGCGGCGGAGCGCTGGTGCAGGGCGTGGCGAACCGGGTGTGGACCCGCGCCTCCGCCCTGGTCGCTCCCCTGGAGGGGGTGGCCACGGGCCTGCTGCACCGCCTGACCCGTGACCGGCCCCCCGCGGACGTGCCCGCCGAGGGCTCCTGGACGGTCACCGAGGTGGGCCCCGGCGACGGCGGGTGGCGGGCCGGGACCGGTCTGGTCGCCGTCGCCACCCGCCCCCGCTGACACGGGTGCCGCAGCCGGGCGCCCGGCTGCGGCACCCCGCGGTGACCGTCAGAGGGAGAGCAGCTCCGCGGCGCTGGCCAGCAGGTCGCGCAGGTGCTCGCGGTTCTGCGCCGCCACGCTGAGCCCGTCACCGCCGTAGTGCTCGCAGCAGAACGGCCCGGTGAAGCCCACGCGCAGCGCCTCCTCGACCGCCCACCGGTAGTCGATGACGCCCAGCGCCAGGGGTGCCGGCGCCGTGGCGTACGAGCCGGTGGCCGGGTCGTGGTCGCGGTAGTAGTTCTTCACGTGCCAGAAGTTGGCGTGCGGCAGCACCGCGGCCAGCTGCTCGCGCCACGGCTGCACCGGGCGGTGGAGCCTGATGATGTTCGCGACGTCGGGGTTCAGCCCCACGTTGGGGAGCCCGACGGCCTCCTTGAGGCGCACCGACGACTCGGGCGTGCCGAGGTAGGTGTCCTCGTACATCTCCAGGCTCAGCTGCAGCCCCAGCTCACCGGCCCGCCGGCCGAGCGCGGCGAAGCGCTCCACGGCCAGCTCGAACGCCGCCCCGCCGTCGGTCTCCGGGTCGGGGTCGGCGATCCCCTGCTCGAGCCAGAACCACTCCGCGGCCCTCTGGGCGTCGGTGAGCACCGGCAGCAGACCCACCGAGACCACCGACGTGCCCAGCTCCGCCGCCGCCACCAGCGTGCGCTCCAGGTACTCCTGGTTGGCCGCCGCCTCGGCGGCGTCGGGGGCGATGGGGCTGCGGCGCGCCGTCGTGATGGCCGTGACGCCCAGGCCCTCCTCGGCCAGGAGCCGCCCCAGCAGCCCCAGCCGCTCGGGCGGGAGGTCACCGGGCCGCACCCAGGAGTCGGTGAGGTCGACGTGGTCGAAGCCCGCGAGGCGCACGCGCCGCAGCACCCGGCGCCACTCGACCTCGGGGGCCTCCTGCGCGGGCGTGCCGTCGGGGAGCACCGGCGGCGCCTGGAGCAGCGCGGCGCCGATCGGCCAGGTCGACGGGTCGGGGTGGGTCACGGGCGGGCCTCCTGCTCGGCCACGACGGCGGGGTCCTGCGCGGGCTCGGGCCGGTCCGCGGGAGCCGCGTCGGGGTGGGCGGCCGCGAGCTCGGCGAGCAGCTGGCCCTGCCGGGCGTAGGCGAGGTCGCGGTAGGCGATCATCCGCGCCAGGCGGGAGGGGTCGCCGTGCACGGTGAACCCCTCGCCGTTCTTGGCGCCGTGGGCGCCGGCGTCGACGAGGTCGGTGAGGGCCTGCGGCGGGGAGATCCGCTCGCCGTAGGCCTCCTCCATGATCTTCATGCCCAGCACGTAGACGTCGAGCCCGGCCATGTCGGCGATGGCGAACGGCCCGAAGTACGGGTACCGGAAGCCGAACGTCGTCGAGACGATCGTGTCGACGGCCTCCGGCGTGGCCACCCCCTCGGCGACGATGTCCGCGGCCTCCTTGAACAGCACGTACTGCAGGCGGTTCAGCACGAAGCCGGGGGTGTCCGCCACCTGCGCCGAGCGCCGGCCCGCCCGCTCGAGCATCTCCTGCACGACCGGCAGGACGGCGTCGTCGGTGGCCTCGCCCACCACCAGCTCGACGCCCGGGATGAACGGCGCCGGGTTCGACCAGTGCACCGTCAGGAACCGCTGCGGACCGACGACGGCGGGAGCCAGCACCTTCACCGGGATGGTCGAGGTGTTGGTGCCGATGATCGCGTCGGGGCGGGCCGCGGCCGACGCGCGGGCGAGGACGTCGTGCTTGACCTCGACCTTCTCGAAGACCACCTCGTGCACGAAGTCGACGTCGGCCACCGCCTCCTCGACCGAGGCGGCGGCGCGCAGGTTCGCCGCCACGCGGTCGGCGTCGCCGGGGGCGAACAGGCCCTGCTCTTCGTAGGTGCGGGCCTCCGCCAGGAGCCGCTCGAGCTGGCGGGCGGCGGCGTCGGCCGAGACGTCCGCCAGCACCACCGGCAGCCCGGCGCGGGCCATGGACTGGGCGATGCCGCCACCCATGTACCCCGCCCCGACCACGGCGGCCGTCTCGATCCGTCCGACGACCGCGGGGGTCGTCCTGTCTCCGCTGACAGCGCTCACACGCCCCACCCTGCCGGGAGCGCGGCCGCACCGCACCACCAGGTGTCCACCGGCCGGCGGACCAGCGCCGCCGCAGGGCCAGCGGGTGCGTCAGCGGGTGCGGACGGCTAGGGCGGCCACGTCGTCGGCGCCGCCGGCACCGACGAGCTCGCCCAGCACGGCGTCGAGCAGCTCGGGCAGCGGCAGCTCGGCGGCCGCCCCCAGGGCGACGGCGAGGCGCTCGATGCCCTCGGTGAGGTCGCTGTCGCGCCGCTCGACCAGGCCGTCGGTGTAGAGCAGGAGGGTGGCCCCCGCGGGGAGCACCACCTCGTTGTCGCTGCGGGCGCTGC
>JAKONK010000252.1 GCA_022701985.1 Actinomycetales bacterium
ACTACGACTACGGCTTCTACTGGTACCTCTACACCGACGGCCGCATCGAGCTGGAGGCCAAGGCCACCGGCATCGTCTTCACCTCCGCCTACCGCGGCGAGGAGCACCCCTACGCCACGCAGATGGCCCCCGGCCTGGGCGCGCCGTTCCACCAGCACCTGTTCTCCGCGCGGCTCGACATGGCCGTGGACCAGCGCCCCGACGGCGAGGGCGGCTGGACCGGCAACACCGTGGTGGAGGTCGACGCCGCGCGCGTGCCGGTGTCGCAGACCAACCCCCACGGCAACGCCTTCACCCGCGCCACGACCCCGCTGACCTCCGAGGGCGAGGCGCAGCGGATGTCGGACGCCACCGTCGGGCGGACCTGGGTGGTGACCAACCCGTCGGTGACCAACCGGCTCGGCGAGCCCGTCGGCTACGCCCTCCACCCGCAGCCCAGCCCCGCGCTGCTGGCCGACCCGAGCTCGGTGGTGGCCGCGCGCGCGGCGTTCTCCACCAAGCACCTGTGGGTGACCCCGCACGAGCCGGCCGAGCGGTACGCCGCCGGAGACCTCGTCAACCAGCACCCCGGGGGCGCGGGCCTGCCCGCCTACACGGCGGCGGACCGGTCCGTGGAGGACACCGACGTCGTGCTCTGGCACACCTTCGGCCTCACGCACTTCCCGCGCCCGGAGGACTGGCCGGTCATGCCCACCGACTACACCGGGTTCCAGCTGAAGCCCCACGGCTTCTTCGACAGGAACCCCGCTCTCGGAGTCCCCGCCGTGCTGACCAGCACGAACTCCCACTGCTCCTCCGGGCGGTGAGCGTGCGCGCCGTGGGCCAGCTCCTCGCGGTGACCGCCGCGCTGGTCCACGGCGCGCTCGCGGTCGCGTCCCCGAGCGCCGTGGCGCTGGCGATGCTGCCGCTGGCCCTGGGGTGCGCGCTCTGCGCCCGGCACCTCGACCGGTCCCGGGCCTGGGCCGGGTGCGCGGTGCTCGACGCCGCGATGCTCGCGCTGATGCTGCTCGACCACGCCGCAGCGCTCCGCCCGGCGGGCGCAGCACCGGCGCCGGCCGCCGGGCACGCGGGCCACGGCGCCGCGCTGCTCGCGGGGACGGCGCCGCTCGGCGGCTGGGGCCACGGGCTGATGGCGGTGGCCGAGGCCCTGGTCGTCGCCCAGCTCGCCCTCGCCGCCGTCGTCCTCCTCCTGGCGGCGGTGCACCGGGCGCAGCGGAGCACCGTCACGGCGGGGCGCGCCCGGCTGTCCGAGCTCCACCCCGGGTGACCCGGACGGCGACCACCTCCGGGTCGCGGCGGAGGGGGAGGCTCAGGAGGGCGGGGGGAGCAGCCCCCGGGACATCGCCACCGTGACGGCCGCCGTCCTGTCGTCGACGCCGAGCTTGGTGAACACCCGCAGCAGGTGGCTCTTCACCGTCGCCTCGCCGATGAACAGCTCCGCGGCGATCCCCGGGTTGCTCAGCCCCCGCGCCACGCACGCCAGCACCTCGGTCTCCCGGGCGGTGAGGCGCTCCGCGGCGGGCTCGCGCATCCGCGTCAGCAGCTTCGCGGCCACCGGCGGGGCCAGCACGGTCTCGCCGCGGGCGGCGCGGCGCACCGCGTCGGTGAGGACGGCGCGGGGGGCGTCCTTCAGCAGGTAGCCGGTGGCCCCCGCCTCGACGGCGCGCAGGATGTCGGCGTCGGTGTCGTACGTGGTGAGCACCAGCACCCTCGCGCCCGGGTGCGCGGCCCGCAGGCGGGTGGTCGCGGCCACGCCGTCGACGCCCGGCATCCGCAGGTCCATGAGGACGACGTCGGGGTGGTGCTCCTCGAACGCCGCGAGCGCGCCCGCGCCGTCGTCGACCTCCGCCACCACGTCGAGGTCGGCCTCTGCGGACAGGAGCGCGACGATGCCGGCGCGGACGACGGGGTGGTCGTCGACGACGACGAGCCGCAGGGGCGCCGTGGGGGGCGTCATGCGGGCACCCTGACGCGCAGCACGCACCCCGCGCCACCCGCTGCTCCGTCGGAGCGCTCGCTGAGGACCGCGGAGCCGCCGACCTGGGCGGCCCGCGCGGCCATCGCCGCCAGGCCGTAGCCCGCCCGCGGGCCGGCCAGCGCGGCAGCGCCCTCGGGGCCCAGGCCCGCGCCGTCGTCGACCAGCGCCATCTCGACGCCCTCGACGTCGACGGCGAGGGCGACCACCACCCGGGTGGCGCCGCCGTGGCGGCGGGCGTTGGCGAGGCCCTCCTGCGCCGCCCTCAGCAGCACCACCTCGGCCTCGGGGCCCAGCGGTGGGAGCGCCGCGGGCAGGTCCAGCTCGACGACCAGCCCGTCCTGGGCGGTCGTCCGGGCCGCGAGGCGCTCCAGCGCGCCCAGCAGGCGGTGGTCCGAGGCCGACTGCGCCAGGTCGGGAGGGGTGTGGGCGGCGACGATGGCACGGGCCTCCGCCAGGTTCGCCCGCGCGGTGGCCTCGATGAGGTCGAGGCGCTCGCGGGTCCGGCCGTCCTGGGCCGCCTGCGCGAGCGCGACGATGCTGAGGAACCCCTGCGCGAGGGTGTCGTGGATCTCCCCGGCCATCCGCTCGCGCTCGGCCAGCACCCCGCGGGCGTGCTCGGCGGTGGCGAGCTCGGCGCGGGCGGCCGTCAGCTCGGCGAGCAGGGCCGCGCGCGACTCGCTCTCGTGCACCAGCCCGGTGATCCACAGCCCCAGCACGATCGCCGCGGCCGACTGCAGGAACGCGGTGACCACGGCGTCGGTGACGGAGCTCGGCGCCCACCCCGACCGCGCCACCTGCACCACGGCGAGCCCCGCGGGCACCGCCACGACGACGGCGACGGCGGGTCCCCGGCGCTCGACCATCGCCCAGGCCTGCGGGAACAGCACGAAGAGCGGAGCCAGGGCGACGCCCGGGCCCAGCGCCAGCGACAGCACCGCCAGGCACACCCCGACCCCGCCGGTGTACGCGCCGTACCGCACGAGGGCCCGGCGGGTGGCGACCACCTCGCCGGTCTCGGCCAGCAGCCGCGCCCCCAGCGCCGCGTACAGCCCGGCGGCGGCAGCCAGGGCGACGACGCCGACGAGGCGGTCGGCCAGCGGCGCCCGCGCCAGCGCCAGGACGGCGACCGCGGTGATGCCCAGCACCCCGTACCAGGCGGCGTGCCAGCCGACCCGGCTCCGCTCCCAGAACCCCGACGGCGCCGCGGCGGTCACGAGGCGGTCACCGGTCACCGGTCGCCGCGGCGGCGCCAGCGGAACGTCGTGCGGCACAGCAGCAGGCCGACGACGGTCCACCCCGCCAGGACCAGCGCGACCAGGCCCAGCTGCCACTCACCGGCGGGCTCGGCCGCGGCCATCGACTCCGGCAGCAGCGCCGCCCGGAACCCCTCCGCCATCCACTTGAGCGGGAAGACGGCGGCGACGTCCTGCATCCACCCCGGCAGCTGGCTGTAGACGAAGAACACCCCCGAGACGAACTGCAGCACCAGGACGACGGGCGCGGTCACCGCGCTCGCGGACCGCCCGGTGCGGGGGATGCTCGAGTACGCGATGCCCAGCAGCGTCCCGGCGGCGGCGCCGAGCACGGTCACCCACCCGAGGGTGAGCCACTGCTGCGGCCCGGCGGGCAGGTCGACGTCGAAGAGCAGGTGCGCGGCGGTCAGCAGGACCGCCATCTGCACCGCGCCCGTGACGACGACGAGCCCGACCTTGCCGAGGAAGTACGCCGCCGGCGGCATGGGCGTGCCCTCCAGGCGCTTGAGCAGGCCGTCGTCGCGCTCCACGGCGATGGAGATCGCGAGGCTCTGGAAGCTGACCAGCAGCACCCCCGAGGCGGCCATCCCGGCGGTGAAGTACTGCGTGAAGCTCACGCCGGGCGCGACCTCCCCGGAGAAGACCGACCCGAAGACGAACAGGAAGATGATCGGGAAGAAGACGTTGAAGACCAGCGCGTCCCACGAGCGCGACAGCTCCTTGAGCTCGACCGCGGTGCGCGCCAGCGAGGTGCGCGCCAGGAAGGCGGGGGAGCGGAACGCCGACGGCTCGGCGGGCTGCCGGGTGCGCGGGCCGCTCGTCGTCGAGGTGGACGCCGTCGTGCTCATCGGGAGACCTCCTGAGCGGCGGGGGAGGAGAGCAGGGACAGGTAGGCGTCCTCCAGCGTCGGCCGGTGCACGCTGAGGCCGTCGAGCTCCCCGAGCTGGGCGTGCAGGCGCGCCACCAGCGCCGCGGGCTCGCCGGTCAGCTCGGTCCGCCAGCCACCGCCAGCGTCGCGCCAGCGGACCGAGGCGGGGGCGGTGTCGCGACCGCCCAGGTCGGCGGGCGTGCCCGTGGCCACGATGCGGCCCCCGTCGATGACGGCGAGCGCGTCGGCGAGCACCTCCACCTCGTCGAGGTAGTGCGTGGTCAGCAGGATCGTGGTGCCGTCGGCCGCGAGCAGCTGCACGAGCGCCCAGAACTCGCGGCGGGCCTCGGGGTCGAACCCGGTGGTGGGCTCGTCGAGGAACAGCAGCTCCGGGTCTCCGACGATGCCGAGGGCCACGTCGAGGCGCCGTCGTCGTCCACCGGACAGGGCGCTGGCGCGGGTGCGCGCGTCGTCGGCCAGCCCGACCTGCTCGACGACCGCCTCGGGGCGGCGCGGGTGCGGGTAGAAGGTCGCGAACTGGCGGACGACCTCGGTGACCGTGAGGTCGGACAGGTCCCTGGTCGACTGCGCGACGATGCCGAGGCGGCTGCGCCACGCCGGGGTGGGACGCCCCGGGTCGGCGCCCAGCACGCTGACCTCGCCGGCCGTCCGGGCGCGGTAGCCCTCGAGCACCTCGACGGTGGTCGACTTGCCCGCCCCGTTGGGTCCCAGCAGCGCGAACACCTGGCCGGGGACGACGTCGAAGGAGACGCCGTCGACGGCCCGCCTGGACCCGTAGTGCTTGTGCAGGTCCGTGACCCGCACCGCCGGTTCGCTGCTCATGGTGAGGAGCCTGCCCGCTGCGGGGCGGCGGGCGTCAGGGGCTGGTGGTGGGTCTCGGCCTCCACCGACCGGTGGAGGCGCCCGCTGCAGGGCGGAGGAGCCCCCTGCGACCGTGATCATGGGACCTGCGCACACCCCGCGGCGGTCGTGCGCGCAGATCCCATGATCACGGCGGTGGGTCGCTCGTCCGCCCTGGGGTCGTGGGGCGGGAGGTCCTCAGGCGGGGACGGCCTCGCGGACGCGGCCGCGGGTGGGCGTGAGGCGGCCGGTGCGGGCGGCCCAGACCTCGAACACCACGGTGAACAGCGGCGGGACGCTGCAGACGACGGCGACGACGAGCGTGCCGGAGGACCAGCGCAGGACGCGCCACGCGAGCACGGCCATGACGAGGTAGGCCACGAAGGCCGCGCCGTGGACCGGCCCGAAGAGCTGCACGCCGGCCTCGGTCGTCTGCGGCACGTACTTGACGTACATGCCGGTCAGCAGCCCCACCCACGTGAGGGCCTCCAGCACGGCGACGGCGGTGAAGGCCCGCAGCACCAGGCGCTGGCGGCTCGTCAGGTCGGTCGTGGTGGGCACGGCGTCGATCACACCACGCCGTCGCCGCGCGGGGTGACGCCCACCGGGCCGGCGTGGCGAGCCTCACGCGGCACCACGACGGGTGGGGGAGGATCGGCGGGTGCGTCACAGCGAGTTCTGGCAGCTGGCCGAGGAGGTCTTCGGACCCGAGTACGCCAGGTCGCTGGCCTCCGACATCGTGCTCAGCCGGCTGGGGGGCCGCACGCCCGTGCAGGGCCTGGACGCCGGCATCCCGCCCCGCGACGTGTGGGAGGCCCTGTGCGACGCGCAGGACGTGCCGCCGGAGCGCCGGTGGATCGACACCCGCGAGGCCAACCGCCGCCACCGCCGCTGAGGGGGACCCCGGATCAGGCGGGCTTGCGCGCCTGCAGCGTGAAGCTCAGGGGGATCCGGTCGGCGGCGTCGCCGGGCAGGGCCCACTCCCCGCCGGGGACCTCGACCATGTGCCCCATCGCCTGCCACGGGATGCTGCGGTGCTCCTCCAGGCCGGTGACCTGCAGACCGGCGGCGATCACGGCGGTGACCAGCTCGCCCAGCCCGTGGTTCCACTCGGCGCTGCGGGTGTGGGTGAAGACGCGGTCGGTCTCGACGTACGTGCCCGGCTCGTCCCAGACCGTCGGCTCGGGGCGCTCGAAGTACGGGTGGGCCAGCACCAGCTCGCCGTCGGTGCGGTCGTGGTCGAGAGCCAGCAGTGCGGGGTGGCCGTCGCGCACCAGCAGCCGCCCGCCGGGGGCGAGCAGGTCGGACACGAGGCGCGCCCAGTCGGCGGTGCGCGGCAGCCAGCACAGGGCCCCGATGCCGGTGTAGACGAGGTCGTACCGCCCGGCCCCCACCGCTGCGAGCACGGCGGCGCCGTCGGTGACGTCGGCCCGGTGGTAGTCGACCTCCGCTCCGGCCCGCTCGGCCAGGGCGCGCGCCTGCTCCAGTGCGCTGGGGGAGAAGTCGACCCCGGTCATCCGCGCGCCGAGCCTCGCCAGCGACAGGGTGTCCGTGCCGAGGTGGCACTGCAGGTGGACGCCGCGGACTCCGGCCAGGTCGCCGAGCCGCGGCGCGTCGAACGCCACGACGTCGGAGACCCTGGCCGGGTCCTCGACGTACTGCTCGAGCCGGTAGCCCGTGCCGGGGGCGGCGTGCGCGAGCGCGCGCTCGTCCCAGCCGGCGAGGTTCAGGTCCACGGCCGCGCGCTCGTCCACCGGGGCATCCCACCGCACGGCGGGCCGGCTCAGCGACCCGTTTCCCGGTAGGGGCGCGAGGGCAGGCGGTCCGCGGTCCACTCCGCGCGTGACGACGGCGGCGGGCGGTGGCCGTACCCGTCGCCGTGCACGGCGACGAGGACGAGAGCGAGGACGACGAGCACCGGGACGGTGGCGGCCAGGGCCACGAGGATCTCCATGGCCCGATGTTGGTGGACGTCGATGTTGAGCCACTAGTGGCAGGAGTGCCACCGCCCGTCGACTTCCTGCCACAGCGTCTGGCACCCTTGGCCGGTGGCCATCAGCGACGTCGCCGTCCTCGTCCTGCCCGGGGTCGCCCCCTTCGAGCTCGGCATCGTCTGCGAGCTCTTCGGCCTGGACCGCAGCGACGACGGCCTGCCCGTCTACGACTTCTCCCTGGTCACCGAGAGCCCCGGCCCGGTGATGACCAACCAGGGCTTCTCGGTGCAGGTGGAGCGCGGGCTGGACCGCATCGCCTCCGCCGACCTCGTGGTCACCACCCCGGTGCCCCGGGGCACCGCGGCGAGCCCCGCCGTGGTCGCGGCCCTGCGCGCGGCGCACGAGCGGGGCGCGCAGTTCCTCGGGGCCTGCAGCGGCACGTACGTGCTGGCCGACGCCGGCCTGCTCGACGGCCGGCGCTGCACGACGCACTGGATGTACGTCGACGAGTTCGCCGCGCGCTACCCGGCGACCTCGGTGGACTGCGACGTGCTCTACGTGGAGGACGGGCCGGTGATCTCCAGCGCCGGGTCCGCCGCGGCCATCGACGCCGGCCTGCACCTGCTGCGCCGCGAGCTGGGCGCCGCCGCCGTCGCGAGGATCGCCCGCCGGATGGTCGTGCCGCCGCACCGCGACGGGGGGCAGGCGCAGTTCGTCCCGGCGGCGGTCCTGCCGCCCGAGGCGTGCTCCGACGACGACCTGGCGGCCCTGCACACCTGGGCCCTCGAGCACCTGGCGGAGGACCTCTCGGTGGAGCGCCTGGCGGCGCACGCCCGGATGTCGACGCGCACCCTGGCGCGCCGGTTCACCGACGCCGCGGGCACCTCTCCGGCCGCCTGGGTGGCCCGGATGCGCCTGCAGCGGGCGCAGGAGCTGCTGGAGACCACCGACCTGCCGGTCGACGAGGTCGCCGCCGCCGTCGGGTGGGGCTCCGGCGCGGTGCTGCGCCACCACTTCGGCCGCCTGGGGACGACGCCCCTGGCGTACCGCCGCACCTTCGCCGGGGCCCGCTGACTGTCTGGAAAGCGGCCCGCGCCGGCGCTCGGGCGGTCACGATGAGGGCGTGCGCGAGGCGACGGTGACCCCGGTGACCGAGGCCTCGGCGGCTCCGCTGCTGCCCGCTCCGCGGCGCACCGCCGAGGGCGCTGTCGGGGGCGCCGTCGCGGGCGTCGTCGGGGGAGCCGTCGCGCCGCCGCTGCGCGAGCGCCCGCGACGCCGGCCGAGGAGGGCGGGCGCCGTCGTCGTCCTGCTGCTCGCGGCCCTGGTGGCCGTGCTCGCGCTCGCGGTGCACCAGCGGCTGGTCTCGGGCTCCTGGCGCGAGCGCGCGGAGGCGGCCGAGGCCCAGCGCGCCCGCCTCGCGGCGACCTCCGTCGAGCTGCAGCACCGGATCGACGGCCTGCAGGCCGACCTCGACGCCTCCGACGCCCGCGTCGAGCAGCTGGCTGCCGAGAAGGCCCGCGCCACCGACCTGCGCGAGGCCGGGGCTCAGCGCTCGCAGATGACGGCGGGACGGTCCTGACCCCCTCGCGGCCGGGCCCCGCGCCGGCCCGTCGGCGGCAGGCCCTCCGGGGGGCCTCGGCGGTCGCCCCCCTGGTGGCGCTGGCGGGAGCCCTGGTCGCGGGCTGCGCGCTGCTCCCCCCGGCCCCGGCCGCCGGACCCCCGTCGCCGGCCGGGGTTGCCGACCCGGCGCTGGAACGGGCGACCGCGGCGCTGGCCGCCGCTGACGCCGGCACCGCCCTGCGCACGGCCGTGCGGGCGTCGGTCAGGGTGCGCAGCATCGGCTGCGAGGGCGTCGAGACCGGCTCGGGCTTCGCGCTCGACGAGCACACCCTCGTCACCAACGCGCACGTGGTCTCCGGGGCGGAGCGGCTGCAGGTCGACACCTGGGACGGGCACCAGCTGGCGGTCACGGGGTCGATCGCGGCGACCGTCGCGGACCTCGCCGTCGTGAGGACCCGCGAGGCGCTGCCCGCGAGCGTCCCGCTGGCCGGCGCCGACCCGGACGGCGGCGAGGCCGTCACGGTCGTCGGCTACCCCCGGGGCGAGGCCCTCGCCCGCGCGGCCGGGGTGGTGACCGCTCTCGTCGACGACCCGCTCGGCGCCAGCAGCGCCCCGGCGCTCCAGGTGGAGGCCCGGGTGGCGCCCGGCAGCTCGGGCAGCGCCGTCGTCGACGGCGGCGGAGCGGTGGTCGGCGTGGTCTACGCCGGCGCGACCACCGGGGAGCACGCCTACGCGGTGCCGGTCTCCGTGCTGCGGGAGGCGCTGGACGCCTCCACCTCGACCTCCGACCGGGCGGCCTCGGCGACGACCCCCGCCTGCTGAGCCGCGCCCCGGCCGTCGCTGCGGACGACGACGATGCCGGCCAGCACCACCGCTCCACCGACCAGCTGCAGCGGGCTCAGCTGCTGCCCGAGCGCCACCCAGGCCCACGCGGCGGCGAACAGCACCTCGGTCAGCGCCACGAACGAGGCCGGGGCCGCCGACAGGTGCCGGACCGCCGCGATGCCGGAGCCGTACGCGAGGGCGGTGGCGATGAGCACGAGGCCCGCGAGGGCGACCCACCACGGCGCGCGGCCGCCGAGCAGGTCGACGTCGCCGCCGCTCACCTCCATCGGGAGCAGGCCGCTCGCGCCGGCCAGGCCCAGGACGGCGGCGCCCACGAGCATGCCCACCCAGGCGAGGGCGAGCGCGGGGACGCCGGCGTCGGGCCGCGCCGCGAGGAGGAAGTACACCGCGAGGCAGACCCCGGCCACGCCGGCCCACACGAGCCCGGTGCCGCCCGCACCGCTCCCGGCGCCCCCGACGCCGAGCACGAGGGCCAGCCCGCCGAGCGCCGCCGCGCCCCCGAGGGCGGTGCGCAGCCGCGGGCGCTGGCCTCCGACGGTCCAGGACCAGGCCACCACCAGCAGCACGCCCGAGTACTCCACCAGCAGGGCGAGCGAGACGGGCACGGTCTGGACGGCGGCGAAGAAGCCGAGCTGGCAGCCGGCCATGGCGAACAGCCCGAACGCGAGGCACGTCCACCGGGCGCGCCAGAGCGAGGCCCAGCGCCCGCGCAGCGCGACGACGGCGAAGGGGGCGAGCACCAGCGACGCCCCGAGCATCCGCACGAGGACGGCGGCACCGGGCGTCCACCCGGCGTGCAGCAGGGAGTTGGCGAAGATGCCGGAGAGGCCGAAGGCGCCGGCGGAGACCAGGGCCAGCACGAGCCCCCGGGAGGCTGAGGGCACGGGCAGGTCGGCGCTGGTGGCCACCGCCCCCGGCCTGCGACCCTGCTGGGGGACCGGGACCGTCGTCACGCGCTCGCCCGTGCTGGCCGACATGACCGAAACCTCCTACGCTGATGACATCTGCCGGGACAGTACCCACGCCCGTGAAAGGAGTCAAGGTGCTCTTCGCTGATGACACCGAGCGCGAGCTGGTGGCGCTCGTCGCGATGGTCAACACGCTCGGCCACGTCTCCGGCGAGGAGGGGCTGCCCGACGTCGCCGCGCTCGACGCCTTCTGCGCGGAGCACCGCTGGAGCGGCCGCCGCGACCACGACCGCGCCGAGCTCGACGCGGTGCGCGCCCTGCGCCCCCGACTGCTGGCCCTGTGGGACCTGGCGCTCGCCGGCGACGACGAGGGCGTGGTCGACCTCGTCAACGCGCTGCTCAGCGGGGCCCGGGCGCTGCCGCAGCTGGTGCGCCACGACGGGTGGGACTGGCACCTGCACGCCACCCCGTCCGACGCGCCCCTGGACCAGCGGATGGCGGTGGAGGCGGGGATGGCGGTGGTCGACGTGGTGCGTCGCGGCGAGCTGGGCCGCCTCAAGCGCTGCGCGGGCGAGGACTGCACCGACGTGTTCGTCGACCTGTCCAAGAACCGGTCGCGGCGGTTCTGCGACGGCTCGTGCGGCAACCGCGCCGCCGTCGCCGCGTACCGGGCGCGGCGGCGGGGCTGATGTCGAACGCGCGTTCGGTCCGCGAGGTCCGCGCGCGGTAGGGTGGGGCCTGCGAGGTGCGGCGAGGGGCGTCCGTCCACAGGGCGCGGGCTCGCGGCACCGGACTGTCAGTGGTGGCGCCTAGCGTCGTCCACGAACGCACCGCAGCAGCGCCCGGAGGTCCGGGTGCCCATCGACAGGGGTGATCCCGTGGCCGCGCCCACCAAGACCGTTGACCGCAGCAACGACAAGTCGAAGTCGCTCGAGTTCGCCCTCGCGCAGATCGACAAGCAGTTCGGCAAGAACACCGTGATGCGCCTCGGCGACGAGGTCCGCGAGCCGATGAAGTTCATCCCCACCGGCTCGACGGCGCTCGACGTCGCGCTCGGCATCGGGGGCCTGCCCCGCGGTCGCGTGGTCGAGATCTACGGCCCCGAGTCGAGCGGAAAGACCACCGTCGCCCTGCACGCCGTCGCCAGCGCGCAGAAGGCCGGCGGCATCGCCGCGTTCATCGACGCCGAGCACGCGCTCGACCCGGAGTACGCCAAGAAGCTCGGCGTCGACACCGACGCCCTGCTCGTCTCCCAGCCCGACACCGGCGAGCAGGCCCTCGAGATCGCCGACATGCTCGTGCGCTCCGGGGCCCTCGACATCCTCGTCATCGACTCCGTGGCGGCCCTGGTGCCCCGCGCCGAGATCGAGGGCGAGATGGGCGACAGCCACGTCGGCCTCCAGGCCCGCCTCATGTCGCAGGCGCTGCGCAAGATGACCGGTGCGCTGAGCGCCGCGGGCACCACCGCCATCTTCATCAACCAGCTGCGCGAGAAGATCGGCGTGATGTTCGGCTCGCCGGAGACGACGACCGGTGGAAAGGCGCTGAAGTTCTACGCGTCCGTCCGCCTCGACGTGCGCCGCATCGAGACCCTGAAGGACGGCAACGAGCCCGTCGGCAACCGCACCCGCGTGAAGGTCGTCAAGAACAAGGTCTCGCCGCCGTTCAAGCAGGCCGAGTTCGACATCCTCTACGGCATCGGCATCTCCCGTGAGGGCGGCCTGATCGACATGGGCGTGGAGCACGGCTTCATCCGCAAGTCCGGCGCTTGGTACACCTACGAGGGCGACCAGCTCGGCCAGGGCAAGGAGAACGCCCGCACCTTCCTGCGCGACAACCCCGACCTCGGAGACGAGATCGAGCGCAAGATCAAGGAGAAGCTCGGCATCGGCCAGCCCAAGGTGGTCGAGGGCGCCGACACCGTCGAGCTGCCCGCCGAGGCCAAGGTCGACTTCTGACCGACCAGCCGCACGGGCAGGAGCACGGCGAGCGCGAGCAGCGCCGGGGCCGCGGTCGTCGCGGTCCCGGCCGCTCGGGCGGTGCGGGGGGCGCTCAGCGGGCGGACGGCGAGCGCCCGTCGCCCGCCGTCGACCGCGACCCCGCCGCCACCGCCCGCGACGTCGTGCTCCGCCAGCTGACGGCAGCGCCGCGCAGCCGCGCCCAGCTGGAGAAGAAGCTCGCCGAGAAGGGCGTCCCCACCGAGACCGCCGGAGCGGTGCTCGACAGGTTCACCGAGGTGGGGCTCGTCGACGACGCCGCGTACGCCGAGGTGCTCGTCCGCTCCCAGCAGCTCACCCGCGGGCTGGGACGGCGGGGCCTCGCCCACGAGCTGCGCGCCAAGGGCGTCGACGACGCCACCGCCGCTGCCGCGCTGGAGCAGGTCGACGACGAGACCGAGGAGGCCGCGGCCCGGGCGCTGGTGGAGCGGAAGCTCCGGTCGATGGGGTCGCTGGAGCCCGTCGTCCAGACCCGGCGCCTGGCCGGGATGCTGGCTCGCAAGGGCTACCCGCAGGGGCTGACGATGCGGGTGGTCCGCGAGGCCGTCCGCGCCCAGCAGGACGACGGCGAGACGGACGACGACGAGCGCTTCGCGCTGGACGACTGAGCGGACGACGGAGGAGGACCGGCGTGGACGTGGTCATCGGGGCGGACGGTCGCCCGCGCTGCGCCTGGGGCGCCTCAACACCCGATTACGCGGCGTACCACGACACCGAGTGGGGCTTCCCGGTCGTCGACGACCGCCGCCTCTTCGAGAAGGTCTGTCTCGAGGGCTTCCAGTCGGGTCTGAGCTGGCTGACCATCCTGCGCAAGCGCCCGGCCTTCCGGGAGGCATTCGCCGGCTTCGACCACGAGGTGGTCGCCGGGTTCGACGGGAGCGACGTGGAGCGCTTGCTCGGTGACGCCGGCATCGTGCGCCACCGCGGCAAGATCGAGGCGGCCGTCAACAACGCCGCCCGAGCCGTCGAGCTGGTCGCCGAGCACGGGAGCATCGCCGCCTACGCCTGGAGCTGGGAGCCCGCCGACGGCGACGTGCGGCCGTTCGAGGTGCGCTCGACGTCACCGGAGTCGGTGGCGATGAGCAAGGACCTCAAGAGGCGCGGCTGGAGGTTCGTGGGGCCGACCACGGCCTACGCGTTCCAGCAGGCCATGGGGCTGGTCAACGACCACGCCCCGGGCTGCGCGGCGCGCGAGGAGGTCGCCCTCGCGCGCCGCGAGCTCGTCAGGCCCGTCGTCACACCCGGGTGACGGCCTCCTCGGCCGGCGCCACCGCTGGCGCCGCGGTGGGGCGCGAGCGCGACAGCCGCCGCTCGGTCCAGACCGCCGCCCGGTCGAGCACCACGCACAGGGCGATGTAGACGAGCGCCACCACGAGCAGCGTCTGCAGCGAGTTGTCCAGCGAGATGCGGATGCGGTCGCCGGCGTAGAGCAGGTCCTGGAGGTCGTTGAAGACCACGGTCGCCAGCGCGGTGTCCTTGAGGATCACGACCAGCTGGCTGATCAGGGCCGGCAGCATCGTGCGCAGCGCCTGCGGCAGCTGCACCGACCGCATCACCTGTGCCGGCGTCAGCCCGATCGCGAGGCCCGCCTCGGCCTGCCCCTTCGGTAGCGAGAGCACGCCGGCCCGGACCACCTCGGCGATGATCACGCTGTTGTAGGCGGTGAGGCCGGCCACCAGGGCCCAGTACGACGAGGTGCCGCTGTCGAGGAGGCGAAGCACCTCCGCCGCGAGGAAGATCGTCACCACCACCGGAAGCCCGCGGAACAGCTCGACCACCCCCACCAGGGGGAGGCGCGCGGTGCGGCCGAGGGAGACCCGGGCGGCGCCGACGACGATCCCGAGCACCAGCGATGCGCTGGCCGCCAGCGCGAACGCCCGCAGGGTGGTACCCAGCCCGGCGCCGAGGATGGCCCAGACCTGAGCGAACTCCTCGGTGCGCGGGTCGAGCAGCGGCGCCCACAGCTCGGCGTCGAACTGCCCGGTGCTCGCGAAGCGCTGCACCGCCAGGGCGACGAGCCCCAGCACGACGACCGCCGCGACACCGGTCGCGATGCGGGTGCGGCGACGCGCGCGAGGGCCGGGCTCGTCGAACAGGACGCTGCTCACCGCGCCACCGCCAGCCGCTGCTCGGTGCGTGCCAGGAGCGCCCCCGCGGGGAGGGTGATGAGCAGGAAGAAGGCGGCGACGCCCAGGTACACGGGGAGCCGCGGCTCTCCCTGGGCGCTGGTCAGCCGGGTGGCCACGCTGAAGAGCTCACCCCCCACGCCGAAGGCCCCCACCACCGCCGAGTTCTTGACCATCGCGATCTGCACGTTGCCCAGCGGCGGCACGACGGTGCGGACGGCCTGGGGGAGCACCACCTGCGTCAGGGTCTGGCCGAAGGTCAGCCCGATCGCGCGGGCCGCCTCCGCCTGGCCGGGGGCCACGGCGTTGATGCCCGACCTGATCGCCTCGCAGACGAAGGCCGCGGTGTAGACCACCAGGCCGGCCACGCCGAAGACGTAGAACGAGGCGTTCACCTGCAGCGCGGGGATCCCGAAGGCGAAGAGGAACAGCACCACCGTGAGCGGGGTGTTGCGCACCACCGCGACGTAGCCGGTGCCGACGGCCCGCAGGACCGGCACCGGGCTGACGCGGCAGACCGCCAGCGCGGTGCCGAGCACCATGGAGCCGGCGAAGGCCCACAGCACGATGCCCAGCGAGCGGACGAACCCGCCCCAGAAGAGGTCGAGGTTCTCGAGGACGGGGTCCATCGTCGCGGCGCGCGCCCCTGCGTCAGACGCAGGCGTCAGCGGTGGGCAGCGTCGGCACCTCGGTGCCCTCGTACTCACCGGCGGTGGAGGTCCAGGCCTCCTCGTAGGAGCCGTCCTCGCTCATCGTCTGCAGCGCGCCGTTGACGAACTCGCAGAACGCGGTGTCGCCCTTGGTGATGCCGATGCCGTAGGGCTCCTCGGTGAACTGCTCCCCGACGAGCTTGAACTCGCCCTCGTTCTCGGCGACGTAGCCGGTGAGGATGACGTTGTCGGTGGTCATCGCCTGGACCTGGCCGTTCTTCATGGCGGTGACGCAGTCGTCGTAGACCTCGAACAGCACCAGCTGGTCGGGCGAGGCCAGGTACTCGCGGATGTTCTCCGAGGGCGTGGACCCGTTGACCGAGCAGATCTTCAGGTCGGGGTTGGCGCGCAGGTCGTCGGGACCGGTGAGCCGGTCCTCGGCCTCCCCGACCATGATCTGCTGGCCGGCCACGTAGTACGGGCCCGCGAAGGTGATGCGCTCCTTGCGGGTGTCGTTGATCGTGTAGGTGGCGATCACCATGTCGACCGACCCCTGGGTGATGAGGTCCTCGCGCTGGGAGGAGGGCGCCTCGACCCAGGTGATCTGGTCCTCGGACAGGCCCAGCTGGGCCGCGATCCCCTTGCCCACCTCGACGTCGAAGCCCTCGGGGGTGTCGCCGAGGCCGCGCAGGCCGAAGCCGGGCTGGTCGAACTTGGTGCCGATGGTGATCGCCCCGGCCTGCGACAGCTCCGCCATCGTCGTGCCGGCCTCGAAGGAGGCGCTCTCGACGGGCTCGGGGGCGTCGCCGGTGTCGGAGGAGCCCCCTCCGCAGGCGGTCAGCGCCAGCAGCGAGGCGGCGGCAGCGGCGGTGAGGGCGGAACGGCGCAGGTGCATCTGGGGTCTCCCGGTGGGTGGGCGAGGTCAGTGGGTGAGGAGCTTGGACAGGAAGTCCTGGGCGCGCCGGCTGCTGGGCGCGGTGAAGAAGGCCTCGGGCTCGGCGACCTCGGCGACCTCGCCGTCGGCCATGAACACGACCCGGTCGGCGGCGCGGCGGGCGAAGCCCATCTCGTGGGTGACCACGACCATGGTCATGCCGTCCTTCGCCAGGCCGGTCATGACGTCGAGGACCTCGTTGATCATCTCCGGGTCGAGCGCCGACGTCGGCTCGTCGAAGAGCATGACCTTGGGGTCCATCGCCAGGGCCCGGGCGATGGCCACGCGCTGTTGCTGGCCGCCGGAGAGCTGAGCGGGCAGCTTCTCGGCCTGGGAGCCGACGCCGACCCTGTCGAGCAGCTCGCGCGCCCGCTGCTCCGCCTTCGCGCGGGGCTGCCTGCGCACCTTGACCGGCCCGAGGGTGACGTTCTCGAGGACGGTCTTGTGCGCGAAGAGGTTGAACGACTGGAAGACCATCCCGACGTCGGCCCGCAGACGGGCGAGCTCGCGGCCCTCGGCGGGCAGCGGTTGGCCGTCGATCTCGATCGTGCCCCCGTCGACGGTCTCCAGCCGGTTCAGCGTGCGGCACAGCGTCGACTTGCCCGAGCCCGACGGACCGATGACGACGACGACCTCCCCGCGGTGCACGGTCAGGTCGACGCCCTTGAGCGCGGCGTGGTCGCCGAAGCGCTTCACCACGCCCCGGGCGACGACGAGCGGCTGCTCCGCCGCAGTGGTTCCCATGCCCGGGGAACCTAGCCGCAGGTCAAGAGATGGTCATGGACGGGTCATCCTGCGGCAAACATCGTGACCCGGATGTGACCTAGCGGTGCTGCTGCGGAGGCGCCGGGCGGGGAGCCCGGGCGTCACCCGGCAGACCGAACCGCGTGACCACCCCGGAGGAGACGAGCACCGAGTCCGGGGCCCGCTGCGCCAGCTCGGGGAAGCCGACGTCGGCCAGCAGGGAGTCCTCGAAGCCGACGACTGCGGCGCGCCGCAGCGGCCACGGCCCGTGCTCGTTGGGCACGTACCAGGTGCGGCCCACGTGCTGCTGGTGGAGCCCCCAGCGGGCGGTCAGCCACCGGGGGAGCCCGGCGTCGTCGTCCGCCTCCTCGGCGGGCAGGTCGTCGCCGAGCGCGAGCTCGAGCCGCTGGTGCACGTCCGCTCGGCGTCCGCGGCCCCGCAGGGCGTACGCCAGCCGGGGGCCGGCCGAGCCGTCGTCGCCCGACCAGCGGCGGCCGAAGGCCATCCGCGACCAGCGGTAGGGCAGCCCGAAGGCGGCCTGCGCCCCCGCGACGACCGCGAGGCGCGAGCACTCCAGGGTCACGAAGACGATGCCGCGGCGCCCGGTCTCGTCGACGGAGTACAGCCGCACGTTGGTCTCCAGGAAGGTCCCGGCCCACGGCACCGCCGGCGCCACCGACCGGGGACCGAGCCCCGCCCCGACCATGCGGAACGGCACCAGGCCCACCCACGTCGCGCCGGGCGATGACGGGTGCACGTCGGGCCGCACCCCCGGCGGCATCCACCGCTGGACGCGCTCGGGCGGCACCGCCCAGTGCAGGAAGGCGGCGTCCTGCCAGGCCTGCTCCATCATCACGGGGCCGCGGAGGTCGGGGGCCGCGCTGATCGCCTCCGGCCGGGCGGTCTGGCTGCTGCTCACAGCGACCTATCCTCATCGGGTGTCACCGGTCGAGCCCGTCGAGCGCACGTACGCCGTCCGCACCTACGGGTGCCAGATGAACGCCCACGACTCCGAGCGCCTCGCCGGCCTCCTCGAGGACGCGGGCTACTCCCGCGCGCAGGACGACGCCGCGAGGACGGGGGAGGCGGACGTCGTCGTCCTCAACACCTGCGCGGTCCGCGAGAACGCCGACAACCGCCTCTACGGCAACCTCGGGCACCTGGCCAGCGTCAAGGCGCGCCGCCCGGGGATGCAGATCGCCGTCGGCGGGTGCCTGGCGCAGAAGGACCGCGACGTCATCGTGGCGAAGGCGCCGTGGGTCGACGTCGTCTTCGGAACCCACAACACCCACGCCCTGCCGGCGCTGCTGGAGCGCTCCCGCGTGCAGGCCGAGGCGCAGGTGGAGGTGCTGGAGGAGCTCGAGGTCTTCCCCTCGACGCTGCCGCAGGCCCGCGAGTCGGCCGCCAGCGCGTGGGTGTCGATCAGCGTGGGGTGCAACAACACCTGCACGTTCTGCATCGTCCCGGCGCTGCGCGGCAAGGAGAAGGACCGCCGCCCCGGTGACGTGCTCGCCGAGGTCGAGGCGCTGGTCGCCGACGGCGTCGTCGAGGTGACGCTGCTCGGGCAGAACGTCAACTCCTACGGCACCGGGGTGGGTGGCTTCGGCGAGGGGCTCGAGCGGGGCCGCGGCAACAGCGCGTTCGCCGACCTGCTGCGCGCCGTGGGGCGCGTCGACGGGATCGAGCGGGTCCGGTTCACCAGCCCCCACCCGGCGATGTTCACCGACGACGTCATCACGGCGATGGCCGAGACCCCCGCGGTGATGCCGCAGCTGCACATGCCGCTGCAGTCGGGCTCCGACCGGGTGCTGCGCGCCATGCGGCGCTCCTACCGGTCGGAGAGGTTCCTCGGCATCCTCGACCGGGTGCGGGAGCAGATCCCCGACGCCGCCATCTCGACCGACATCATCGTGGGCTTCCCCGGCGAGACCGAGGACGACTTCGCCGAGACGCTCCGGGTGGTCGAGGAGTCGCGGTTCGCGAGCGCGTTCACGTTCCAGTACTCCCAGCGCCCTGGCACGCCGGCCGCGACCATGCCCGACCAGCTGCCCAAGGCCGTCGTGCAGGAGCGGTACGAGCGGCTGGTCGCGCTGCAGGAGCGGATCTCGGGGTCCGAGGCGGCGCTGCAGGTCGGCCGGACCGTCGAGGTGCTGGTCGGCGAGGCGAAGGGCCGGAAGGACGGCGCCAGCCAGCGCCTCTCGGGCCGCGCCCGCGACAACCGGCTCGTGCACGTGGGCCTGCCCGACGGCCTGGACGACGCCGAGCGGCCCCGTCCGGGCGACGTCATCACCGTCGGGGTCACGCAGTCGGCGCCGCACCACCTGGTGGCCGACGTGCCCGCCGGTGAGGCGCTGCGCGTGCGGCGGACCCGGGGCGGCGACGCCCACGACCGCCGCCAGCTGGCGTCCTGCGGCGTGCCCCCCCAGGGCAGCGCCCAGGGGGCGGGGGCCGGTGGGCGCTCGGTCGGCCTGGGGATGCCCGCCCTGCGCGTCCCCGTCGCCTGACCCCACCCCACCCCTGGGTGGGGCCGAGCGGCGAGCGGGGGCGTCAGGCCCGGGCGGTGAGCGCGGCCTGGTCTCGCGCCGCCGGGTCGCCGGCGACCGCGGGCGGTGTGGGCGCGGGGGCCGGCTGTCGGCGGGGGCGCAGGGAGCCGAGCAGCACCCCGGCCACGACGACGGCGCCGAGGGCGACCTCGCGCCACGGCGTCGCCTCGCCGAGCAGCACGTGCGCGGCGAGCATCCCGACCACGGGGACGAGCATCGAGAACGGCGCGACCGAGCTCGACGGGTGGCGCGCCATCAACGCCGACCAGACGACCTGCCCCACGAGGGTCGCGACCAGCACCGTGAACGCCAGCCCGGCCAGGGCGAGCAGCCCCGTGGTCGTGCCGAGGCCGGCGAAGGCCCCCGCGATCCGGGTGGGCCCCTCGAGGACCAGCGAGGCCAGGCCCAGCGGGAGCGGCGGCACGACGGACACCCACAGCACCAGGCGCAGCGACTCCGCCGCGCTCGGCGGCGCCCCGGCGGCGACCCGCTCGCGCCAGGCCAGCCGCGAGGCGAGGTTGCCGAAGGCCCAGCCCAGCCCGCCGAGCAGGGTGAGCAGCACCGGCAGCAGCGTCGCCGCTCCGCCCAGCTCGGCCCGCGACGCGGCGATGCCGAGGAGGCCGGCGACGGCGACGGCGGTGCCCGCCACCTGGCGGGGCGCCAGGCGCTCGTGCAGCAGCAGCGCGGCGAGCACCACGGTGAAGGGCGCCGACGACTGCAGGACCAGGGAGGCGAGCCCGGCGGGCATCCCGAGCGCCATCGCGGTGTAGAGGAAGACGAACTGCGCGACGCCGAAGCCCGCGCCGTAGGCGAGCAGCCACCGCAGGGGCACGCCCTTCGGGCGGGGCACCAGGAGCACCACGGGCACGGCGATCACCGCGAAGCGCACCGCGGCGCACAGCAGCGGCGGGAACTGCTCCAGCGAGAGGTGGATGGCGACGAAGTTGAGCCCCCACGTCACGGCGACGAGCAGGGCGAGCAGGCGGGCGGTGGTGGGCACCCGTCCACGGTGGGGCACGGGCGACCGTGCAGTCCATCGACACCTGGGACACGGACGGTTCAGTCGTACTGGACAGTTCGAGGGCCAGCCGTCCACGATCACGGGGGTCGGGGAGGAGGGGGTGCGCTGTGGACGTCAGGGCGCTCGAGGCGCTGCGCGCCGTCAGGTCCCAGGGCGGGGTGACCCGCGCCGCCGCCGTCCTCCACCTGACGCCGTCCGCCGTCTCCCAGCACCTGGCCTCGCTGACCCGGGCCGCCGGGGTGCCGCTGACCGAGCGCGTGGGGCGCGGCCTGCGCCTCACCGACGCCGGCCTGGCGCTCGCGGCCGCCGCCGACGACGTGGCCGTGGCCCTCGAGCGGGCCCGCGGCGCGGTCCGCGACCAGCAGCAGGCGGCCACCGGGCTCGTGCGGGTGTCCGCGTTCTCCAGCGGCGCCGAGCTGCTGCTCCCCGGCCTGCTGACCGCCCTGTCGGGCAGCGGCGTCGAGGTCGAGGTCACCGACGAGGACGTGCCCCTGGACGACTTCGCCCCCCTCACCGACAGGCTCGACGTCGTCATCGCCCACCGGCCCGAGGGGGAGCGCGCGTGGCTGGGCAGCCCGGGGCTGCGGGTGGTCCCGCTGCTGCGCGAGCCCCTCGACGTCGCCGTCCCGACCGCCCACCCGCGAGCGGGCTCCGCGGGGGTCGTGACGGCGGACCTCGCGCACGAGCGCTGGATCGCCGTGAAGGCGGGCTTCCCCGTGGCCGAGGTGCTCCGCGCGGTGGTCGACGACCCGCGCGTCGTCTCCCGCGTCAACGACTTCCACGTCGTGCTGGAGCTGGTGGCGGCGGGCCACGGGATCGCCCTGCTGCCCCGCTACACCTGCGGCCGCCACCCCGGCGTGCGGCTGCTGCCGCTCCTGGGGGTGCGCGCGGGCCGGCAGGTCGACGCGCTGGTGCGAGTCGAGGTGGCGGAGCGGCCGGTGGTGCGCCGGGTGCTCAGCGAGCTGACGGCCCTGGCTCGCGAGGTGACCGGCGGCGCAGCGCCGTCGACACCACCGCCAGCACCACCCCGCTGACCACGAGCCCCCGCCAGGCAGCCGCACGTCGCCCTCGTCCTGCGTCGCCAGCAGGGCGCACGAGGCGGCGCCGAGCACCGGCAGCGCCGTCGGAGCCCGGACGGGCGCCCCAGCAGCGGGCGCGCGTCAGCCGGTGGTCGCCCGCGCGGAGCGGTGCGCCGGCGAGCAGCTCACCGGGTGTCAGTCACCACCACCGCCCCCACCACCGCCCCCGCCGTCGCCCCCGCCGTCGCCCCCGCTGTCGGACGACCAGCTGCCCCCGTCGCCGTGGTGGGAGTGGGAGTGGGAGTGGTGGCCGCCGCCGTCGTTCCCGGGGCCGCTCCAAGAGCTGCCGGAGCCCCCGCCGTCACGGCCGGCCCAGCCGCGGTGCGGCCCCGGCCGCCTCCCGCGCCCCGCGGCGACCACCAGCGCGACCAGGCCGGCCACGACGGCCAGCACCACGAGCACCACGACCAGGAGCAGCCCGACGGCCATGGGGGAACGCTAGGGGCGCTGCGACCAGTCGTACAGGGCGCGGCGCTTCACGGCCTCGCCGAACACGGACAGACCGGCGTTGAGCAGCACCAGGCCCGCGCTGCCCTCCGCCACCCAGCGCAGCAGGGGCGCGCCGGCGCTGCGGCGCGCGGAGGCGTCGAGGGCCACCGCCGTCCCGGCCCCGACGAGCAGGAGCCCCGAGGGGGCCAGGCGCTTCCAGACGGACAGGTCTTCCTCAGGCGTCGGCACGGCCACCACCCTGCCCCGCCGGCGCGGCCCCGCCACCGAGGTGCTCCCCGAAGAAGGCCTCGATGCGGGTCCACGCGTCGGCGGCTGCCTCCGGTTCGGGCCCCGCGCCGAGCACGCGCTGCATCACGGGGCGCAGCAGGCGCGGCCCGGTGGGGGCGTCGTTGAGGAAGGAGTGGCCGGCGCTCGGGTACTCCCGCACGTCGTGGACCACACCGGCGTGGACCAGGCCGCGCTCCAGGCGGTCGGCGGCACCGCGCAGCGACGCGTCGCGGCCGCCGTAGCTGGCCACGACCGGGCAGGCGCCGGCCAGGAGCGCGTCGAGGGAGGCGTCGTCGGAGGGGAGGCGGCCGTAGTTCACCGACGAGGCGTCGTACCGGCCCGCGGGGGAGCCGGCGAGCTGCAGCGCGAAGGCCCCGCCCATGCAGAAGCCGATGACCCCGGTGCGCCCGGTGCACTCGTCGAGGGCCAGCAGCTGCGAACGGGCGGACTCGACGTCCTCGAACGCCCGCCCGTGCCCGGCGGCCAGCGCGCGGAAGGTCGCGGTCAGGCACCGGCGCGCCCCGCCGGCGCTGAACAGGTCGGGCATCAGCGCGAGGTAGCCGGCCTCGGCGAGGCGCTGCACCTGGCGGCGCATCACGTCGTCGACGCCGAAGGCCTCGTGCACCACCACGACGCCGGGCCAGGGCCCCTCCCCGTGGAGCTCCCTCGGGGGGACGCCCAGGACCCCGCTCAGCTCCGGGCTGCCGCCCGGGCGCGGCACGAGCCGCACGTCGGTGAGGGTGGTTCCGCCGCCAGCGCCGCTCTGCGTCACCCGCTCGACGCTACGGCGAGCGCCGTGCACGAGCGACCCGTCAGCCGGTCCGTGGCGGGGAGGGGGAGGGGAGGGCCCCCCGCAGCAGGTGCAGGAGCAGGTCGACGGCGCCGTCGTCGCCCCGGCCCGGACCGTCGGCGAGGGCGGCGAGGGTCAGCCCGTCCAGGCAGGCCACGAGCAGGGTGGCCAGCGCCGTCCGGCCCCCGGGCAGCGCGTCGACGCCCTCACCGGCCCACGACGCCACCGCCTCCAGGGCGACCCCGCGGTAGGCGGCGTACTGCTCGCGGGCCAGGTGGTGGAGCGCCGGGTCGCGCAGGGCGTGGGTGGTCACCTCGAAGAGGGCCAGCTGGCGCTCGGCCGGCAGGGCGGCCAGGCGCCGGTGGAGCGCCTCCAGCCCTCCGTGGTGTCGGGCGTCCACCGCGTGCTGCCCGGAGGGGGCCAGGGCCTGCGAGCGGACCTGGTCGAGGAGGGCGGCGATGACGGCGGCCAGCAGGGCGCGCTTGTCGCGGAACCAGTAGTGCACGGCCCCCAGGGGGAGGCCGGCCTCGGCGGCGATGCGACGGGTGGTGGCTGCCGCGACGCCCTCGCGCTCCACGACGCGCACGGCGGCGTCGACGAGGGCGGTGCGCGTGCCCTCCCCGCGCAGGCCGCCGCTGGGCCGATCGCGCCCGGGGGAGGTGGTGTCCACGCGGCCACGGTAGCGTCTCGCTGGTCGCGCGTCCTGGTCATCTGACCAAGACGCACCGGTCACCCCGAGGAGGCAGGTCGTGAGCACCGAGCAGGAGCGTCCGGTCCAGGAGTCGGGCGTCGTCGTCGTCCCGGCCTCGCCCGCCGACCTCACCGAGGCGGCCGCGCTGCTGGCCGCCGCGTTCGAGCACGAGCCGCAGGTGGGTGCCCTGCTCCAGCACCGGGCTCCGCTGCGCCGCCGGGCCGAGCACCTCTACCGGGCGCTGCTCGGCGCGGGCCCGCTGCGGCGGGGGACCGTCGACGCGGCGCGAGACCGGTCCGACGGGCGGCTGCTGGGCGTCGCGCTGTGGGTGGAGCCGCGGCGGGGCGGGACGCTCCTCGAGTCCGCTCGCGCCGCTGCCGGGCTCGTGCGCGGTCTGCCCGACCACCTGCGGGCCTTCCGCGGCGTCGACCCGCGCCACCCGCTGGGGGTGCTGGGCGCCTTCGAGCGCGCCCGCCCGCGGGTGCCGCACTGGTACCTGGAGGCCGTCGGTGTCGCTCCCGCCGGGCAGGGGCGCGGGGTCGGCGGCGCGCTGCTGCGCCACCGCCTGGCCCTGGCCGACGCGGCGGGGGAGCCCGCCTACCTGGAGTCGTCCTCCCCCCGCACGGGGGCGCTGTACCGGCGCCTCGGCTTCGTGCCCCTGGGGCCGGTGCGGGCCTTCGCCGACGGCAGCGGGCCCGTGGGCATGTGGCGCCCGGTCACGCCCCCGTGAACGTCAGGACCAGCAGCACGACGTTCAGGGCGATGACGGCGCCCACCGCGAGCCACGCCAGCACCCGGACCGGGCGCCCGTCGGCGAAGGGCCCCATCAGGGCGCTGTCGCCGGTGAAGCGCAGCAGCGGCACCAGCACGAAGGGGATGCCGAAGCTCAGCACCACCTGGCTGAGCACGAGGGCCTGGGTCGGGTCGACCCCGACCACCAGCAGCGCGATGGCGGGCGCCAGCGTGAGCAGGCGGCGCACCAGCAGCGGCGGGGTGCGGTGCAGCATCCCCTCCCAGATGACCGCGCCCGCCTGGGAGCCGACCGACGTCGACGCCAGACCCGAGGCCAGCAGCCCGATGGCGAACAGGAGCCCGACCGCCGGCCCCAGCGAGGCCACGACGGCGGCGTGCGCGCCCTCGAGGGTGTCGGTGCCCTCCACGCCGCGCAGGCTGGTGGCCGCGAGCAGCAGCATCGAGATGTTCACGACGCCCGCCACGAGCAGCGCGGCGACGACGTCGGTGCGCGTGGCCCGCAGCACCCGGGGCACCCGCTCGGCGGGCACGTGCCCGTGGTGGTCGCGGGCGAGGGCGGAGTGCAGGTAGATCGCGTGCGGCATCACGGTGGCGCCGAGCATGCTGGCGGCGAGCAGCACCGTGCCGGCGCCCTCGAAGCGGGGCACCAGCCCCGCGGCGGCCTCGGCCGGGTCGGGCGGGGCCACGAAGAGCCCTGCCACGAAGCCCACGGCGATGACGCCGAGCATCCCGATGACGACGGCCTCGAAGCGGCGCACGCCGCGGCGGCCGTGCAGGGCCAGCACCGCCGTCGACACCGCGCCGGTGACCAGGCCGCCCAGCCACAGCGGCAGGCCGAACAGCAGGTGCAGCGCGACGGCCCCGCCGATGACCTCGGCGACGTCGGTGGCGATGGCCACGGCCTGCGCCTGGGTGAAGAACGCCAGGCGCCCGCGGCGGCTCAGCCTGTCGCGCAGGTGCTCGGGGACGGTGCGCCCCGTGACGACCCCGAGCTTGGCCGAGAGGTACTGGACCAGGACCGCCATCGCGTTGGCGACGACCAGCACCCACAGCAGCAGGTACCCGTGCTGGGCGCCGGCGGTGAGGTTGGCGGCGACGTTGCCCGGGTCGACGTAGGCGATCGCCGCGACGAAGGCCGGTCCGAGGAGGGGGAGCAGGCCCCGCTCCGGGGAGGGCATCGCGGGACGCGCCCGCCCGTTCTGCGCGGTAGCGGGCGGTGTCGTCACGCGGTCAGCGTGCCACGGGGTTTCGGTCGACCGAAATCCGGCGCGCCGACAGGCCGCCGACACCGGTGGCCGCGGCCTCGCAGGGCTCGCGGACGTCGAACGGGCCCGTCACCGCGCTCAGCGGCGGGAGGCCGATGCGGCGGCGCAGCGCCCGGTGGCGCAGCGCCCGCGCCTCGACCGCCACCCCCGCGCGCACGACCAGGACGCCCAGCAGGGCGCCGGCCAGCAGGTCGCTGAACCAGTGGAAGCCGAGGTAGAGCGAGACCGCGGTCATCACGGTGCTCGGCACGAGCACGACGACCAGCGCGGTCGAGCGCCGCACCTGGCGCTGACGGGCGCGCGCCACCAGGACCACCAGCAGCGCGGCCGCCGAGGCGGCGTTGGCGCCGTGGCCCGACGGGAAGGCCTGGCCACCGGCGGTGAACAGCGAGGGGTCGCCGCTGATGGCGAGGCCGCGGGCCAGGGAGAACTTGGCCACGGCGATGACGACGTTCATCACGAAGATCGTGGCGACCACCATCCACAGCGACGACCAGCTGCGCCGCCTCCGGCAGGCCCACAGGGCCGCCGCGACGACCAGCGGCGTGACCAGCCAGCGCTGGCCGGTGTGGTCGAGCACGTGAGCGGCCACGAGGTCGGGGCCGGTGTGGGGGAGCGAGGCCATGGCGGCGTGGACCCGCGGGTCGACGACGGTGGTGAGGGCGCCGCCGAGCAGCAGGTCGAGCAGGACGCCGACCAGCGCGACGGACGCCACCAGGTGCCAGCGGGACGCCAGCCAGGACGCGACGGCCTCGCGCCGCGACGCCGTCCGGGGCGCGCGCGCGGTGGCCGCGGAGGCGCGGCGCAGGGGCCCCCCGGGCACGCCGAGGTGCAGCTGGTCGGTGGTCACCCCTCCTTGTTACCGCTTTCACATGAACGGAGCCTGTCGGTTCCCGTCGCTGAGCGTCACGATCACGCAACGATGGCGCGTCCGGGCGCGCCTCAGCCGAGGACGGCGGCCCCGCCGGCGGCGCTCACCACCACGCCGTCGTCCTGGACCACCGCCCCGGTGACCTCCAGGTCGAAGGGCAGGCCGCCCAGGGGCGCGGTGAAGGCGAGCTGGTCGCTCAGCCCCTGGAGCACCCGCCGGGAGAGCCTGTCGAGCAGCCCCACCCCCGTGTCCAGGGACGTCGGGACGGCGCGCAGCTCGGCGGTCCCGTCCTCGCCGGAGCCCACCTCGAGGGCGACCAGCCCCGACAGCCCGACCTCGCGACCGAGGACCTCCGCCGAGGTCGTGACCCGCAGCTGCTCGGCGGCGGGGGCCACCTCCAGCGGCGGGTCCTGGCCGGCCAGGACGGCGTTCAGCTCGGGGTAGGCCAGCAGCACCCGGGCGGTCGAGGAGGCCACCCGCACCTGCGGGGTGCCGCCGAGGACGTCGCGCAGCGGCACGTCCACGTCGCGCAGGTCCGCGCGCACCTCGGCCAGGCGGGGCCCCTCCGTGGGCACGTCCCTGGCGACCACGCGCACCGCCGGGTACCGGCCCGCCAGCGCCTGCGGCACGAACCAGGCGCCGCCGACCTCCACGTCGACGCCACCGGCCGCGCCGGTCTGCCGCGCCACCACCTGCGCCACCCGCTCCTGCGCCGCGTCGCGGACGGCGCCGTCGACCACCGGGGCCGCCACCAGCGCGCCACCGGCCAGCACCGCCAGCACCACCACGACGCCCAGCAGGCCCCGCAGCCGCCGCCGGTGGCGGCGCCGGTGCGCCCGCCCGGGGGCCTGCCGCGGGTCGGGGGACCGCTGGTCGGGGGGCGCCACCACGCCACGATCGTGCCCGGGCCCTAGCCTCGCCGCCATGCCGCACCTCCTCGACGTCCTCCTCGGCCGCGCCAGCGCCAGCGGCGGTGAGGCGGAGGCGCTCTCGGCCTGCCTCAGCAGCCCGCTGTGGGTGGCCGGCGTGCTGGACGCGGCGCCCTACCCCGACGTCGAGGCCCTCCTGGAGCAGGCCGACGCCGCGGCGCGGGCCCTGCCCACCGAGGCGGTGCTGGCCGCGCTCGCCACCCACCCGCGGCTGGGCGAGGAGGTCCCGGGCGACGGGCCCCACGAGTGCATGTGCCGCCTCGAGCAGTCCTCCCTGCCCCGGGACCCGGCCTCGCGGGAGCGCCTCCTGGACGCGGTCTCCGCCTACGAGGCGCGCTTCGGCCACCACTACCTGGTGCGCGCTGCCGGGCTGGGGGAGGAGGAGGTGCTCGCCGACCTCGGGGAGCGCCTGGGGAACGACGCCGCCGCCGAGCTGGAGGTCTCCGCCGACCAGCTGCGCCAGGTCGCGCTGCTGCGCCTGCAGGCCGTGCTGTCCGGCGTCGTCACCACCCCGGCGGAGCCGCAGCGCCCGTGAGCACCGCGTCGCCGGTGCCGACGGTGCGGCTGCTCGTCGGCCCCGCCGAGGCCGACGAGCAGGTGGTGCGCCGGTGGGGCGGCCGGGCCCTCGGGCTGCTCGCGCGCCACGCCCCCGACGCGGCGTCGATGGCCGCGGCCGTGGCCCCCGCGGGTCTGGCCGGCGAGGCGGTGGCCAGCGTGCTCGGCGAGCTGCGGCACCGGCTGCGGAGCGCTCCGGCGTCCGAGGTGTGGTTCGACCTCGCCGAGGCGCCAGCCGGCGACCCGGCCGGGGCGACGACGGCGGCCGCGGCGGCGGCGGTGGGCGTCGCGGCGGCGCGCCTGGCGGGGCTGGCCGTGCGCGGCGAGGTCGCCCCCGTGCGGCTGGGCCTGCGGCTCGGGGACCCCGGGACCGGTGGGACGGCTCTCGAGGCCGCCCTCGAGGCGCTGGTCACGACCGCCGAGCGGGGCGCCGACGCCCCCGAGGTGGAGCTCGGAGCGCTGCCCGAGCGGCTGCTGGTCGTGGTCCCGGGTCCCGGTGGTGCCCCCGGCGCCGCGGCACTCGCCGCGCTGGAGCGCTCCCGCGGCCTGCCCCCGGGGTGGCTGCAGGAGCGCGCGGAGCCGTCCGCCCGGTCCGCGCCGGTGCTGAGCAGCGCGCAGGAGGGCGACGCCGCCGCGGTGCGCGGCGTGTGGGCGGAGCACGCGCGCCTCGTGCTCGAGGCCCGCGCGGCCGGTCTCGAGCCCGGGGTCGAGCGCCACCCGGCGCACCTGGTCGCCCGGCACCTGACCGACCTGGTGCTCGCCGCTGGCTAGGCTCCTCGCCCGTGCCGGAACCCACCAGCCCCGGTGGCGCTGACGGAGCACCCCTCGCCGTCGTCGCCGTCGTCGGCCCGACCGCCACGGGCAAGTCCGACCTGGCCGTCGAGCTCGCGCTGGCCCTGGGCGGCGAGGTCGTCAACGCCGACGCCTCGCAGGTCTACCGCGGCATGGACGTCGGCACCGCCAAGCTCACCGCGGCCGAGCGCCGCGGCGTGCCGCACCACCTGCTCGACGTGCTCGACGTGCGGCAGGAGGCGCGGGTCGCCGCCTACCAGCGCGACGCGCGCGCGGCGCTGGCCGACGTCGTGGGCCGCGGCCGCGTCGCCGTCCTGGCCGGCGGCTCGGGCCTGTACGTCCGCGCGGCCCTCGACGAGCTCGCGTTCCCCCCCACCGACCCCGCCGTCCGCGCCCGGCTGGAGGCGGAGCTCGCGTCGCTGCTCGCGGCGGGGGAGGACGGCGAGCGCGTGCTCCGCGGCCGCCTCGCGGCGCTCGACCCGGTGGCGGAGTCGTCCCTGACCCGCGGCGACGTGCGCCGCCTCGTGCGCGCCCTGGAGGTGGTCGAGGTGACCGGCCGGCCCTTCTCGGCGTCGATGCCGGTGCGCCGCTACGACGGCGCCGTCACCGGCCTCGGCCGCGTGGTGCAGCTCGGGCTGCGCGCCGACCGGGAGGTGCTGCGGGAGCGGATCGCCGCGCGCGTGGACCGGATGGCCGCCGACGGCCTCGTCGCCGAGGTCGAGCGGCTCGCGGGGGAGGGGCTGCGCGAGGGGCCGACCGCGCGGCGCGCCCTGGGGTACGCCCAGGTGCTCGACGTGCTCGACGGACGCTGCACCCTCGCCGAGGCGCTGGAGGCCACCACCACCGCCACCCGCCGCTACGCGAGGCGACAGCTGTCGTGGTTCGGCGCCGACCCCCGCGTCCGCTGGCTCGACCCGCGCCCCGGGGGTGAGCGCGTCGCGCTGGCGGACGCGCTGGAGGCGCTCAGCCCTACGCTGCACCGGTGACCAGCGCTCCCGCCTCCCTGCCGTTCACCAAGGGCCACGGCACCGAGAACGACTTCGTGCTGCTCACCGACCCCGACGGCGAGCTCGCCCTCGACGCCGTCCTCGCAGCGCGCCTGTGCGACCGCCGCGCCGGGGTGGGCGGTGACGGCGTGATCCGCGCCGTCCGCTCCGACGCCCTGCCCGACGGCGCCGCCGCCCTCGCCCAGGACCCGGCCGCCACCTGGTTCATGGACTACCGCAACGCCGACGGCTCGCTGTCGGAGATGTGCGGCAACGGCGTCCGCGTGCTGGTGGCGCACCTGCTGGCCGAGGGCCTCGTCGACGAGGCCGCGCTGCGCGCGTCGCCGGGCCTGGCCCTGGGCACCCGCGCGGGCGTCCGCCACGTGCGCCGCGTCCGCGGCCCCGAGGGCGAGGACTGGCTCGCCGTCGACATGGGCCCCTGGCACCTGGTCGAGCCCGTCCGCGCCGCAGACACCGGGGCCGACGCCGAGGTCGGCGTCCACGGCCTGGACGGCGTCAGGCGGCCCGGTCTCTCGGTCGACGTCGGCAACCCCCACACCGTCGTGGCGCTCGCCTCCGCCGCCGAGCTCGACGGCGCCGACCTCACCCGCGCGCCGCTGGTCGAGCCGCTGCCGCCGCAGGGCACCAACGTCGAGCTCGTCGTCCTGGAGGACGCGCTCGGCACCGGCGGGGCCCGCGGCGCCGCCGACCACGACGAGGCCCCCTTCGCCGGCGCCGTCGGCGTCATCCGGATGCGCGTCCACGAGCGCGGGGTGGGGGAGACCCGCTCCTGCGGCACCGGCGCCTGCGCCGCGGCCCTCGCGGTCCGCTCCTGGGCCGGCGGCACCGACGGCGGGGCCCCTGAGCGGTGGCTGGTGCACGTGCCCGGCGGCACCCTGGCGGTGCGCGTCCTGGAGGGGCAGCGGGTGGAGCTCGCGGGTCCCGCGGTGCTGCTGGCCCGCGGTGAGGTCGAGCTCGCCGCGCTCGGCGCCTGACGAGCTCCGGCGGGCTCCAGCGGCCTGCGGTGGCGCGCAACGCCGCGGCGCGGCGACACGCCGGGCGTGACCGGACCGTGATGTGACGGGTGTTCACTGGAGGGGCGGGTGTCCGTTTCGCCCCCCTCTGCGGTGGGTGCGAGCGGCCGCACGGGGGACCACTTCGGGCAAAGTGGTTGCTGGTCACGCAGCGTCCACCCAAGGTGGACCCAGGGCCACGGGGGAGGTAGCAGTGGGAGAGGGCACGGGAGCCACCAGCGCTCTGCTGGACGCTCCGTCGATCGGCGTCGTCATGGCGCTCGCCGCCGTCAACGACCCCCGCTCCGAGGAGGACGACCGCATGCGTCGTCGCGAGCGCCTGCTGCACCAGCTCGCCATGGAGCGCCAGCGCCGCACGCGCCGCCCCAGCCGCTCCGCCTGACCCCGCCCCGCCCCCGGCCCGACCTCAGCGGGTGACCCGCAGCACGCGGTAGCCCTTCTTGGTGGCGGTGCGCTCCGCGGTCCACCCGCGTCCGTCCGCGCGCTCGGCGCCCTGCTCGCCGACCCACCGCAGCAGCGAGTCGGCACCGAGGTCCTTCGCGACCACGAGGTGCGCGCTGGCACCGGGCGCCAGGCGCGGCAGCCAGGTGAGCAGCAGGGCGTGCAGCGCGTCCTTGCCGACCCGGATCGGCGGGTTTGACCACAGCGCGGCGACCTCGCGGTCGGCGGGGACGTCCTCCGGGGCGAGGGCGCGGACGCCGCCCAGTCCCAGCCGCGCCGCGTTCGCGGTGGTCAGCGCGCGGGCGCGCTCGTTGACGTCGACGGCCCACACCTCGCGCGCCGACGGCTCGGCCGAGCGCAGCGCCATCGTCAGGGCCACCGGGCCCCAGCCGCAGCCGACGTCCAGCAGCGGACCGCCGGACGGGGGCGCGGGCACGTGGTCGAGCAGGACGGCGGTGCCCGTGTCGAGGCGGTCGCTGCTGAACACCGACGACGACGTCTCCAGCTCCACCTCGCGTCCGTCCAGGCGCACGTGCAGCGGCCGGCGCCGGTCGTCACCCGAGGGCGCGGCGCTGAAGTAGTGCTCGGCTGCGGCGGTGTTCTCGGGGGTGGGGTCGGGCACGGCCGGGACGCTAGCCCACGGCGCGGGAGGAAACACCGTCGACGCCGTCGGCGTTGTGAGGAACAGTAGGTGGGTCGCGAGACGCGCGACCACCACGGCCCAGGAGGCGCATGACCACCACAGCCCGGCCCGCGACCCGTCCCCAGACCCGGCCTGCGGAGCAGCAGGACACCGGCGAGGACGCCGTCAGCCGGATCCTCGCCCGCCACGGCGCGAAGGCCGCGCCGGCCGCTGCGCCCGCCCAGCCCCCGGCCCGGTCCGGGACCGGTGACGACGGCGGGTACGACGGCGACCAGCTCGACCTCGCCGAGCGCCAGGCGCTGCGGCGCGTGGGCGGCCTGGCCAGCCAGCTGTCCACCGAGCTCACCGACGTCACCGAGGTCGAGTACCGCCAGCTCCGCCTGGAGCGGGTCGTGCTCGCGGGCGTCTGGACCTCCAGCACCGCCAGCGCCGACGACGCCGAGAACTCCCTGCGCGAGCTCGCGGCCCTGGCCGAGACCGCCGGCTCGGCCGTGCTCGACGGCGTGCTGCAGCGCCGCGACACCCCCGACCCGGGCACCTGGCTGGGCTCCGGCAAGGCCAAGGAGCTGGCCGACGTCGTCTCCGCCACCGGCGCTGACACCGTCATCGCCGACGGCGAGCTCTCGCCGTCCCAGCGCCGGTCGCTCGAGGACATCGTCAAGGTCAAGGTCATCGACAGGACCGCCCTGATCCTGGACATCTTCGCCCAGCACGCGAAGTCCAAGGAGGGCAAGGCCCAGGTCGAGCTGGCGCAGCTGGAGTACCTGCTGCCGCGCCTGCGCGGCTGGGGCGAGTCGATGTCCCGCCAGGCCGGTGGACGCGTCGCCGGCGGCGCCGGGATCGGCTCCCGCGGCCCCGGTGAGACCAAGATCGAGCTCGACCGCCGCCGCATCCGCACCCGGATGTCCAAGCTGCGGCGCGAGATCAAGGAGATGCGCCCGGCGCGGGAGACCCGCCGCCAGTCGCGCCGCCGCGGCGCGGTGCCCAGCGTCGTCATCGCCGGGTACACCAACGCCGGCAAGTCCTCGCTGCTCAACCGCCTCACCGGGGCGGGTGTGCTGGTCGAGGACGCGCTGTTCGCGACGCTGGACCCGACGGTCCGCAAGGCGCAGACGCCCGACGGGCGGGCGCTGACGCTGTCCGACACGGTCGGCTTCGTGCGCTCGCTGCCCACGCAGCTGGTGGAGGCGTTCCGGTCCACCCTGGAGGAGGTCGGCGAGGCCGACGTCCTGCTGCACGTGGTCGACGCGTCCCACCCCGACCCGGAGGGCCAGATCTCCGCGGTCCGCGACGTGCTCGCCGAGGTCGGCTCCCACGGCGACGACGGCCCCGTCGAGGTCGTGGTGCTGAACAAGTGCGACCAGGCCGACCCCGAGGTCGTCGC
>JAKONK010000265.1 GCA_022701985.1 Actinomycetales bacterium
GAGATCCCGCTGCAGGCCTACTTCCGGATCAACACCGAGAACATGGGCCAGTTCGAGCGCACGCTGATCATCGCCGACGAGGGCTCCTACGTGCACTACGTCGAGGGCTGCACCGCGCCGATCTACAGCTCGGACTCGCTGCACTCCGCGGTCGTGGAGATCATCGTCAAGAAGAACGCCCGGGTGCGCTACACGACCATCCAGAACTGGTCGAACAACGTCTACAACCTCGTCACCAAGCGGGCGACCGCCGCCGAGGGCGCCACCATGGAGTGGATCGACGGCAACATCGGCTCCAAGGTGACGATGAAGTACCCGGCGATCTTCCTCATGGGCGAGCACGCCAAGGGCGAGACGCTGTCGATCGCCTTCGCGGGCGAGGGCCAGCACCAGGACGCGGGCGCCAAGATGGTGCACGCCGCGCCCAACACCTCCAGCTCGATCATCTCCAAGTCGGTGGCGCGCGGCGGTGGGCGCTCCTCCTACCGGGGGCTCGTCCAGGTGCTCGAGGGCGCCGGCGGCTCGGCGTCGACGGTGCGCTGCGACGCGCTGCTGGTCGACTCGATCAGCCGCTCCGACACCTACCCCTACGTCGACGTCCGCGAGGACGACGTGTCGATGGGGCACGAGGCGACCGTCTCGAAGGTCTCCGAGGACCAGCTCTTCTACCTCATGAGCCGCGGCATGGCCGAGGACGAGGCGATGGCGATGATCGTGCGCGGCTTCATCGAGCCGATCGCGCGGGAGCTGCCGATGGAGTACGCCCTCGAGCTCAACCGGCTCATCGAGCTGCAGATGGAAGGAGCGGTCGGCTGAGCATGGCTGACACGTCCAACAGCACCACCGGCGCCCAGGGCGGCGTCCAGACCGACGAGGCCCTCGGCCTGGACGGCCTCGACGCCGGCCGCGAGGACCTGGCGCTCGACCTGCCCGGCGGGGCTCCCGCCGCGCTGAGCACCGAGGTCCCCGGCGCCGTCGTCCCCGACGGCGGCGACGCGGTCGCCACGGCGCCCGCCCAGCACGGCCTGAACGCGCACAGCCACGGAGCGGGGGTCCCCGCGACGAACCGCGCCGAGCGCCGCACGTCGTTCGACGCCGCTGACTTCCCCGTGCCCAGCGGGCGCGAGGAGGAGTGGCGCTTCACGCCGCTCGACCGCGCCCGGGCCCTGTTCGAGCCCGCGGGCTCGGCCACGGGCCTGCAGGTGGAGGTCAGCTCGACCGACGGCGTGACGCACCGCCGTGCCGCCGCCGGCTCGTCGGACGGCGCCGGGAAGGGCTTCGTGCCCGGTGACCGCGCGGCCGCCGTCGCCTGGGGCGACGCGACCGCCGCGGGCGCCGTCGACGTCGTCGCCGTCGAGGCCGAGGCCGAGCTGGTCGAGCCGGTGCTGGTGAGGGTCTCCAGCCCCGCCGGCGCCGAGCGCGCGGCCGGGCACCTCGTGGTGCAGGCCGGCCCGTACAGCCGCTCCACGGTGGTCCTGGACCACTCCGGTGGCGGCCTGGTCGCCAGCGGCGTCGAGGTCGTGGCGGCCGAGGGCGCGCACCTCGTCGTCGTCAGCGTCCACCAGTGGGACGACGACGCCGTCCACCTCGCCCAGCACGACCTGCAGGTCGGGCGCGACGCGACCGTCAAGCACGTCGTGGTGACCCTCGGCGGCGCGCTGGTGCGCGTGGGCTCGACGGTCCGCTACGCCGGCCCCGGCGGCGACGCGACCCTGCTCGGCGTCTACTTCTCCGACGCCGGCCAGCACCTCGAGCACCGCTCCTTCGTCGACCACGAGGCGGCCAACTGCCGCTCCAACGTGGTCTACAAGGGCGCGCTGCAGGGCGAGACGGCCCGCGCCGTCTGGGTCGGTGACGTGCTCATCCGCGCGACCGCGCTGGGCACAGACACCTACGAGCTGAACCGCAACCTCGTGCTCACCGACGGCGCCCGCGCCGACTCGGTGCCGAACCTCGAGATCGAGACCGGCGAGATCGTCGGCGCCGGCCACGCCAGCGCCACCGGCCGCTTCGACGACGAGCAGCTCTTCTACCTGCAGAGCCGCGGCATCCCCGAGGACCAGGCCCGCCGCATGGTGGTCCGCGCGTTCTTCTTCGACGTCATCCAGCAGATCGGCGTGGCCTCGGTCTCCGAGCAGCTGATGGCCGCGATCGACGCCGAGCTCGAGCTCGCCGCCGAGGTCGGCCCGACGGGTGCGGCCTCCAGCGCCGACGTCCCGGCGGTGGCCGACGGCGTCGAGGCGGAGCTCCTCGGCGCTCGCGCGTGACGCCGACGGTGGCGCAGGGGGCGGGACGGCGGTGAGCGGCGCAGCCGTGCGGGTGTGCTCCGCCGCGGACGTCCCGGAGGCCGGCGCCCTGCGCGTCGAGGCCCCGGGGCCCCGCGGCGACCTCGTGCCCGTCGCGGTCGTCCGCGACTCCGACGGGGAGCTCCACGCCATCTCCGACACCTGCAGCCACCAGGCGGTCTCCCTGTCCGAGGGCGACGTCGAGGGCTGCATGATCGAGTGCTGGCTGCACGGGTCGGCCTTCGACCTGCGCACCGGCAGGCCGAGCGCCCTGCCCGCGGTGCACCCCGTGCCCGTGTACGCCCTCACCCTCGACGGCGACGACGTCCTCGTCGACGCCACCACCGACATCGGCGCCCGCGCCGAGTCCGCCTGACACCGCCTGACCCGCCACACCACAGTCCTGAAGCACCCTCGACCGAGGAGAACACCCGAGCATGGCCACCCTGGAGATCCGCGACCTGCACGTCAGCGTCAAGACCCCCGACGCCGGTGACAAGCAGATCCTGCGCGGCGTCGACCTGACCGTCCGCGCCGGCGAGACCCACGCGATCATGGGCCCGAACGGGTCCGGCAAGTCGACGCTGGCGTACTCCATCGCCGGTCACCCCCGCTACGAGGTCACCAGCGGTTCGGTGACCCTCGACGGCGAGGACGTCCTCGCGATGAGCGTCGACGAGCGGGCCCGCGCCGGCCTGTTCCTCGCGATGCAGTACCCCGTCGAGGTGCCGGGTGTGACGGTGTCGAACTTCCTGCGCACCGCCAAGACCGCCGTCTCCGGCGAGGCGCCGTCGCTGCGCCACTGGACCAAGGACGTGCGCACGGCCATGGACCAGCTGCGCATGGACCCGGCCTTCGCCGAGCGCAACGTCAACGAGGGTTTCTCCGGCGGTGAGAAGAAGCGCCACGAGATCCTGCAGATGGAGCTCCTGAAGCCGAAGATCGCCGTCCTCGACGAGACCGACTCCGGCCTCGACGTCGACGCCCTGCGCGTGGTCTCCGAGGGCGTCAACCGCGTCGGCGCCACCGGCGAGACCGGTCTGCTGCTCATCACGCACTACACGCGGATCCTGCGCTACGTGAAGCCCGACTTCGTCCACGTCTTCGTGGCCGGGCGCGTGGCGGAGGAGGGCGGCTCCGAGCTCGCCGACGACCTCGAGGAGAACGGCTACGACCGCTTCCTCACCGGCGCGACGGCGAGCGCCTGATGTCCGACGTCGACGTCGCCGACGTCGAGGAGGCCCTCAAGGACGTCGTCGACCCCGAGCTCGGGATCAACGTCGTCGACCTCGGCCTCATCTACGGCCTGACGGTGGAGGACCCCCGCACGGCCGTCATCGACATGACCCTCACCTCGGCGGCGTGCCCGCTGACGGAGGAGATCGAGGCGCAGGTCGCCGACGTGCTCAAGGGCGTCGTCGACGACCACCGCATCAACTGGGTGTGGATGCCGCCGTGGGACATGCAGAAGATCACCGCCGACGGGCGCGACCAGCTGCGCGCCCTCGGCTTCAACGTCTGAGCCGGGCCGCCAGCGCGAGCCGGTGACCACCGACGTGCCGAACCCCTCCGCGGGGGCCCTCCGGGGCCCGGCGGAGGGGTTCTGCACGTCCGGCGCCACGGCGCCGGGGGCGGTGGCGTGAGCAGCCGGCTGGTCGAGGTCGCCCCCGAGCGCCTGCCCGGCTGGGTCGAGCGCTTCACGGCCTCGCACGGCCCGGTCGTCCTCACCGCGGCGACCGAGCGCCTGGTGCTCGCGGGCGACGACGGCGAGGTCGCGGACCTCGAGGTCCCGTGGCCACCCCTCGTGCTGCCCGGGGGAGGGTCCACCGCCGAGGCGGTGGTGGCGCTCGCCGACCACGCCGCACGGCCGCGGACGGCGCTGCTCGTGCTGGTGCGCCGGGGCGGCTGGGCCGTGGGCCTCGCCCGCGCCGGGGAGGTGCTCGACGGCCTGGGGGGCACCCGCTACGTCCAGTCGCGGACCGCCGCCGGCGGCTGGAGCCAGCAGCGCTACGCGCGCCGGCGGGCCAACCAGGCCGACGGCCTCGTCGGCGCCGCGGCCGGCGGGCTCGCGCGGGTGCTCCTGCGGGGACCGCGGCCGGACGTCGTGGTCCCCGGCGGGGACCGCCAGCTCGTGGCCGACGTCCTGGGGGCCCTGTCCGCCGAGCTGACCGTCGAGCTGCGCGCCGCGGTGGCCGACCTCCCGCGGGGGCCGCTGCTGGACGTCGCCGACCCCCGGCGCCGCGTGCTCGACGACGCCGCTGCGCGCGCCCGGTGCGTCCGCGTCCGGGTCGGCACTCCCGGCTGACCCCGCTGGTGGGCCTCAGCGCTGCGCGGGACCGGTGGAGGCGCGGGCGACGAGCTCGGGGTCGAGGAGCTCCGAGCTCCAGGGACGGCCCTCGATCTGTGCCAGCAGGAGCGCGAAGCCCCGTCGGCCCATCTCGTGCATGGGCGAGCGCACGGTGGTGAGGGCCACCGGCAGCTCGGCGGCGAGGGGGACGTCGTTGAAGCCGACGACGGACACCTCGCGGCCCGGGGTCAGCCCGCGGTCGCGGACGGCTCCCATGACGCCGATCGCGGCGAAGTCGTTCACGGCGAAGACCGCCGTCGGCAGCGGTCCGGTGGACAGCAGCGCCTCCGCGGCCTCACGGCCCCCGCGGACGTCGAAGCCCGACCGCCGGACCCTGTGGTCGGGGACGGGGTGGCCCGCCTCGGCGAAGGCGGCGAGGAAGCCTCCGGTGCGGTCCAGGCCCGTGCTCGTGTACGGCTCGCCCGCGACGACCGCCACGTCGCGGTGCCCGAGGGCGAGCAGGTGCTCCGCGGCCAGACGGCCCCCCGCGAGGTCGTCGCAGGTCACCGAGGGGTGGCCGGGGGCGCGGCGGCTGACCAGCGCGTACGGGACGCCCCGCTCCACCAGCAGGCCCAGGGACGACCCGTCGACGGGGGCGTCTCCGAGGACGACGCCGTCGACGCGGCGGGCGAGCAGCATGTCGGTGCGGTCCGCGCGGCGCGCCACGTCGTCCTGGCTGTTGGTGACGAAGGTCGAGTACCCGGCGCGGCCGGCGGCGTCCTCGACGCCCTCGTAGACGGTGGCGAGCACGAGGTCGGCCAGGCGCGGCACGAGCACCCCCACGAGGTGGCTGCGGTTGGTGCGCAGCGCTCGTCCGTGGGGGTCGGGCCGGTAGCCGAGGTCGGCCGCGATCTCGCGGATGCGCTGCGCGGTCTCGGGGGAGGAGGTGCGGACCGCCTGGGCCGGCGGTGCCAGCACCCGGGAGACCGTCGTGACGTGGACGCCGGCGAGCTCGGCGATGGTGCGCAGCGTGACCGGGGCTCGGCGGGGCGAGGGGTCGGTGTCGTCTGCCGGGCCGTCCACGCCGCCACGGTACGTGTTGCGGGGAGGTGATCCACGAGGGCCGCGTGTGACGGCCCTGTTAAACATCGCGCCCCGCCGCCGCGACTCGCGCCGAGGGCCTTGACGCGTCGACGCGGACCCAGTTCTCTTCTCCTCAATCGAAAGCGCAATCGTTTGTGCGCAGTGCACAAACGATTGGGCGGAGTCGGCGTCGACCCCGCTCACGCGCTCCCACGCTGTTCGAGGAGGACCTGTGCGACGAGCCGTCGTCGTCACCACCGGTGGCACGATCGCCAGCCTGAGGACCCCGGAGGGCGGTCACCGGGCCGGCCTGTCGGGTACCGACCTGGTGGCGCGCGTCGACGTCCCGGAGGGCGTCGTCGTGGAGGTCCTCGACGCCGGCCTGTGGAACGGCTTCGCCCTGCGCCCCGCCCAGCTGGGGGAGATCGCGCGCGCCGTCCGTGCGGCGCTCGCCGACGAGGACGTCGACGGCGTGGTCCTCACCCACGGCACCGACACCACCGAGGAGACGGCGCTCCTGCTCGACCTCGTCCACGACGACCCACGACCCGTCGTCCTCACCGGGGCGCAGCGCCCGGCTGACGACCCCCGCACCGACGGTCCCGCCAACCTGCGCGACGCGCTGCTGGTGGCCACCGCGCCACAGGCCCGCGGCGCGGGTGTCCTGGTGTGCTTCGACGGCGCGGTCTTCGCCGCCCGCGGGGTCCAGAAGGTCGACACCCTCGCCAGCCAGGCCTTCGGCGCCCCCTCGGGCGGGCTCGTCGGCCGCGTCGGCCCGCAGGGCGTCCACCTCGGGGCTGCGGCCCGCCGCTCCCCGGCCCTCGACCTCGACGCCATGGACCTGGGCCGGGCGCGGGTCGACGTCGTCGCCGCCTACCCCGGGGCCGACGACACCGCGCTGCGCGCGTTCGCCGCCGCCGGCGCCGACGGCATCGTCCTGCAGGGCCTGGGCGCCGGCAACGCACCCCCCGCGATGCTCGAGGCGGTGGCGGCCCTGGTCGCCTCCGGCGTGCCGGTCGTGCTCTCGACCCGCGTCCCCGCGGGCCCCGTGACCGCGATCTACGGAGGTGGCGGTGGCGCGGACCTGGTCGCCGCGGGCGCCGTCCCGTCGGGCCTGCTGCGCGCCGGCCAGGCCCGCGTGCTGCTGCTCGCCCTGCTCGCCGCCGGCACCGACCCCGCAGACCTGCCCGCGGCGTTCGCCGAGCGGGCGGTGGCCGTGGTGCCGCAGGCCGCGGCCCTCACCGACTGACACCCCACGACGTCCCAGACCCCACCCGGACCCACCCACCACAGGAGGTAGTGCTGTGCCCAAGGAGATCCTCTGCGCCTTCGGCGTCGACGTCGACGCCGTCGCCGGCTGGCTCGGCTCGTACGGCGGCCAGGACTCGCCCGACGACATCTCGCGCGGCATGTTCGCCGGCGAGGTCGGCGTGCCCCGCCTGCTCGAGCTGTTCCGCCGCCACGACATGAAGACCTCGTGGTTCATCCCCGGCCACTCGATCGAGACCTTCCCCGAGCAGACCGCGGCGGTCGCCGCGGCCGGCCACGAGATCGGCATCCACGGCTACTCGCACGAGAACCCCATCGCCATGAGCCGCGAGCAGGAGACCGAGGTCCTCGACCGCTGCATCGACCTCGTCACGGAGGTCACCGGGCGCCGCCCCACCGGCTACGTCGCCCCCTGGTGGGAGTTCTCCCGCGTCAGCAACGAGCTCCTCCTCGAGCGCGGCATCAAGTACGACCACTCCCTCATGCACCGCGACTTCGAGTGCTACTACGTGCGCGTCGGAGACTCCTGGACGCCCATCGACTACTCCCAGCCCGCGAGCAGCTGGATGAAGCCCCTGGAGCGGGGCGAGGAGACCGACCTGGTCGAGATCCCCGCGAACTGGTACCTCGACGACCTGCCTCCGATGATGTTCATCAAGACGAGCCCGAACAGCCACGGCTTCGTCAACCCCCGCCACCTCGAGGAGATGTGGCGCGACCAGTTCGACTGGGTCTACCGCGAGACGGGCGACGGCGACGACGACGCGCCCGCGGTCTTCACCCTCACCATCCACCCCGACGTCTCCGGGCGCCCCCAGGTGCTGCTGATGCTCGAGCGCCTCATCGCGCACATCAACAGCCACGAGGGCACGCGCTGGGTGACCTTCGACGAGATCGCCGACGACTTCATCGCCCGCAACCCCCGCGGCCCCCGCGGCGCCTGACCCGTCCCGCCCCGTCCCGCCCCGTCCCGAGAGGACCCCCGTGAGCACGTCCGAGTCCGCCGCCCCGCCCAGCACCAGCGCGAACCCCTGGCGCCGCCACCTGGTCTCCGTCCGCGAGACCCGCAAGGGCACCCTGTTCGCCCTGATGGCCTGGGTCTTCGCCGTCTACGACTTCATCCTCTTCGGCACCCTGCTGCCCGCCCTCCAGGCCGACTTCACCTGGTCCGCCGCGACCGCCACCGGCGTCGCCACCCTGATCTCCATCGGCACCGCCTTCGTCGTCCTCGGCGTCGGCCCGCTCGTGGACCGCCTCGGCCGGCGCCGCGGCATGCTCATCACCGTCGCCGGCACCGCGCTCGCCTCCGGCCTCACCGCCCTCACCTTCAACCCCGCCTACCTGGTGGCGGTCCGCTCCCTCGGCGGCCTGGGCCTGGCCGAGCAGTCGGTCAACACCACCTACCTCAACGAGATCTACGCGGTCTCCGAGGACGCCGCCATCAAGAAGCGCCGCGGCTTCGTCTACTCGATCGTCCAGGGCGGCTGGCCGCTCGGCACCCTGCTCGCCGCGGCCTTCGCCGCCGCGCTGCTGCCGGTCGTCGGCTGGCGCGGGTGCTTCCTGCTGGCGACGTTCCCCGCGATCGTCATCCTGCTGCTGCGCCGCACCCTCAAGGAGACCCCGCAGTTCCAGATCGCCTCCCAGCTGCGCTCCCTGGTCAAGCAGGGCCGCACCGACGAGGCCCGCGCGCTGGCGGCCGAGTACCACCTCGAGTCCGAGCCCAAGGCCCCGCTGCGCCAGATCTTCGCCCCGGCCGCCCGCCGCAACACCATCGCGCTGTCCCTGGCCTGGATCTTCAACTGGTTCGGCATCCAGGTCTTCAGCGTCCTGGGCACCAGCGTCCTGGTCGAGGCCAAGGGCGTCGACTTCGCCTCGGCCCTCGGGATGTTCATCGTCATCAACATCGTCGCCTTCACCGGCTACCTCTTCCACGGCTGGACCGGCGACCGCTTCGGACGGCGCAACGTCATCATCGTCGGCTGGTTCGTCTCCGCCGTCGCCTTCACCCTCATGCTCACCCTGACCACCGGGCCGGTCATGACGGTCGTCCTGTACTCGCTCGGCATGTTCTTCCTGGTCGGTCCCTACGCCGCCCTGCTCTTCCTCATGGGTGAGGCGTACGACACCGACTGCCGCGCCACCGGCGCCACCTTCCTGGGAGCCATGAGCCAGCCCGGTGCGATCGTCGCCGGCATCGCGGTCACCGCGCTGCTCGCCGCCGGCACCTCGTGGTCCTCGGCAGCGCTGTGGATCGGCGCCGGCGGCATCCTGGTGTCGGCGGTCGCGATGCTCGGCTGCCGCTCGGTCGCGGTGCTCGAGCAGGTCGACCCCGAGCTGGTCCCCGCCGGGGCCCCCGCGGTGGCGACGCACTGATGGCACGGGTGGCCGTCATCACGGGCGCGGCGAGCGGCATCGGCCGTGCGCTGGCGGTCGCCTACGCCGAGCAGGGCGTGCGGGTCGTCGCGGGGAGCTACCCCGGCGACCCGCACGACCCCGAGCAGACGGCCGCCCTGGTGCGCGCCGCCGGCGGCGAGTGCGTCGTGGCCGAGGTCGACGTGCGCGACCCGGCGCAGGTGGACGCCCTCGCCCAGCGGGCCCTGGACGAGTGGGGCCGCCTCGACGTCGCCGTCGCCGCAGCGGGGGTGCTGCGCAGGGCTCCCCTGTCCGAGCTGAGCGACGCGGCGTGGGACGACATGGTCTCGGTCGACCTCACCGGGGTGCTGCGCGTGCTCCGCTCCGCCGCGGCGAGGATGGACGACGGCGGCGCGATGGTCGCGGTCTCCTCGATCGCCGGTGGCGTCTACGGGTGGGGCGACCACGCCCACTACGCCGCCGCCAAGGCGGGCGTCATCGGGCTGTGCCGCAGCCTGGCGGTCGAGCTCGCGCCCCGCGGCATCCGCGTCAACACGGTGGTGCCGGGGCTCATCGAGACCCCGCAGTCCTCCGACCCCGTCAACTCCCTGGGCCCCGAGGGACTGCGCGCCGCCGGCGCCGGCATCCCCTGGGGCCGGGTGGGGCGCGCCGAGGAGGTCGCCACCGCCATCCGGTTCCTCACCAGCTCCGACGCCGCCTACATCACCGGCCAGGAGCTGGTGGTCGACGGCGGCCTGACCGTCAGGATGCCCGCATGACCTCGAGCGCGCACGGGCGCCCCGGTGCGCTCGAGGACCGCGTCGCCCTCGTCGTCGGAGGGGCCAGCGGCATCGGGCGCGCGGTGGTCGAGGCCTACACCGCCGAGGGAGCGGTCGTCGTGGTGGCGGACCGCGACGGCGACCGCGCAGCGGAGGTGGCCCTCGCGTGCGGCGCGGCGGCGGGCCTGTGCGTCGACGTCGCCGACGAGGCCTCCGTCGAGGCGGCCACCCGGGAGGTGCTGCGCCGGCACGGCCGCGTGGACGTGCTGGTCAACAGCGCTGGCGTGCTCGACGAGAGCCCGGTGGCGCAGATGTCGCTGGCGCAGTGGCAGCGGACCGTGGACGTCGACCTCACCGGCGTCTTCCTCGCCTGCCGCGCGGTGCTGCCGTCGATGCTCGCCGCGGGCAGCGGCCGCATCATCAGCGTCGCCTCGCAGCTGGGCCTCAAGGGCGGGGTGGGCCTGGCGCACTACAGCGCGGCGAAGGCCGGCGTCATCGGGCTGACCAAGGCGCTGGCCCGCGAGGTCGCTCCCTCCGGGGTGCTGGTCAACGCGATCGCCCCGGGGCCCGTCGAGACGCCGATGGTGGCCGGGATCAGCGAGCAGTGGAAGGTCGCCAAGCGCGCCGAGCTGCCGCTGGGCCGCTTCGGCGTCCCGGCCGAGGTGGCCCCCACGGCCGTGCTCCTCGCCAGCGACCCGGGTGGGAACCTCTACGTCGGGCAGGTGCTCGGGCCCAACTCCGGTGACGTGATGCCCTGATGTGCGGGGGCTGCGGTGGCGGGGGAGGCCGCGACTGGGCGTCCGCCGTGGTCGCCGGCGCCAGCAGCCGGTCGGTGGCCGCGGTCGCGGCGACAGCGCTCTGCCGCGCGGTCGGGGAACCGACCCGGGTCACGACGAGCCCCAGCGGGTGGCTCGTGTCCTCACCGACGGGAGCGGCCACCGTCGCCAGCACGCTCACCGCGCTGTGGTCCGCCGTGCCAGGGCTCCCGAGCCGGGTCGCCGCGGCGGGGATGCCCCGCCTCGAGGAGCTGGCGGGCGCTCCGGCCGCGGCGGGCCGCCCGTCCGAGCCCCCCGGCGTCAGCACCCGCGGTCGACGGGTCGTGCTCCTCGTCGGCGAGCCGGGCGCTCCCGAGCGGACCTGGGCCGACGCCGTGGTCGGGGGCGGCGACCCCGGCGCCGTGGTGGCGGGTGTCGACGCCACCGCCGAGGAGGCGCGGGTCCTCGTGAGCTGCGCCTCCGACGCCGAGGCCAGCAGCGCCCTGGCCGCGCTCGCGGCCCCCGGCCCCGCCCAGCGCAGCACCACCACCGCGGTGGCGGCCCGCGCCCGCCCGGAGCACCCCTGGGCGGACGACCTCGACCAGCTCGACGGGGAGACCGTGCTCGCCGTGCTCCGGGGGGCGCCACCGCCCGCCGGCCGCGGCGGGGCCGGTGAGGTCGTCCGCAGTCCCGGTGCTCACCCCGCCGTCGCGGCGTGCTGGGGGGCGGCCGCGCTGGCTGCCGGACGTGTCGCGGGCCGCCGCACCAGGCTCGTCGTGGGTGCTGGCTGCGTCGTCGACCTGCTGGACCGGACAGCGGTGGCGCTGCGTCCGCTGCCCCGGACGCCGCCGTGACCGGTGTCCGAGGTGCGGGTCACGCGCCCTCTGGCACCCTGGGCAGGTGATCACCACACGACGCAGCGTGATGACCATCCTGGCGGCTGCCGGGTTCACCGCGGCCCTCACCGGCTGCTCCGCCGTGGGCGACGTCGCCTCGGCGGCGGGGGAGGGCGCCAGCTCGGCGGCGGTCGGCGCCGCCCGCGGGGCCGCCCTGCAGCAGGTCTGCGGGTACGTCGAGGACGGCCAGCTCAGCGAGCAGGACCTGACCCAGCTGCGCGCCGCGGTGAGCGCTGCCCAGGCGGCCGGGGTCGAGGGCGACGTCATCGCCCGGGCCGACCAGCTGCTCGGCGACGGCGGTCCCGACGAGGGCCAGGTGGCCCAGCTGCAGGCCGCGTGCGCCCAGGCGGGCGAGACCCCCGCCGCTGACGCGCAGGACCAGGCCGACGAGCAGTCCGGTGACCAGGCCGACCAGCAGTCCGACGGCCAGGACGATGACCAGGACGGCGAGCAGGACGACTCATGAGCCCCACCGGCCCGTGGTGCACGAGGGCCCCTCCACCGCGCGGTGGAGGGGCCCTCGTGGTGAGGGGGGTCAGCCCCGCAGGCGAGCGCTCAGCTGCCAGGCGCCCGGGAGCGCCACCCCGGCGATGACGGCCTTGACCAGGCCGCCCACGAGGAACGGGGTGAACCCGGCGGCGATCGCCTGCGAGGCGGTCATGCCGGTGGTGAGGG
>JAKONK010000267.1 GCA_022701985.1 Actinomycetales bacterium
ACCGGCGCCCGGGCGCGAGCACGCCCGCCGGGACCGGTGGCGCAGGGGTCCTCGACCGTCACGGCGAGCAGGGGTGACGCGTCGTACCGTCCTCGGGTGCCCGCCGCCTCCCGCAGCACCACCGACCAGGCCGCCGACCGGGCCGCCGACCGGGTCGTCCGGGGGCTGCGCGCCCTGGCGCGGTGGACCCCCCAGACCGGGACCGGCCCCGCAGCGGTGCGCGCCGGCGTCACGGTGGCCGTCCCGCTGGTGCTGCTGGCCCTCGTGGGGCGCGTCGACCTCGCGCTCTACGCCACCTTCGGCGCCTTCACAGCCGTGTACGGGCGCCGGCCCGACGGCAGCGCTGACGTCCGCGTGCAGGCGCGGCACGCCGTGGTGATGGTCGCGTCCGTGGCCACGGGCTGCGCCGTCGCCCTCAGCGACCACCGCGCCCTGCTCGCCGTGCCCGTCGCGGCGGCCTGCGCGGCGGGCGCTGCCGCGCTCTCGGAGCGCCAGCAGTGGCGGCCGCCGGGTCCGCTGTTCCCCGTGTTCGCGGTGGGCGCCTGCTCAGCGGTCGCCCGGCCCGACCTGGCGCAGGCGGCCGCGTCGGTGGGCGTCGCCGTCGGGGCCGCGGCCCTCGCACTGGTGGTCAGCGCGGTCAGCGGGGCGCTGCCCGCCCGGCGCGCGGCACCGGCCCGCGCGGCGATGACGCACGCAGCTCCCCCGCCCGCGTCGCGGCAGCGGGTCCAGGCCGTGCGGTGCGGTGTCGCCGTCCTGGTCGCGGGGGCGCTGGCCACGGCCGCCCCCGGGCAGCACCCGTACTGGGCGATGGTCGCCGCCGTGGTGCCGATGGCCGCCGCCACCCTGGGCGGGCAGCTGCTCCGGGCCGCGCACCGCGTGGTCGGGACCCTGGGCGGCCTGGTGCTGGCGGGCGCCCTGCTGGCCCTGCCCCTCGGCACGTGGGCGACGGTCGCCGTCGCCGTGGCGCTGCAGGTGGCGGCCGAGCTGCTCGTCACCCGCCACTACGGCGCCGCGATGCTCGCGATCACGCCGCTGGCGCTGCTGGTCGGCCAGCTGGCGCACCCCGTGCCGGTGGGGGCGCTGCTGGCCGACCGCGGCCTGGAGACGCTGCTCGGCGTGCTGGTGGGCGCCGCCGTCGTCGTCCTCACCCGCCCTGGGCGTCGGGCCAGGTGAGGCCGACCTTGCCGCCCTGCGCGGCGTCGGCCACGGCGTAGGCGCGTGCGGCGTCGTCGATGGGGAAGGTGTCGCTGACCAGCCGCTCGGGGTGCAGGCCCCAGAGCACCAGGTTGCGCAGCAGCTCGCTCATGCGGCCCGTGGAGGTGACCCAGGAGCCGTGCACGGTGAGCTGGCGGTGGATCAGCACCTCGGAGACGTCGACGGTGAGCTGACCCCCCTCGCCCACCAGCGCCGCCCGGCCCCACCGGCGGGTGTGGCGCAGCGCGGTCAGCTGGCCGCGGCCGCTGCCGGAGCAGTCGACGGCGACCTCCGCGCCCCCGCCGCCCGGGCCCGGCAGCAGGGCGTCGAGCTCCTCGTCGGAACCGGCCACCGCCTGGTCGACCGCCCCGAGCTCCACGGCCAGCGCGCGGCGCTCCGGGCTGGGGTCCGTGCCCACCACCAGCGGCGAGCCCATCGCCTTGGCCAGCAGGCCGACGGCGCAGCCCACCGGACCCAGGCCGGTGACGAGCACCCGGTCGCGCCCGGAGACGTCCACGCGGCACAGCGCCTCGTAGGCGGTGCCGAACCCGCAGGCGACCACGGCCCCGTCCAGGAAGCTGAGCTCGTCGGGCAGGACCAGCAGGTCGCGCTCCTCGGCCAGGAGCAGGTCGGCGTGGCCGCCGTCGCGCTGCCAGCCGTAGGCCGCGCGGCCCACCCCGGTGCAGGAGATCTGGTAGCCGGCGCGGCACTCGTCGCACTGGCCGCAGCCGCTGATGTGGTAGACGACCACGCGGTCTCCGACGGCGATCCGCTCGACCCCGGAGCCCACCGCGACGACGCGCCCCGCGGGCTCGTGCCCCCCGACGACGCCCTGGTACGCCTCGGGGCCCTCGCCCAGGTGCTCGCGGTAGATGGCGCGCAGGTCCGAGCCGCAGATGGTGGAAGCGCGGGTGGCCACGAGCACCTGCCCGTGGCCGACCTCGGGGTCGGGCACCTCCCGCAGGTCGACCTGGCTGCCTCCGGGCAGGAACGCTGCACGCACTGGGACCTCCGCGCTCGTGACGGGCCACCGCCGCCGTCGGGGGTGGCCGCCCCCAGCATCGCTCAGAGGTCCTTGCGGGCGAAGGCGGTGGTGGCCACCCAGAGCACCATCGCCACCCACACCGCCGACCAGAGCAGGTACAGCGGCGTCGGGGAGCTGGTGGAGAGGAACGGGAACGCCTCCGCGCCGGCGCCCATCGCGGTCAGCGCCGACGGGTCCTGGAAGGCGTGCATCGCCCCGCGCCACAGCCCGTCGGTGGGCAGGACGACGCGGCTGACCTCCCCCACGCGCGCCACGCCCTCGTTGCCCAGCGCCACACCGACCCCGCCGACCACGCCGGAGATCCAGGTGGCGCCGAACAGGCCGACCGCCACGACGCCGGACGCCATCGGCGAGACCGCCGTCGACAGCAGCAGCGCCAGCGTGAGCAGCACCACCGTCTGGCCGGCGAGCAGCAGCAGGCCCGCCACCGGGTCTGGTGGCCAGTACCCCACCGCCCACAGCACCACCAGGCACAGCGCGGACGCAGCGACCACGACGTAGACGCCGCCGAACACCGCGAGCCCGAGCCACTTGCCGAGCAGGTACGCCGAGCGGCGCACCGGTCGGGCGAGGACGGCGAGCGCGGCCCCCGACTCGGTCTCCCCCGCGACGGTGGGACCGGTGAGGAACGCCGTGCCCAGCGCCGCGATGAGGCTCAGCCCGAAGAGCACGAGGTTCAGCACCTGGGAGGCGGCCACCCGCGCCTCACCGCTGGTCAGCTCGGCGCCCAGGCGCCAGAAGCCCCAGCCCGCCAGGCCCAGCAGCAGCACGGTCAGGGCGGCGAGCGCCAGCACCACCTTGCGGCGGGCGGCCTCGCGCAGGGTCAGCAGGGCGATGACGCCGGTGCTGCGCAGCTGGTGGCTCATCGCGAGACCACCTGGTGATGGGTCTCGGGCTGCCCGTCGTGGCGGAGGATGCCGAGCAGGCGCTCCTCCAGGCTGACGCGCACGGGCTCGACGGCGTGCACGGCCACCCCGAGGGCTGCCAGGTCGCGCACGAGGGCGGGCACCAGCGCGCCGTCGTCGTCGACGGGCAGCACGACGGTCCAGGTGGCGCCCTCGCGCTCGACGGGACCGGTGGCGGCCAGCCGCTGCTCGGCCGCGGCGTTGACGCCGGTGAGCTCCAGGCGCAGGCGGCGCTGCCCGAGCAGCTCCGCGAGGGTCCCGGCAGCCGCGACCCGACCCCCGTCGAGGATGACCACCCGGTCGCAGACCCGCTCGACCTCGCCGATGAGGTGGGAGTTCAGCAGCACCGCGGTCCCCTGCTCGCGCAGGCCGAGCACGACGTCGCGCACGTCGGCGCGGCCGACGGGGTCGAGGGCGCTGGTCGGCTCGTCCAGGACGACGAACGCGGGGCGGGCCACCAGCGCCACGGCCAGGCCCAGGCGCTGCTGCATGCCCTTGGAGAACCCACCGACCCGGTCGTCACCGCGCTGGCCCAGCCCCACGAGGGCGAGCCGCTCGCGCTGCTCCGCCGCGGGCACGGACGCCCCCGACAGGCGCGCATGCAGCGCCACGACCTCGGCGGCGGTCAGCCACGGCTGGTAGCGGAAGAGCTCGGGCAGGTAGCCGACGCCGGCGCGGGCGGCCGGGTCGTCGACGGGGCGGCCCAGCAGGAGCACCTCGCCCTCGTCAGGGCGGACGAGGCCCAGCAGCATCTTGATGACCGTGGTCTTCCCCGCGCCGTTGGGCCCGAGCAGACCCACCACCTCACCGCGCCCGACCTGCAGCGACACGTCGTGCACGGCCTGGTGGCGGCGGAACCGCTTGCGCAGGTGGGAGCACCACGCCGCCGGGGAGGTCGCTGGGGACGCGTCGGCCGCGTGGTGCTCCCCGGGAGCCATCAGCGCAGGCCCCGGGCCACCGCGAGGAGCTCGTCGGTGCTGAGGGTCCCGGCGACCGCCGTCAGCTCGCCGTCCTGGGTCCAGACCACGGCCGACGTGCTGCCGTCGCGGGCGGTGACGGTGGTGGCGGGCACGCCGTCGACGTCCGCGGTGCCCGTGGTGGCCCGGTCTGCCGGGACCGGCAGCGGGAGGGTCGAGCCGGTCGAGCCGTCACCCGTGAAGGTGGCGAGCTGCGCCGCGACGTCCGCCGGCAGGCCCGGCAGCGACAGCAGGTAGTCGCGGACCTCGCCGAAGGGCGCGCCGCTGGAGTCGGCGGTCGGGGCGACGCCGCGGGCCACGGCGAGCGCGGGCAGGCCCGTCGACGACGACCAGGTGGCCAGCACCCCGGGGCCCGCGGTGAGGCGCACCGTCGTGCCGTCGAGGCCGGCGGGCACCGGGGGCAGGTCCTCGCCCGCGGCCTCGGCCGAGGCCGCGGCGCGGGCGGCGGAGAAGGTGAAGCTCGAGCTCCCCTGCTCGCCCACCTGGTAGGTCGGCTCGCCGGTGACCCCGCGGGGCAGCTCGGCCACCCGCGGCACCGCGATGCCGGTCGCCGCCTCGGCGGCCTCGGCGCTGTCGACGGTGCGGACCCTCACCTCCTCGCCGGAGACGGCCTCGCCGAACGCACTGGGGTCGGGCAGGTCCACCAGGTCGGTGGAGGTGAAGCTCACCGGCTGCACGCTCTCCGCCTGGAAGATGCGCAACCAGTCCGACGCGGCGGCGGTGCTGGCACCGGCCACGACGACGGCGACGCCGAGCGCCACGACGCCCGGACGGCGCAGCCAGCCGCGGGAGCGCTGCGCCCTCGACGAGCCCGTCGCCGCGCCGGGTCGGGGCGCGCCGTCCGCTGCACCGTCCGCTGCGGCGGACCGCAGGCGGTGCCACGCGGCGTCGGTGCGGGCACCGGCGACCCCGTGGCCCGCCGGGGCTGCGACGGCGAGCACACCGGCTGCGGCACCGGCGTCGGCCCGGACCTCGCCCAGCACGCGCTGGCAGCGCGCGCAGGCGGCGACGTGCTGGTGGTCGGGGTCGCTGACGCCGGCGGGCTCGTCGACGACGCGGCGCAGGACGCCCTCAGCGGGATGACGCACGATTCCTCAGCTCCTCGCGCAGTGCGCTCTCGGCGCGCCGGACCGTGGTCCCGACGCTGGTGGGTGACAGGTGCAGGGCCGAGGCGACCTCGGCGTAGCTCAGGCCGCTGTGCCGCAGCACCAGGGCCGTGGCCTGCCTGCGGGGCAGGCGGGCGAGGGCGTCGCGCACGCCGCGCCGCTCCTCGGCGGCGACGACGTCGTCGGCGACGTCCCCGGCGACGGCCTCGTCCGCGGCCCGGCCGCTCAGGGCCGCGTCCTCGCGGGCCGCCCGGCGGCGGCGGGTGCGCAGCGCGTTGAGGGCGGTGTGCGTCGCGGCGACGCAGAGCCAGCCGCGCGCCCGGTCGGCGGGGACCCTGGAGCGGGCGAAGGCGAGGAAGACCTCCTGCGCGACGTCCTCGGCCTGGCCCCGCGCGTCGGCGCTGGCGCCGAGCACCCGCGCGGCGACGCCCACGACGAGGGCGTGGTCGCGGCGGAACACCGCCTCGAGGTCGGGCCTCAGGTCCAGCGCGCCACCTCCCGCGGGCGCGCGGGTGCGGCCCGTCCCCAGGGTGCGCGCCGGTGCCGCGAGGGCGAGCGGCGGCCCCGGGGGTCCGGTGCTGGTCCGGTCTGCGGCGTCCACACCTCCTCAGCACCGCGGCGGGCCGGCGTGTGACACGGGCCGCAGAAAGACCGGGCGCGAGGGGTGAAGGTCGGGACGGTGTCTGCCGATGGGGGTACCACGAGCGTGATCCACACCCGGGAGGAACCATGAAGATCCTGGTCGCCGACGACAGCCGCGTCATGCGGCAGATCGTCATCCGCACCCTGCGCCAGGCCGGGTACGACTCCCACGAGGTGGTCGAGGCCGAGAACGGCCGCGAAGCCCTGGAGAAGGTCGCCTCCGAGGCGCCCGACCTGGTCCTGTCGGACTGGAACATGCCCGAGATGACCGGCATCGAGTGCCTGCGGGCGCTGCGCGCCTCCGGCTCGGCGGTCCCCTTCGGGTTCGTCACCTCCGAGGGCTCGGACGACATGCGCTCCACCGCCTCGGCGGCCGGTGCGCTGTTCCTGATCGCCAAGCCGTTCAC
>JAKONK010000270.1 GCA_022701985.1 Actinomycetales bacterium
TGCCGATGGGGGACCAGGGCCGAGATCCGGCCGCACGCACCCGCGGCCACGAGCCGACGGGAGACCTCGGGGGGTCACCATCACCACCGCTGACGCACTGCTGCGCCTCCTGGGCGAGGGCGGTCTCACCAGCCACTTCCAGCCGATCGTCGACCTCGCCACCGGCGAGGTGGTGGCCTGCGAGGCCCTGGCCCGCGGCCCCGTCGGCTCCGACCTGCACACACCGGCCCAGCTGTTCGGCGTCGCCCGCGAGCACGGGCTGCTGGGCGAGCTCGACGCCGCCTGCCGCGCCGCGGCCTTCCGGGGCGCCGTCGAGCACGGTCTGGTGGCGCCCCTGACGCTGTTCGTCAACGTGGAGCCGGAGGTGCTCGACAGCGCCCCGCTCGACGAGCTCCTCGCCATCGCGGCCGCGACGCCGGAGCAGCTGCGCGTCGTCGTCGAGCTGACCGAGCGCGCTCTCGCGCACCGGCCCGCCGAGCTGCTGCGCACCGTCGACAGGATCCGCGAGGCCGGGTGGTCGGTGGCGCTGGACGACGTCGGCGCCGACGACGTGTCGCTGGCGTTCATGCCGCTCCTTCGCCCCGACGTGGTCAAGCTCGACCTGCGCCTGGTGCAGGACGCCCCCGGCCCCGACGTCGCCCAGGTCATGAACGCGGTGAACGCGTACGCCGAGGAGAGCGGCGCCGTCGTCCTCGCCGAGGGCATCGAGGACGTCCGCCACCTGCGCCTGGCGCTCGCGCTCGGCGCGAGCCTGGGGCAGGGGTGGCACTTCGGGCGCCCCGCGCCCGGTCGCGAGGCGGTGGAGGGCCGCCCGACGGGCCGGCTGCAGCTGCCGCCGCCCCCGCCGCTGGTGGTCCCCACGACGTCGGCGCCCACCGCCACCAGCCCCTTCGCGCTGCTGCCGCCCGGCACCGCGCTGCGCCAGGCGCCCAAGAAGCTCCTGGTGGAGCTGAGCAAGCAGCTGGAGCGCGAGGCGCTGCGCCTGGGCAGCACCTGCGTGGTCGCCTCCACCTTCCAGGAGGCCAGGCACTTCACCCCCGCCACCACCGGGCGCTACCGCGACCTCGTGGAGCGCACCGCCTTCGTGTGCGCGCTCGGCGAGGACCTGCCCGCCGAGCCGCTGCCCGGGGTGCGCGGGGCGCACCTGCCCGCCGACGACCCGGTGCGCGGGGAGTGGGACGTCGTCGTCCTGGCACCCCACTTCAGCGCCGCGCTGCTGGCGCGCGACCTCGGCGACGAGGGACCCGACGCCCACCGGCGCTTCGAGTACGCCCTGACCTACGAGCGCGGCACCGTCGCGGCGGCGGGCCGGTCGCTGCTGGCCCGCGTCAGCGCCCAGGCGCCCGCCTCCCAGCTCACCGCCCAGCTCACCGCCCAGCCCGCCGTCCAGCCGCTCGCCCGGCCGGCGAGCCGCACCGCGCCCCCGGCCGCCCGCCCGCAGGTGCTGCCCGAGCTGCTCGCCCGGGGCGGCCCCGCCGTCGAGCAGCTGCTGCGCCGCGCCCTGGCCGCCAGCACCAGCGGGGTCTGCATCGCCGACCTCGCCCTGCCCGACCAGCCGATCGTCTACGTCAACCCCGCCTTCGAGCGGCTCAGCGGGCTGCCGGCGCAGGAGGTCCTGGGCCGCAACTGCCGGTTCCTCCAGGGCCCCGACACCGACGAGCACGCCGTCAGCTCCATCCGCGCCGCCATCAGGGCCGGGCGCGACTGGAGCGGGGTGCTCCTGAACCACCGCGGTGCGGAGCGCGAGCCGTGGTGGAACGAGATCCACCTCGCCCCGGTGCACGACGACGACGGCCGGCTGGTGCAGTACGTCGGGGTGCAGACCGACGTGTCCGAGCGGGTGGCCGCCCAGCGCGACCTCGTCGCCGAGCGCGACCGCAGCGCCGCCTACCTGGCGCGCATCGAGCAGCTGGCCTTCACCGACGCCCTCACCGGCCTGGCCAACCGCCGGCGGTTCGAGGAGCGCCTGGAGACGGTGCTGTGGGAGGCGCGGGCCGGTGGCGGCGCCGTGGGGGTCGTGCTGCTCGACCTGGACGGCTTCAAGGCCGTCAACGACGCCAACGGCCACGCCGCGGGTGACGAGCTGCTCGTCGCGGTGGCCCAGCGCCTGCGCAGGCGCCTGCGCCGCAGCGACCTGGTGTGCCGCCTCGGGGGCGACGAGTTCCTCCTCGCGCTGCCCGGCCTCGCCCCGGGGTCGGCGCACGAGGAGGCGGCCGCCGTCGTCGCCTCCCTGCGCGCGGAGCTGCAGCGCCCCGTCGAGCTGCCCTCGGGCGGCCGCGTGTCCGTGGGGGTGAGCGCGGGCGTCGCGCTGCACCCCGCCGACGGCGACGGGTTCGCGGCCCTGGCGCACGCCGCCGACCAGCGGATGTTCGCCGACAAGCGCTCCGGGGCCGCCGCCCGCTGAGCCCGGCCCGCTGGGCCCGGCCGCTGACCTCCGGGGGCCGTCAGCCGAGCTCGGTGTACTTGGCCGCGCTCCCGCGCGCCAGGTGCACCGGGTACTTCTCGGCGTTGGCGGCGAGCTTGGCGGTGAAGGCGGCCGCGACGTCGACGCCGACCGCGTCGGCCAGGAGCAGCAGGTAGGCGAGCACGTCGGAGATCTCCTCGCCGACCCGGTGCCGCAGCTGCTCGTCGGGCGCGGCGGCCTCGTCGTCGGTCAGCCACTGGAACAGCTCGGCCACCTCGCCGACCTCCCCGACCACCGCCAGCGCCAGGTTGCGCGGGGTGTTGAACCGCTGCCACTCCCGCTCGGCGGAGAAGTCGCGGAGCAGCTGGGTCATCTCGGTCACGTCCACGCCCCGACCCTGCCCCAGGCGCGGTGGCGGTCAGCAGACCGGGCCCTGCAGCGACCCCGAGCACCGGACGACCCCCGCAGCCCACAGGAGTCCCTCGGGCGCGTCGACGTCGACGCGCACCGGGCCGCCGGTCCCCTCGAAGCGCACGAAGGCCGCGTCCCGGCTGCACTCGACGCTCTGGGGCGCTCCCCGGGCGACGGTGACCTCCACCGGCGCGGCCAGCGGCTGCAGGCACGCCAGGACGACGGCGTGGGTGGCGTCGCGCTGGGTGAGGAACACCGGCAGGGGTGAGCTGCCCTCCTCGGCCTGCGAGGGGACCACCACCACCCGGTCCGAGGCGGCGTCGACGAGGTCCTCCGCGGTGCGGCGCGCGGTGTCGCCGTCGACCCACAGGGAGTCACCCGCGCGCTGGTAGCCCTCGGCCACCAGCGCGTCGGCGCTGTCCGACCCGTCGGCCGCCGCCGGTGGCAGCAGCACGGCGCTGACCCCCTCGCCGGCGGGCAGCCGCAGCCCCACCGCGGCCTCCGCCGCGGTGCCGCAGGTGCCGCCCAGCCCCTCGGTGTCGCGGGTGTCGCGCGCCAGCAGGCAGACGCGCCCGTCGCCGGTCCGCGCCACCCAGAAGTCCGCGGTCGAGGTGCTGGCGACGCGCCTGGGGGTGGAGGGGTCCACACCGAGGCTGGTCATGAGCGTCGTCCCGGAGTAGCCGCTGCCCGGTGGTGCCTCCTGGTCGAGCACGGGGAAGAGCTCCTCGGCGCTGGCGCGGCCCGAGAGCAGCGGCCTCCCCTCGTCAGCCGCGCGCCCCGCCAGCGAGCCCACGCCGAGGGCCGCCACGGCGAGCGCGGCAGCCACCCCGGTGACGAGCGCCACGCGGCGTCGGCGCGAGCGGCCCGGAGCGCCCGCGGCCCGGGGGACCGGTGGCCCGGGCGGCCCCGGCTCGGTGTCGAGGTCGGCGTCGAGATGGGTGTCCAGGTCGGTGTCCAGGTCGACGTCGAGGTCGTCACCGGGGTCGGCGCTGCCGCCGGTCCTCTCGCCAGCCCCCTCGCCGCTCACCTCGTCATGCTCGCCAGGCGGCCCGTCCCGCGCCAGCCCTGCGCCGGGACCGGGTCAGCTGGCGGGGAGGAGCACCTCGGTGCGCGGCAGGACCACGGGGCCCACGAGCGCCCCGTACAGGTCGGGGCGGCGGTCTCCCCACAGGTGCCCGACGGCGCCCAGCCGCCGGTCGCGGGAGGCGCGCAGGTCGACGTCGGCCCACGCCGTGCCCACCCCGGTGACCGGAGCGCTCAGCACCCACCCGTCGGCCCCGACGACGGCGCTGCCCTCGGTCCAGTCCAGGCCGCGCTCGCGGCCCGACCTGTCGGCGCAGGCGATGGCCAGGTGGTTCGCGCGGGCCGCGCCCATCGCGGCGAGGTGCCCGACGGGGCGCTCCCCGGGCGGGCAGGGCCCGAGGGCCCAGTTGGTCGGGACGGCGAGCAGGTCGGCCCCCGCCAGGGCGGCGGTGCGCACCCACTCGGGGAAGCCCAGGTCGTAGCAGATGACGGTGCTGATGCGGCCGTGAGCGGTCTCGACCACGGGGGGTGCCGCGTCACCGGGGGTGAAGAGCAGCCGCTCGACGTCCCACAGGTGCGCCTTGCGGTAGACGGCGCGCACGCCGCTGGCGTCGACCACGGCCGCGCTGTTGTGCAGCCGACCGTCGGCGGCCAGCTCGCAGAACCCGCCGACCACCACGGCCCCCGGCCGGGTGCGGCACGCCGCGGCCCACGCCGCCAGCAGGGGCGAGTCGGCGGGGACCGCCACCGAGCGGGCCTCGGCCTCGTCGGCCAGCAGGTACCCGCTGGTGCACAGCTCCGGCAGGACGACGACGTCGGCGCCGGCGTCCAGCGCCCCCTGGACCGCGGCGGCGGCCCGTGCCGCGTTCCCGGCGAGGTCGAGGATCACCGGTGCCAGCTGGACCGCGGCGACGCGGGCGGTCCGGGCTGCAGCGGCGGGGGTGTTCGCGGGGGTGGGCACGGGGCGCTCCGTCGGTGCTCAGCTGCTGGTGGGGGAGCCCGCGTCGTCGCGGGCGAGCGCCCGTCCCGTGGTGCGGAGAGCGGGAACGTAGAGCCCGGCCCGCCCCGCCGACAAGGCACCCCGCCGGAACTGCCGGTGAACCTCCGGGGGAGCGCACCGGCCGGCCGGTCCGCGGGTCCCCGGCGGGACCTCAGCGGGTCGGGGTGCCCCCGCCGACGGCGAGCACCTCGCGCACGCCGTGGCCGCTCAGCCACGACGTCGTCGTCGTCCCCCACCCGGAGGGGCGGACCAGCAGGGTGACCGCACCGGCGCCGCCGGAGACCAGGGCGTCGGCGAGGCGGGCGTCGTCACCGCTGGCGACGAGCACCCGCTGCGCGCTGACCCCGGCGGCCACGGCGTGGTCGGCCACCGCGGCCGCGGTGGCGTACCGGTCGGAGCCCTGGAGGCGCTCGTCGGCGCCCAGGGCGGTCGCCACGGCGTCGGGCACCGCCGCCGTCCCGCCCACCACCACGACCCGGCGGTCCTGCGTCGCCGCCACCGCCGCGGGCGCCACCTCGCCGGGCGTCGACGGCGCCAGGAGCACCGGGGCCCCGAGCGCCGCGGCGGTACCGCCGACGGCGACGGCGTCCGCGAGGGTCCCGGTGCCGCGGGCGACGTAGGCCGTGGGGCTGCCCGCGAGCTCGGGGCGGGCGGCGACGGCGAGCGCGGTGGCGTACCGGTCCGCACCGGCGACCCGCTCCACCTGCAGCCCCAGCCCCCGCAGCGCCACCTCGACCTCGGGGGCCAGGGCCTGCTCGCCACCGACCAGCACGACCCTCGTCACCGACGGCGTGGCCCGCAGGTGCGCGGCGACCTCGGGCGACAGCGCACCGCCCGCGGTGAGCAGCAGCGGGGCGCCGAGCTTCCGGGCCAGGGGTGCCGCGGGCACGCTGTCGACGAGCCGCTCGCCGGAGGCGAGGACCACCGCCGTCGGAGCCGGCGCCACCACCTGCGCGAGGGCCACGCCGGTGGCGTAGCGGTCGGCCCCGACGACGGCGCGGGTCGGGACGACCGGGCTGCTCGGGCTGCTGGTCGGGCTGCTGGTCGGGCTGCCGGCCGGGCTGCTGGCCGGGCTGGCTGAGGGGCTCGCGGAGGGTGTGCCGGCCCACGGGCCCGCGAAGTAGTCGCCGAAGACGACGGTGCCCCACATCCGGCCCGCGGCGTCGTACGAGACGCCGTACCCGACGGAGTCGTAGGCGGCGCCGTCGATGTTGGCGCGGTGCCCCGCCGAGCCCATCCACATCGCGTGCATGCCGGAGCCGCTGCCCCCGTTGAAGGCGATGTTCTCCGCGGCACCGCGCCAGCCCGCCGGCATCTTCCTCGCGTAGTCGTACTCGGCCTCGGCGGGGGAG
>JAKONK010000275.1 GCA_022701985.1 Actinomycetales bacterium
CGCCCGCGCGTGCTCGTGCTCGACGAGCCGACGGCCTCGCTGGCGGCGTCGGAGGCGGCGCTGCTCTTCGACGCCGTCCGCCGGCTCGCCGCCGAGGGCGTCGCAGTCGTCTACATCTCCCACTACCTGCAGGAGGTCGGCGACCTGGCCGACCGGGTGCTCGTGCTCCGCAACGGCCGCACCGCGGGTGAGGTCTCGCTGAGGTCCGGAGAGGACGACGACGGCGCGCGCGTGGCGGACGCCGAGCGCGACGCGCTGCTGGACCGCGTGGTCGAGCTGATGGTCGGCCACCAGGTGGCGGGTCTGGGCGAGCGGGAGCAGCGCCGCCCCGACGGCGAGCCGCTGCTCTCCGTCGACGGCCTGACCGCCCCCGGGGCCTTCACCGGCCTGTCGCTGCGCGTGCTGCCCGGCGAGGTGGTCGGGGTCACCGGCCTCATCGGCTCCGGCGTGGAGGCCCTCGCCGACGCCGTGACCACCGGCGGCACCGCCCGCGGAGCCGCCGGGCGGGTCGGCCTCGGCGGGCGCCGGGTGCGCTCGCGCCGCTCCTTCGTGAGGGCCGGCGGTGCCCACGTCCCGGCGCAGCGCCGTCGCGACGGCATCGTCGTGCGCGCCACCGTCCGGGAGAACATCGGCCTGGTCGCCACCGGCGAGGTGAGCCGCTGGGGCCTGCTGCTCCCGCGCCGCGAGCGCGCCGTCGCCGAGCGGTGGGTGGAGCGGACGGACGTCCGCCCCGCCGACCCCGAGGCCCTCACAGGCTCCCTGTCGGGCGGCAACCAGCAGAAGGTGGTCCTGGCCAAGTGGCTGGCCCGCGGGTCCCGGCTGTTCGTGCTCGACCAGCCCACCGCGGGCGTCGACGTCGCCAGCCGCGAGCAGCTCTACGCGCGCATCGAGGAGCAGGTCGACGCCGGAGCCGGGGTGCTGCTCATCACGACCGACCTGGAGGAGCTCGTCGGCCTCGCCGACCGCGTCCTCGTGCTGCACCGCGGCGAGCAGGTGGCCGAGCTGGCGCGCGCCGAGCTCAGCGTGGAGCGGCTGCTGGCGATCTCCTCCGGCCAGCGCTCCTCCGACCGCCGGGACCAGCAGCAGGAGGTGCCCGCGTGACCCTCGTGACCGAGACCCCGCAGACCCCGACGAGCCCCCCGGCCGACGCGCGGGCGCGGCCCCGCCGCCGCGGCGCACCGCCCTGGTTGGTCTGGGTCGGCTACGCCGCGCTCGCGGCCCAGCTGGTCGCCTTCTCCCTGCTCTCCCCGGTCTTCCCCACCGCGTCGAACGCCGTCACGGTGCTCACCCAGGGCGCGGTGCTCGCGATCGCCGGCTTCGGGATGGCGGTCGTGCTCATCACCGGGGGCGACGACGTGCTCCGCGGTGGCATAGACCTGTCGACGGGTGCCGTGGTGGGGCTGTCGGGCGTCGTCGCGGCGGTGCTCACCGCGGCCGGGACCTCCGTCGTGCTCGCCCTGCCGGTCGCGCTGCTCGTGGCGCTGGTCGTCGGCGCGGTGAACGCCGCCGCCGTGGTGCTGGGCGTGCGGCCCCTGCTGGCGACCCTCGCCTCCGGCGCCGTCGCGAGCAGCGTCACCCTCGTGCTGACGCAGAACGTCAAGGTGCCGGTCAGCGGCGGCGTCTTCGGCTGGCTGCGGGACGGCTCCGTGGTGGGGCTGCCCGCCTCCGTCGTCGTGCTGGCGGCCGTCTTCGCCGTCACGGCGACGGCGGTCGGCGCCACCCGGTGGGGCGTGCGCGCCTACGCCGCGGGCCAGAACCCCGTGGCCGCCGCTGTCGCCGGCGTGCCCGTGCAGCGCTACGTGGCCACCAGCTACCTGCTGTCCGCGCTGCTGGCGGGGCTCGCGGGGCTGCTGCTCACCGCGCGCCTGTCGGCGGGCGTGCCCGGCGTCGGCGACCAGCTGCTGCTCGACGTCATCCTCACCGCCTCGATGTCGGTGGTCTTCTCGCGGCGGCTGGTCGTCACCATCCCCGGGACGCTGGTCAGCGCGCTGTTCGTGGCGGCCCTGACCAACGGCTTCACCCTCGTCGGCGTCGGCAGCCAGTGGGTCGGTGCGGTCAAGGGCCTGTTGATCCTGCTGGTGGTGGCCGTGGCCGCCGTCCGCGAGAGGAGCGTGCAGCGATGACCGCCACGACCGAGCGCCCCGCCGGCGGAGCGGCTCCCGCCGGCGCGCGCCCCGGCGCCGAGCGGCAGCGGAAGCGCCCGCGGCCGGCCCAGCTGCTGGCGCCGCTGTCCCTGGCCGCCATCGTCGTCACCTTCGGGGTGCTGAGCGAGAACTTCCTCACCGGCTCGAACCTCCAGGTGGTGCTGGCGTCGTCGGCGCTGCTGGCGCTCGCGGCCGTCGCGATGACGGTCGTGGTGCGCGCCGGGGGCATCGACCTGTCCGTCGGCGTGGCCGTCGACCTGGGCGCCTACGGCGCGGCGGCGCTGGTCGCCGCGGGGTACGTGCCGTGGGTCGCCGTGGTCGGCGGCCTGCTGTGCGCCCTGGTGGTGGGCGCGGTCAACGCGGTGCTGGTGACCGTCGTCGGGATCCGGCCCTTCCTGGCCACGCTGGCCGTCTGGCTCATCGGCTCCAGCGCGCAGCAGCTGCTCACCGGTGGAGGAGCCCCGATCTACCTCTCGCGGGGGGAGACGCCGGACGGGTTCCGGGTCCTCGGCAACGGGCAGGTGCTCGGCCTCGACGTGCCGGTCGCCGCGGCGCTGGTCGGTGCGCTCGTGGTGGCGGCGGCCCTCGGCGCCACCGTGTGGGGCCGCGTGCTCACGGCCGCGGGCGACCAGCCCAGCGCCACGCGCATCGCGGGCGGCGCCGCCGGCCCCACCACGGCCAGCGCCTACCTCCTGGCCGCACTGGTCGCGGGGCTCGCCGGAGTGCTGCTGGCGTCGAAGTCGTCGGGGTTCGTGCCGTTCAGCGGCCAGCTGTACGTGCTCGACGCCATCGGCGCGGTGTTCATCGGCGCCACGCTGAGCCGCACCGGGCGCACGAGCGTGGTGGGCTCGCTGGTCGGCGTGCTGATCTTCACGCTGCTGTCGAACGGCATGAACCTCGTCGCGCTGTCGGCGTTCTGGCAGGACCTCGCCCGCGGCCTGGTGCTGCTCGCGGTGCTCGTGGCGGCCGCAGTCCTCGCCCGCCGCGCCCGCTGACCGCCCGGCCGCGCCGTCCGCAGGCGGCGCGGCCGGCGCGCGGTGCGGACGCCGTCCGCTCCCACGGCCACGACCTGTGGACGGCTCAGAGGCGGTCGAGGGTGGTCCGGTCGCGCTCACCGTCGAACCAGCGGTCGAGGACGGCGGCGAAGGCGGGCTCCTCCGGGGCGGCGGCCTCGAAGAGCGTGGCGCAGGACCGCAGCTTGGCGGCGTCGACGCTGCCGAGCACGCGGACCGGGTCGGGCTCGTCGAGGGCGAGGAGAGCGGCGAAGCACTCGCGCAGCCGGGCACCCAGCACCGGGTGCGCGGCGTGGGCCCGGGCCTCGTCGAGACCGGTGACGCCGTAGCGCTGGCTGGTGGGGCTCAGACCGAGCCCGCGCAGCTGGGGCAGGACGAACCAGATCCAGTGGCCGCGCTTGCGCCCCGCCCCCAGCTCGGCGAGCGCGCCCTCGTAGGTGCCACCGGCCTGCGCGTCGATGAAGCGCTGCAGGTCGAAGGGGTCGGACGCGTCGGACTGGCTGCCGCTCACACCGCCCTGTTCCCCTGCAGCCCCCCGACCATGCGGCCCGGGTGCTGCAGGAGCAGGGCGGTGGGGCGCGTCAGCGCCTGGTGGCCGCCGACACCTGGTCGACGGCGGTGGTGCGCTCGGAAGCGGCCTTCTTGTCGGCGCGCTTCTCCTTGATGCTCTTGCCCGAGGCCTTGGAGCTGCTGCTGTGGGACGACTTGTCGGTCACGGTGTCTCCCGGCGCAGGAAGCGGAGCCGCTCAGGCGCCGCGCCGCGCACCGTCCACGCTACGCGTCCGCGGCACGACCGCCCGTCCGCGCGCGGCCTGGTCGTGCGGCGGGTCAGGCGGCGGGGCGGGTGAAGGCGTCGCGCAGGGCGGTGAGCACCAGCGCCACGGCCTCGCGCTCCGCCGCCGTCGCGCGGGTGAGGGCCACCACCCGGCGCTGCAGGCCGCCGGAGGGGTCGGGCAGCGGGCGCACGTCGCCCGACGTCGGTCGCAGCGCCCGCATGAGCGGTGTCGCCAGCGTCACGCCGGCCCCCGACTCCGCCAGCGCCAGGGAGACGGCGGTGTCGGTGACGGTGTGCCGCACCACCGGCGTCACCCCGGCGCGGGCGCAGGCCGTGCGGGCTGCCCGGCCGAAGGCGGTGTCCAGGGGTGGCAGCACCCAGTCGGCCGCGGTGAGGACCTCCCGCAGGGCGGCGGGCTCCGACGGCAGGGCGCCGGCGGCACCGACCACCGCGTACTGCTCGCGCACCAGCTCGGTGACCACCACGCCGGCCACCGGCGGCGCGGGGGAGTCGGGGTGGTCCAGGCCGAGGACGACGTCGAGGCCCGCCACCGCGTCCAGCGCCCGCTCGACGTCGACCTCCACCGCGCGCACGTCGACCCACGGAGCCCGCGCGGCCAGCAGCGCCGCGGTGGGACCGAAGCCCGCGCTGCCGGCGGAGCCGAAGACGCCGAGTGTGACGACGGCGCGGCGGTCGGCCCGCGGCGCCGCGAGCGCGGAGCGGGCGCGCTCGTCGGCCGCCAGCACCTCGCGCGCCCCCGCGAGGAGGAGCAGCCCGTCGTCGGTGAGCTCCACGCGGCGACCGACCCGCACGAGCAGGGGCCGCCCCGCGGCGGCGGCGAGCGCCGCCATCTGCTGCGACACCGCGCCGGGGGTGTACCCCAGCTCGCTGGCGGCGGCGGCCATGGTGCCGCCGTCGGCCAGGGCGGCCAGCGTGCGCAGCTGCTCCAGCGTCCAACCCATCAGCGCTCCTGACGACGTCAGCAATCAATCCTTGACGCTACCTGACGGCTCCCGGGCGTCCTCGGCGTCGGCGTCGATCGACACCTCCGCGGACGGGCGCTGCCGGTGCAGGTGCCGGTGCCGGTGGTGGGTGCGCGGGTCCGGGGCCGCCACCGGTGCCTCGGGGCGGCTGCCCCTGGCGCAGGGGGTCGAGTCCGGCTGAGAACCCGTCGCCACCAGGTGGTGTGCAGCGGGCCCGATCGGTGTCACACTGGTGGGTGGCGCCGCCGGTACTACCAGCGCGCCAGATACGTACACGAAGATGACGGAGACTGTGGGATGCCCCAGGGCGTAGTGAAGTGGTTCAACGCGGAGAAGGGTTTCGGCTTCATCGAGCCGGACGACGGCGGGCCTGACCTGTTCGTCCACTTCACGGCGATTGCCAGTGGCGGGTTCCGCTCCCTCGACGAGGGCCAGCGGGTCGACTTCAACGAGGGCCGCGGCCAGCGCGGTCCGCAGGCCGAGGACGTGCAGCCCCTGGGCGGCGCTCCCGTGGCTCCCCGTGGCGGTGGCCGTGAGGCTCCCCGCGGCGGTGGCCGTGACGGCGGCTTCGGCGGCGGTCGCTCCGCCGCTCCGGCCCCCCAGCGCAGCGGCGGCGGCGCCGCTGGCGAGGGCACCGTGAAGTGGTTCAACGCGGAGAAGGGCTTCGGCTTCATCGAGCCGTCTGACGGCGGCCCCGACGTCTTCGTGCACTTCTCGGCGATCGCCGACAACGGCGGCTACCGCGAGCTGGCCGAGGGCCAGCCCGTCGAGTTCGAGGCGAGCCCGGGCCAGCGCGGCCCGCAGGCCGACTGGGTGCAGGCCATCGGTGCTGCCCCGGCCCCGGCTGCCCGCGCCCCGCGCGAGCCCCGCGCCGGTGGCGGTGGCGGCGAGCGTCCCCGTGGCGGCGGCGGCCCGATCGTGGCCGAGGGCCAGGCGACCGTGAAGTGGTTCAACGCCGAGAAGGGCTTCGGGTTCCTCGAGCCCGACGACGGCGGCCCGGACGTCTTCGTCCACTACTCGGCCATCGCCGAGCAGGGCGGCTACCGCGAGCTGACCGAGGGCCAGCGCGTGGAGTTCCAGGCCAGCCAGGGCCAGCGCGGCCCGCAGGCCGACACCGTCCAGGCCATCTGACCTGAGGCACTGACGAGGCCCCGACCGCTACGGCGGTCGGGGCCTCCGTCGTTCCTGCGGGCGCCTGCGACGAAGGGGTGGCAGGGTGACCGCGTGGTGAGCGCAGGAGCCCCCCGGACCGTTCCCAGCGGTGGTCCCGCCGTCGGTGTCGTCGTGCGCCCGCAGCAGCCGCCGGAGGCCCTGCGCGAGCACGCCACCACCGCCGAGGAGGCCGGTGCTCACGAGCTGTGGCTGTGGGAGGACTGCTTCTGGGCCGGAGGGCTGACCTCCTCGGCCCTGGCCCTCGCCTGGACCTCGCGGATCTCGGTGGGGCTGGGGCTCATGCCCGTGCCGCTGCGCAACGCCGCGCTGACGGCCATGGAGGTGGCCGCGCTCGCCCGGGCCTTTCCGGGCCGGTTCCTGCCCGGTGCGGGCCACGGCGTGCTGGACTGGATGGGCCAGGTCGGCGCGCGCGAGAGCTCGCCGATGACCCTCCTCCGCGAGCACCTCGAGGCGCTGCGGCCCCTCCTGCACGGCGAGCGGGTCGACGTCGACGGCCGCTACGTGCACCTCGACGGCGTGCAGCTCGACCACCCCCCGCTGGTCGCGCCCCCGCTGCTCGTGGGTGCCCGCGGTCCCAGGACGCTGGCGCTGGCCGGCGAGCGCGGTGACGGCGTCATCCTGGACGCCGGACCCTCGCCGGAGGAGGTCGCGACGGCTGTCGGCCACACCGGTCGCGGCGGTGACGATGCCTTCCGCGTCGTCGTGTTCGTGCCGTCCGCGGTGGGAGAGGACGCGCGCAGGCGCATCGACGTCGAGGCCGACGGGTGGGGCAACCACCGCCCCGCCACGCCCCTGGTGGGGGGTCCCGACGAGGTCGCCGCGCTGGTGCGCGCCTACGGGGAGGCCGGGGCGACGTCCGTCGTCCTGCAGCCGGTCGGCGACGGGAGCGACGCCCTCGACGTCGTCAGGCTGGCCGGTGCGGTCGCCGGGCTCGTCCGCGGCGGGTCAGACGTCTGACCCTGGCAGGTGTGGATCTCGGCGCGCGGGGTACTGGGACCGTCGTGAGCGACACGACGCAGAAGACCGGATCAGTCCCGACGATCGTGCTGAACGACGGCCGGACCATCCCGCAGCTGGGGTTCGGCGTGTTCCAGGTGCCGCCGGAGGACACTGCCGAGGTGACCGGACGCGCCATCGAGATCGGCTACCGCCACATCGACACCGCCGAGATGTACGGCAACGAGGAGGGCGTCGGCCGGGCCGTGCGCGACTCCGGCATCGACCGCGACGAGTTCTTCATCACCAGCAAGCTCAACAACGGCTTCCACCGCCCCGACGACGCGCGGAAGGCCTTCGACGAGACGCTGAGCAAGCTCGGCGTGGAGCAGGTCGACCTGTTCCTCATCCACTGGCCGCTGCCCACGCTGTACGACGGCGACTTCCCCGCCACCTGGCGCGTGCTCGAGGAGTTCTACCGCGACGGTCGAGCCCGCTCCATCGGCGTCTCGAACTTCACGCCGTCGCAGCTGCGCCGCCTGGCCGCCGAGACCGACGTGGTGCCCGCGGTGAACCAGGTCGAGGTGCACCCCTACTTCACCAACGAGCAGGTCCGCGCCTACGGCGTCGAGCACCAGATCGCCACCGAGGCGTGGTCGCCGATCGCCCAGGGCAAGGTGCTCGACGACCCGACCATCTCCGAGATCGCCGAGCGCGTCGGCAGGTCCACGGCGCAGGTCACGCTGCGCTGGCACATCGAGCGCGGTGACATCGTCTTCCCGAAGTCGGTGACGACGGAGCGCATGCAGGCGAACTTCGACATCTTCGACTTCGAGCTGGCCGACTCCGACGTCGCCGCCATCTCCGCCCTGGACAAGGGCGAGGCCGGCCGCACCGGTCCCGACCCGGAGACGTTCGACTACGTCCCCAGCTGACGAGCCCCACCGCTGATGAGGGCCGCTCCCACCGCGAGGTGGGGGCGGCCCTCGTGGCGCTCCG
>JAKONK010000276.1 GCA_022701985.1 Actinomycetales bacterium
TGATCTGGGACTTGATGTTGGCCACGGGCCGGTCACTCCGTCGCGATTCAGGGGGCGGTTCTCAGGACAGGTGCTGCTGGTGCTGAAGCTCTCCGCGGCACCCGCTCGGTCGGTGTCCGACCGCGGCGATGCACGCGCAACGGCTGAGACTACCAGTGGTGCGGGGACCACCCGGCCACGCCCAGCCCAGCCCGCGACCGGCGGCCGACCCGCGCGTCCTCACGACGCGCCCGGCGCGCGCGACCTGCCCGACCAGCGCACCGCGGCGGCCCTCAGATCGGTACGGTCCGGCCATGGACGTCAGGACGGGCGCACGGTGACGCCGGGAGCGAGCCACGGGGTGGACGCCGCCGGCGGCCTGTTCGACGGCTACGCCGAGGCGGCCCTCGCCAGCGGCGCGTGGGACGAGATGTTCACGGCCGACGGGGGCGTGCGCGAGACCAGCGCCCCCGTGCACGCGGCGCTGGCCGGCACGGAGGTGCGCGACCTGCGCGGCCGGGCCGACGCGCTGGCCAGCTCCTACCAGGACAAGGGCATCACCTTCGCCGTCGGCGGCGAGGAGCGCCCGTTCCCGCTCGACGTGGTGCCGCGGGTGGTCAGCGCGCAGGAGTGGAGCGTCGTCGAGGCCGGTGTCGCCCAGCGCGTCGCGGCGCTGGAGGCCTTCCTCGCCGACGCCTACGGCCCGATGCGCGCGGTGGAGGACGGCGTCGTCCCCCGCTCGGTGATCACCTCCTCCTCCCACTTCCACCGCGTGGTCGCCGGCATCGAGCCGCCCAACGGCGTGCGGGTGCACGTGGCCGGCGTCGACCTGGTCCGCGACGCCGAGGGCGCCTTCCGCGTCCTGGAGGACAACGTCCGCGTGCCGTCCGGGGTCAGCTACGTGCTCACCAACCGCAGCGCGATGGCGGGCGCGATGCCGCAGGCCTTCAGCGACCAGCGGATCCGCCCGGTGGCGGCCTACCCGCGCCGGCTGCTCGCGGCCCTGCGCGCCGCGGCCCCGGTGGGCGTCGACGACCCGACCGTCGTCGTCCTGACCCCCGGCGTCTACAACAGCGCCTACTTCGAGCACGCGCTGCTGGCCCGCAGCATGGGCATCGAGCTGGTCGAGGGGCGCGACCTGGTCTGCCGCGGCGGGCGCCTGCTGATGCGCACCACCGCTGGGCTGCGCCCCGTGCACGTCGTCTACCGCCGCGTCGACGACGAGTACCTCGACCCGGTGCACTTCAGGTCCGACTCGATGCTGGGCTGCCCGGGCCTGGTCAACGCCGCCCGCGCCGGCAACGTGACCCTGGCCAACGGCATCGGCAACGGGGTCGCCGACGACAAGCTCCTCTACACCTACGTGCCCGACCTGGTCCGCTACTACCTGGGCGAGGACCCGGTGCTGCCCAACGTGCCGACCTGGCGCCTGGAGGAGCGCGAGGCCCGCGAGGAGGTCCTCGACCGGCTGGCCGAGCTCGTGGTCAAGCCCGTGGACGGCTCCGGCGGAAAGGGCATCGTCATCGGCCCGGCCGCCACCGCCGTCGAGCTCGACCAGCTGCGCGCGCGCGTCACGGCCGACCCGCGCGGCTGGATCGCCCAGCCGGTGGTGCGCCTGTCGACCGTGCCCACCCTGGTGGGCGAGAAGATCGCCCCCCGGCACGTCGACCTGCGCCCGTTCGCGGTCAACGACGGCTCCCGCGTGTGGGTGCTGCCCGGCGGCCTCACGCGCGTGGCGCTGCCCGAGGGCGAGCTGGTGGTCAACTCCTCCCAGGGCGGCGGCAGCAAGGACACCTGGGTGCTCGCCGACGACCGCCCCGACGACCCGGCGCCCGTGCGCGCCCGCTCGGCCGGGGTGCCCCCGGCGCCCAGCGCCCCGCCGGACGCCGGCCCGGGCGGCGGCGGCGCGGCGGACGTCCGCGACCAGCAGCAGCAGCAGCAGCAGGTCCAGCAGCAGGTCCAGCGTCGATCGGGGGGTGCGACGTGCTGAGCCGGATCGCCGAGGCGCTGTTCTGGATCGGCCGCTACGTCGAGCGCGCCGAGGACACGGCCCGCCTCCTCGACGTCCAGCTGCAGCTGCTCGTCGAGGACCCGTGGATCGACGAGGGCACCGCCTGCGCCAACCTCCTGTCGGTGATGGGCGCCCCCCTCGAGGGCGCCCCGGGCGAGGACGGCGCACCCGCGCCGACCGCCGACCGCCGGACGGTGCTCGACAGGCTCGGGTACGACCCGTACTCCTCCGCCTCGATCGTCGCCTCGATCGGCGGGGCCCGTGAGAACGCCCGACGCGCCCGCGAGACGGTCTCCACGGAGATGTGGGAGGTGCTCAACACCGCCTACAACACCGTTCCCGCGGGCCGCTGGCGGGCGGTGAGCCCGCACACCTTCTTCGCGTGGGTCCGCGACCGCACCTCGACGGTCACCGGCATCGCCGACTCCACCATGAGCCGCGACGACGGGTGGCTGTTCCTGGTGCTGGGCCGCAGCATCGAGCGGGCCGACATGACCGCCCGGCTCATCACGTCCACGGCGAGCCTGGGCGGGCCGGCCAGCCGCTGGCCCTCCCTGCTGCGCGCCTGCGGCGCCCACGAGACGTTCCTGCGCACCTACCGGGGGCTGGAGGACGAGACCGAGGCAGCGGAGTTCCTGCTCCTCGACAGGCTCTTCCCGCGCTCGGTGGTGCACGCGCTCGCCCAGGCCGAGCGCTGCCTGGCCGAGCTCGAGTCGAGCGGTCAGCGCGCCGGCGTCTTCGACGAGGCCCAGCGCCGCCTGGGCCGCACCCGCGCCGAGCTGGAGTACCGGCCCCTGGCCGACGTGCTGGCCCACCTGCCCGACGAGATGGAGCGGGTGCAGCGCACCTGCTCCGCCGCCAGCGACGCCGTCGCCCGTCGCTACTTCTCCAGCGGTGAGGCGCTGACCTGGATGGGGGGCAGGGCGTGAGCATGCGCCTGCGCATCGCGCACCACACCGGCTACCGCTACGGCGCACCGGTCACCAGCTCGTACAACGAGGTCCGCGTGGCCCCGATGACGACGCCGGAGCAGACGGCGCTGCGCACGCGCCTCGAGGTGCGGCCCGCCCCGTGGCAGCACGTCTACCACGACTACTGGGGCTCCCAGGTGACCGTCTTCGAGGTCCACGAGCCGCACTCCGAGCTCGCCGTCACCGCCACCTCCACGGTCGAGGTCGACAGGCCGGGCGCCCCGCCGCCGGGCGGCACCTGGGAGGACCTGCGCGACCCGGCCCTGGTCGACGAGATGGTCGAGCTGCTCGCGCCGTCGGCGCGGACGACCCCGCCGCCGGAGCTGGCCGAGCGCGTCCGCGCCCTCGCCGGCGCGGGGGCCTCGCCCGACGACCTCGCCGCGGAGATCTGCCGGGTCCTGCACGCCGAGGTGCGGTACGTGCCGGGCGCCACCGGCGTGCACTCGCGGGCGGCCGACGCCTGGGGCGAGCGCGCCGGGGTCTGCCAGGACTTCGCCCACCTCGCCCTGGGCGCCCTGCGCCTGGCGGGGATCCCCGCCCGCTACGTCTCCGGCTACCTGCACCCCGACCCCTCCGCGGCCGTCGGGGCCACGGTGACGGGGGAGTCGCACGCCTGGGTCGAGTGGTGGGCCGGGGACTGGTTCAGCTGGGACCCCACCAACGACCTCGCCCCCGGTGACCGGCACGTCATCGTCGCCCGCGGGCGCGAGTACGCCGACGTGCCGCCGCTGAAGGGCGTCTACGCGGGGTCCGCCTCGTCGCAGATGGTCGTCAAGGTCGACATCACGCGCCTGGCCTGACGGCGGGCGACCGGGCCGACCCGGTCGCCCGCCCGCCCGCCGTCCGGCCGCCGCCGGGGGCCGGGCTCAGCCGACCGTCGCCGGCAGGGTCGGGGCGCGGCGCACCTGCGCCTCGGCCTCGAAGGCGGCGGCGTACCCGAGCACGTCGACGTCGTCCCACCGGGCGCCGAAGAAGGTGACGCCCACCGGCAGGGCCGCCGACGGGCCCGCGTACCCGGCGGGCACCGTGACGGCCGGGTACCCGGCCACCGCGGCCGGCGTCGAGCTGGCGTAGGTGAAGGCGGGCGGCTCCCCGTCGGTGTTCTGGTAGCTCAGCAGGTCCGGCGGGGTGCCGGTGAGCGCGACGACGGCGTCGAGGTCGTCGTCGGCGCCCGGGCCCTGCGCGAGCACGGAGTCGATCGACGCGCGGGCGAGCCGGCGCGCCTCCTCGCGGGCCGCTGCCACCTGCGCGGAGCCCGCGGCCGGCCCGGCCAGCGCGGCCTCGAAGGTCTCCTGGCCGAACAGCGCCAGCTCGACGGGGTCGGCGGCGTTGGCGGCGACGAGCGCGGCGAGGTCGTCGGGCACCTCCCCGGGGCGTCCTGCCAGGTAGGTGCCGATGTCGCGTGCGAACTCCGGTCCCAGCGCGAGCCCCTCGCCGGCGCCCACGGCCTCCTGGTCGGGCAGCTCCACGGGGACGGCCGCGGCCCCCGCCCGCCGCAGCTGCTCCACCGCGGCGGCGTAGACGGCCTCGACGTCGTCGTCGACGGCGGCGCTCTGCTCGGCGTCGAGCACCCAGTAGCCGAAGCGCGCCCCGTCGAGCGAGGGCCCGTTGCCCTCCACCAGGCGCCCGAAGGACGTGTCGACGCCGCCCGGCCGCTCCAGGGTGGCCGGGTCGGCCGGGTCGGCGGCGTCGAGGGCCTCCATGGCCAGGGCCGCGTCGACGGCGTGGCGGGCCATCGGGCCGGCGGTGTCCTGCTCCAGGGACAGCGGCACCACCCCGGTGCGGCTGACCATCCCCAGCGTCGGCTTCACCCCGACGACGCCGTTGGTGGCCGCCGGGCACACGACCGAGCCGTCGGTCTCGGTGCCGACGGCGACCTGCGCCAGCGAGGCGGCCACCCCGGCGCCGGACCCCGAGGACGACCCGCACGGGTCCCGGTCGAGGGCGTACGGGTTGCGGGTCTGCCCGCCGACGCCGCTCCAGCCGCTGGTGGACGAGGTCGAGCGGAAGTTCGCCCACTCCGAGAGGTTCGCCTTGCCGATGACCACGGCGCCCGCCGCCCGCAGCTGGGCGGTCAGCGAGGCGTCGGGCGCCAGGTTCCCCCGCAGGGCCCGGGAGCCGGCCGTCGTCGGCAGGCCGGCGGAGCCGATGTTGTCCTTGAGCAGCACGGGGACGCCCTCGAGCGGGCCGCGTGCCCCGTGGGCGGCGCGGTGGGCGTCGCTGGCGCGGGCCTGGTCCAGGGCCGTCGGGTCGAGCGCGAGGACCGCACCCACCTGCGGGTCGACGTCGCGGATGCGCTGCAGGTACGCGGCGGTCAGGCCGGCCGCGGTGAGCTCGCCCGCGCCGATGCGCGACTGCAGCTCCGGGATGGTCAGGGCGTCGAGGTCGAGCGAGGGGACCTGCAGGCCCTCCGCCTGCGCCGCGGTGAGCAGCGCGGCGGCGTCGCGGGGTGCGGCGGTGCCGGTGGCGGCCGGGTCCTGGGCCGTCGGTCCGGAGGGAGCCGGCGCTGCCGCGGGCGGCGCGTCGCTGGCCGGGGGAGCGGCCGGGTCGAGGTCCGCGGCGAGGGCTGCGCCCGGCGGGAGCACGAGGACGCCGGCGAGCGCGGCCACCAGCGCGGTGCGCCGGGCACCTGCTCGGGCACTCGCGCCGGCACCTGGGCGGGGGCGGACCGGGGTGTGGCGGGACATCGGGACCTCCCGGGGCGACGGCGACCTGCGGACCGCCTGTGGGCGACTCGTGGTGGTCCGTCACCGTAGGGGCGATTCGTCCCCCTGTGCGCGCCGGGCGCAGGAGCCGCCGGCGGCCGCCGGGGTCCGCGGAGGGTGCCGCGGCCCGTGGGACCATGGGGTCGTGCCCCCCACTCCCTCGCCGCAGCAGTCCGCGTCGGGCATCCAGCCCGCGTCCACGGCGCCGGAGCTGATCCGGAACTTCTGCATCATCGCCCACATCGACCACGGCAAGTCGACGCTGGCCGAC
>JAKONK010000018.1 GCA_022701985.1 Actinomycetales bacterium
GGGGCGAGCAGCCGCGCCAGGTCGGGGCCCGTGCGCGCGGCCCAGCCGGTCATCGCCTCCAGCGCCCGGGCCTCCTGCTCCGGAAGGGGGACCGCCAGCTCGGCGGCGAGGTGCTCCGGGTCGCGCCGCCGGACCTCCTCGAGGGGCCCGAACGCGAACGCGCGCCGCGCCCGCGAGGAGCAGAACTCGAGCACCGCCTTGCGGACGGCCTCCTCGCGGTCGGGGTGGGCCGCCTCGCCGATGGCGCTGACAGCGATGCCCGACACCCCGGGGTCGCCCGCCCTGCCGTCGCGGCCGGCCACGTGCACGACGACGGCGAGCTCGGTGCTGTCCAGCTTGACGACGGGGTCGATGCCGAGCCCGCGCAGGCGCTGCAGCAGCGCGAGGGTGGCGGTGTCGGTGATGCCCGCCTCGTCGACGACCACCCCGCTGTCGAGGGCGCGGAAGTCGACGGTGTCGCCGTCGCGCTGCACCAGCTCGCCGATCGCGTGGCCCAGCGCCCGCTCGAGGCTCTCGCCGGCGCCCATGCCGTTCGAGATCGGCGTCGTCAGCCAGGCGCCCGACGGCGGCGCACCTCCCGCCGCGCCGCTCGGTGCGGCCAGCTCGGCCGGGACGAGCACCTCCTCGCCGGTGCCCCAGCGCGTCATGGGCAGCCACAGCAGCGGCCGCTCCAGCAGCGGGTCGCGCGGGTCGGCGTCGCTCCCGGCCGGCAGGACGAGCGTGCGGGGGTCCGCGACCCGGTCGGCGCCGCGGCGGCGGACCAGCTCGGCGTACGAGCCGGTCACCGGGGCCGGGCGGTGGTCGGGCTCCAGCGGGAGGGCGTGCTCGGCCAGCTCTCCCAGGGCTCCGACCCTCGCCGCCAGCGCCGACGTCCCGTAGCCGACGCCGTGCCCGTCGCGGCGGGGGTCGCCCGCCGACCGCCAGGTGGCCGCCGCCGTGGGCACGCCCGTGCGGTCGTAGGGGGTGACGTCGACCTCCACCACCGGTCCCGGCGGCAGCGCCGCGGAGTACCTCTCGGCTGCTGCGGCGAGGGCGTCGGGAGCGGCGGGAGAGCTCACGGACCCACTGTGCCCGGGGAGGGGCGAGGTCGCGCGCGACGGTTGTCTGACATGATCTTCACCATGGTGAGTCACGGACCTGCGGAGCACCTCGAGCGAGAGCTCGCCGTGCTCCTGCGCCGCGCCCGAGGCATCTCCGGCCAGCTGGCGAGGGAGCTCCACCCCGACCTGGAGCCCGGGGCCTACGGCCTGATGCTCCGCGTGGCCCTCGAGGGTGGCGCCCGGGCCACCGACCTGGCCGCCTACCTCGGCATCGGCAAGCCCACGATCTCGCGGCAGCTGGCCACGCTGGAGCGGCTGGGCCTCGTCGAGCGCTCGCGCGACGCGGAGGACGCCCGCGCCCAGGTGGTGACCCTCACCGCCGCCGGCGCAGCCCAGGTGGAGGAGGTGCGCGCCGCCCGCCGAGCCCACGTGCACGCCATGCTCAGCGGCTGGACCGATGACGACGTCGAGCTGCTGGCGGGTCTCCTGGGCCGCTTCAACCGCGTGTCCGAGCAGGGCGGCGCCGAGGACGACGACACCTCGCGCGCCGGCTGAGCCCCCGCCGGGCGCCGCTCGGCGCTGGCCCGCCCGGGCCGGGGTGCTCAAGGCACCCGGCCCGGGCGCCGATGTCTGACCGGTGCAGCCAGCGGGAGCGGACCACGGCCAGCGGCCTCGAGCGAGGGGCGGCGCCCTGCGCCGTCCCTCCCTCCTCGTCGTCTGCCTCGCGCTGACCGCGGGCACGGCCCTCGCTCCGGGCCTCGACCCGGCGACGGCCCCGGCCTCGGCCGACCCGCGCACGCCCAGCCAGGCGCAGGTCGACGCCGCCCGGCAGGCCGCCGCTGACGGCGCCTCCCAGGTGGAGGCGGTGCAGGGCCAGCTCGCCGCGGCGAACGACGCCCTCGACGCCGCCCAGGTGCAGGCCGCCGTCGCGGCGGAGGCGTACGACGCCGCCACCGAGGAGCTCGCGGCGCGCACCGAGGCCGCCAGGTCCACGGCCGAGGCCGCCGCCGCCGCCCAGACCCGCGCCGCCGAGGCCCGCGCCGCCGTCGGCCGCCTCGCCGCCGGCAGCTACCGCAGCGGCGGGGACCTCGACCGGGTCTCGGCGTTCCTGTCCGCCGACGGCCCCCAGGACCTGCTCGACCGCGCCTCCCTGCTCGACGCGGTGGGCCAGCGCACCGACCGCGCCTACGAGCAGCTGCGCGCCGCGGAGTCCGTCGCAGCGCTCCTGCAGGCGCAGTCCGACGCCGCCCTCGCCGACCAGCGCACCGCCGCCGAGGCCGCCACCGCCGCCCGCGACGCCGCCCAGCGGGCCGCCGACGCCGCCACGGCCCTCGTCGCCACCACCGAGCAGCAGCGCGGTGCCCTCGTGGCGCAGCTCGCGCAGCTGCAGGGCATCAGCACCGCCCTGGCCGCCCAGCGCGCCGACGGCCTGGCCGCCGAGGCCCGCGAGCGCGCCGAGGCCCAGGCCCGCGCCGACCGCGCCCGCCGCCAGTCGGTCCCGGCGCCGTCGTCCTCCCGGGTGTCGGGATCCTCGGGGGTGTCGGGGTCCTCGGGCCGGACCGCCTCGGGCTCCACGTCGACCGGGGCCGGCTCGGGCTCGTCGGGCTCCTCCGGGTCCTCGAGCTCCTCCGGTGGCTCGGCCGGCCGCGCCCCCGTCCCGTCGGGCAGCTCCTCGGCGAGCGCCTCGCAGGGGCAGGCGGCCCTGGAGTGGGCCCGCACGCAGATCGGCGACCCCTACGAGTGGGGCGCCACCGGCCCCGACAGCTGGGACTGCTCCGGGCTGACCTCCGCGGCCTACCGCGCCGCCGGCGCCTCGCTGCCGCGGACCTCCTCGTCGCAGTACCGGGCCGTCGCCAAGGTCTCCTACGACGACATGCGCCCCGGCGACCTGATCTTCTACGGCTCCGACCCCGACGACGCCTCGACGGTCTACCACGTGGCGATCTACGCCGGCGGTGGTCAGATGGTCGAGGCGCCGCGCACCGGGCTCGACGTCCGCACCACCGCCGTGCGGTACGCCAACTCGATGACGTGGGCGGGCAGGCCCTGACCCGGGGTCCGGAGCCGGTGGGGGAGAGTCGTCGCGTGCCGACCGACCTCCCGACCGACCTCCCGACCGCCCTCCCGGACGACCTGCCCCACGAGGCCGTCCTGTTCGACTGCGACGGCGTCCTCGCCGACTCCGAGGCGACCACCAACGAGGTCCTGCGCGGGATGCTCGCGGAGATGGGGTGGGCCCTGGACGCCCGCGAGTCGCTGCACCGCTTCGTGGGGCGGGCCGTCATGGACCAGGCTGACGTGATCGAGGAGCACACCGGGGTCCGCATCGACGCCGCGTGGCTCACCGGCTTCCGGGCCCGGCGCGACGCGGCCCTGCGCGCCGGGCTGCGGCCCGTGGCCGGGGCCCCCGAGCTGGTGGCGGCCGTCGCCGCCCGGTACGGCGACCGGGTGGCCTGCGCGTCGGGCGCGGACCGCGCCAAGACCGAGATGCAGCTGGACGTCACGGGCCTGCGCCGGCACTTCGGCGACCGGGTCTTCAGCGGCCAGGAGACGCCCCGCACGAAACCCGCACCCGACGTCTACCTGCTGGCCGCGGCCACCCTCGGGGTCGACCCGGCGCGGGCCGCCGTGGTCGAGGACTCCGTGGCCGGTGTCACCGCCGGGGCGGCCGCGGGGGCCGTCGTCTACGCCTACTGCGCCCCCGACCAGGAGCACACCGCCCCCGCGGCGCTGCGCGTGGCGGGGGCGGCGGTCGTGGTCAGCGACCTGGCCGAGCTCGTGCCGCTCCTCACCGGGCCGTGACCACGGGCGGCGTCAGTGCCCCGACTGCGCCCGGACGTCGGGCCGCTGGCCCGCGTCGTGACCCGAGGTCAGGTGCCCGCCGTGGTCGGCCAGGCGCTTGACCGAGTTCTCGATCTCCGCCTCGGCCTCGACGCGGCCGACCCAGTGGGCGCCCTCGACGGACTTGCCGGGCTCCAGGTCCTTGTAGGTCTCGAAGAAGTGCTGGATCTCGAGGCGGTGGAACTCACCGATGTCCTCGAGGTCCTTCAGGTGCGCCATGCGCGGGTCGCCCGCGGGGATGCACATGACCTTGTCGTCGCCGCCGGCCTCGTCGCGCATGTGGAACATGCCGATCGCCCGGCACCGCACCACGCAGCCGGGGAACGTCGGCTCCTCCAGCAGCACGAGCGCGTCGAGCGGGTCGCCGTCCTCGCCGAGGGTCCCCTCGATGAAGCCGTAGTCGGCCGGGTAGCGCGTGGCGGTGAAGAGCATCCTGTCCAGCTTGATGCGCCCGGTGACGTGGTCGACCTCGTACTTGTTCCGCGACCCTCGCGGGATCTCGATCGTCACGTCGAACTCCACGGTGACCTCCAGGTCGGCTACGGCACGTCAGGGCGGGGCGCGGCGCGCCGCTGCGCCCCACCAGAAGACCGCTCGTCGCGGTCGGCTGCCGGTTAGTGTCCCGCACGCAGGACCGGTGAGACGAGGAGCCCGTGGCAGGTCCACCCGACAGCACGACCAGCAGCACCACGGACGACCCGGTCGGCGGTGCGCCCGGAGCCGCCCCGGCGGACCAGGCGCCCCCGGCCCACCCCCCGGCGGGCCCCGCGCAGCGGCGGTCCCGGCGGGGCCCGCTCGCTGCGGCGGCGGCCGCCGCCGCGGTGCTCCTGGTCGGGGGGTACGCCGCGGCTGACGCCGCCGACGCGGCGCCCGGGGTGCTCACCCTCGCCCCCGCACCGGTGGCTCCCGCGCTCCCCGTGGCGCCCGGTGCGGCCGCGGACCCGCCCCGGCCGACCGCGCTGCCGCAGCTCGACCCGTCGGCGCCCCCGCCCGACCCCGCCGCGCTCGCGGCCGCCGTCGCCCCGCTCCTGGCGGCACCCGCCCTGCGGGGCAGCGCCGGCGCGAGCGTGGTCGACGCGACGACGGGGCGGGTGCTGCTCGACGAGGGCGGCACCGAGCCGCGCACCCCCGCGTCGGTGGCCAAGCTGCTCACCGCAGCGGCGGCCCTGTCGGTGCTCGGACCCGACACCACCCTCCCCACGCGCGTCGTCGTCGGCGCCGAGCCCGGCACGGTGGTCCTGGTCGGCGGGGGCGACCAGCTCCTCGCCGCCGGGGCGGGCGACCCGGGCGCCACCACCGGCCGCGCCGGGCTCGCCGACCTCGCCGACGCCGCGGCCGCCGCCCTGCGCGAGCGCGGCACGGGTCCGGTGCGCGTGCTCCTCGACGACTCGCTCACCGGCGGCTCGCCCCAGGTGGGCAGCGGGTGGGGCACCGGCGACGTCGCCGCCGGCTACGTGGCCCCGCTGACCTCGCTCGCCGTCGACGCCGGGCGCACGGCCCCCGGCCGCTACGCCGCGCGCACCCCCGACCCCGCCCTCGCCGCCGCCGACCGGTTCGCCGACCTGCTGGCCGAGCGCGGCGCCTCCGTCGGCGCGCCCGCAGCCCGCGCCGGCGCGGCGTCCGCCCCGGCGCCGGGCGACCTGCTCGCCGAGGTCCGGTCCGCCCCCGTCGCCGACGTCGTCGCGGTCGCCCTCGCGGAGAGCGACAACACCGTCGCCGAGTCGCTGGCCCGCCTCGTCGGGGCCGCCGCCGGCCGCCCGGCGGGGTTCGCCGACTCGGCGCAGGCCGTCCTGGCGGCGGTCTCCGCGGCGGGCGTGGACACCACCGGCGTCGTGCTCGCCGACGGCAGCGGCCTGTCCTCCGGCTCGAGCGCGCCCCCCGCGGTGTTCACCGGCCTGCTCGCCGCGGCGGCGTCCGCGGGGTCGCCGCTGGCGCCGCTGCTCCCGGCGGTGCCCGTGGGCGGGCTCACGGGCACGCTCGCCGAGCGCTTCACCGAGCCCGGTGCCGCCAGCGCCGCGGCCGGCCGGGTCCGCGCCAAGACGGGCTCCCTGACCGGGGTCAGCAGCCTGGTCGGCACGGTGGTCGACGACGACGGTCGCCTCCTCGCCTTCGCCGTCCTCGCCGACGGGACCGGGGCCACCGACCCCGCGCGCGCCGCGCTCGACGACGTCGTGGGAGCGGTCGCCGCCTGCGGCTGCCGCGCTGCCGCGGGCTGACCACGCCGCCGGTGCGCCCTCGGCCCGGCCCCGACCCGCCGCGCGGGCGGGGGGCCGCCCGCCGACCGGCGGCTTACGGTGAGCGCGTGGCGGGTCCAGCGGGGGAGCACGACGGCGGCCTGGTCGACTGGGACCTCGCCGCCAGGACGGCCGTGCGCCTCGCGCGGCCCGGGCCCCGGGTGAGCCCCGAGGAGGCCCAGCGGGTGGTCGAGGTGGTGCGCTCGGCCGCCGCCGCGAGCCCTCCCCACGTCGCCCGCGTCAGCCAGCTCCTCGTGCCCGCCGGTCCCCCCGCGCGGGTGGTCGAGCGCGGCGCCTGGGCCCGGGCCAACGTCGCCTCCTTCGCGAGCCTGCTGTCGCCGGTGATGACCGAGGCGCTGGCCCAGCGCTCGAGCCGCTCCCGGCGGTCCTCCGCCGGCGCTCGCGGGCTCGGCGTCGGCCGGCGCGTCACCGGGCTCCAGCTGGGGTCCCTCCTGGGGCTGCTCAGCTCGCGCGTGCTCGGCCAGTACGACGCGCTCGGAGAGGGCCCCGGCACCGGCGACCTGCTCGTCGTCGCCCCGAACGTCCTCGCCGTGCAGCGCGAGCTCGGGGTCGACCTGCGCGACTTCGCCCTGTGGGTCTGCCTGCACGAGGAGACCCACCGCGTGCAGTTCGCCGCCGCCCCCTGGCTGGCCGACCACCTGCGCTCGCGGGCCCGGGCGCTGTCCGGCGACCTGCTCGGCTCGCCGGGTGCGAGCGGCGAGCGCCTCGCCTCCGTCGTGCGCGGCCTGCGGGGGGCCGTGTCCGGCAGCGGTGACGAGCGCTCCGGCGCCGGACTGCTCGACCTGGCCACCACGGCCGAGCAGCGCCGGGCCCTGGCGGAGGTCACCGCGGTCATGGCGCTCCTGGAGGGCCACGCCGACGTCGTCATGGACGAGGTGGGCCCGTCGGTGGTGCCCACCGTCGCCACGATCCGGCGCCGCTTCACCGCGCGGCGCGGCTCCAGCCGCGGGCTGCTCGACACCGCCCTGCGCCACGGGCTGGGCCTGGAGGCCAAGCTCCGGCAGTACGCCGACGGCGCCCGCTTCGTGCGCGGGGTGGTCCGCGAGGTCGGCACCACCGGCCTGAACGCGGTCTGGAGCTCGCCGGCGGCGCTGCCCCGGCCCGAGGAGGTCGCCGACCCCGCGGCCTGGGTCCGGCGGGTGCACGGCTGA